>NZ_JBYVMD010000020.1:0-107941 GCF_058145955.1 Pseudomonas sp. A39
CACACCGCTATCGGGGGCAAGCCCCCTCCCACATTTGGATCGCGGTCTAACCGTTAGATGGCGGTGGGCTGTCAGGCAGCCGGCGGGAGCAAGCTCCCTCGCCACAGGTTCAGCGCCATAGCCAGAATTGTATAGATACCGATGCCCCGATGGCGCTGAATCAGTCACCTGATGAATCGACTGACACACCGCTATCGGGGGCAAGCCCCCTCCCACATTTGGATCGCGGTCTAACCGTTAGGTGGCGCTCGGCTGTCAGGCCGCCAGCGGGAGCAAGCCCTCTCCCACATTTGGATCGCGGGGTAACGGTTAGATTGTGGTCAGCTGTCAGGCAGCCGGCGGGAGCAAGCTTCCTCGCCACCGGTCCAGCGCCATATCCAGAGTGGTGTAGATACCTAGGGCCATCGAGCTCCCACAGGTAAGCTGCGGTTTATTCCCTATTGGGTTTCCAGTTCAAGCCGCAAGCTATGGTCAGACAGGTGCTGGCTATCCTTCACCACTGCGCGGGTACGCCGCCCCTCCAGCGCAAACACCACGGTCTGCGCCGCGTGCAGATCGTCCGGCAAAGGCTGGAACACCTTCAGCACAGTCCCGCCAGCTCGCCGTTGCACGCTCACTTGGCACTCGACATGCTTGGCCATGGGCCCAAAAAGCGTTTCCTGGGTGTAATCAATGCGCGCCTTGCCATTGACCGGTATGGATAAATTCATGTTTGTCACTCCCTGATCAAGCCTGGGCGCGCGCGTCCGAGCGGCGCCATTGTACGTGGGTAATACCGAACTTTTCGGCTTGCTGCTGGCTGGTCTTCTTCACTTGCTCGCGGGCGAACCGACCGATACGGCCCACCCCTGCGTCACAGCTTGCCCAGTGCCAGGCTTCTGCTGCATCAAGCTTTTCCAGGCGAATGATGAAGGACTTGGGTTCACCGTGCAGGCTGTAGTCGATCACAAATAGTTTTGCGTTATTCATTGGTCCATTAACCCTCCATGTATAAACAAGTGATCGTCCCGTGCCGCAAAAATTCACTCGGATTCTCCAGCGGTGGTCATTACCATGGCGACTCTTCCTTGATTGATGTGCATCCCCATGGCCCTGGCCGCGCCCCCCGACCTCAGTGACCACGCCGTTCCCGTACAGCCCTTGGCGCGTACCTACCCGCGTGGGCTGTACGTGGAGCCGCATAGCCACGAATGGGGCCAGTTGCTCTACGCCATGAGCGGCGTGATGTGGGTCGAGACGCCCCGTGAAGCCCTGGTGGTGCCGCCTCAACGTGCGGTGTGGCTGCCGCCGGGGGTGGAACATGGGATCCGCGTGGTGTCGGATTTGCAGATGCGCAATATCTACCTGCGACCAGCATTGGCAGCGACGCTGGACAGCCAGGTGCAGGTGATCGAGGTGGGAGGGCTGCTCCGCGAGTTGATCGTCACGCTGGTGGACGAGGGCGACAACGGTGAGGCGGCGTACTACGACGCGGTGGTCAGCCTGGCCTTGCTGGAGCTGCAACGGGCGCGCCGCTCGCCGATCCGCATCGCCATGCCGGTTGAGGCTGACCGTCGACTGATCAATGTCTGCCAGGCGGTCATGGCCGCGCCCTCCCTGGAGATCCCTTTTGAGCAACATGCCGAAACCGCTGGTGCCAGCGTGCGCACCCTGGCGCGGTTGTTCCAGCACAACCTGGGCATGGGCTTCGCCGAGTGGCGTCGCCAGGTGCAATTGGCCACGGCGGTGGCGGAATTGATCCAGGGCCAGTCGGTCAGCGGGATTGCCCGCTCGCTCGGCTATTCACCCAGCAGCTTCAGCGACATGTTTCGCCGCGAACTCGGCGTGGCGCCCTCGCACTACGCCGGTTGAACGGATGGCCGAAATCCTGAAGCACTTGGCCGATGCTTCAGGAAACGCCTCTCTACACTGAGCGCCTCTCACCACACGGCGCTGCTCACCATGAACTATCTGATTTCCCTCGCCATCGGCCTGTTTGTCGGCGTGATCTATGGTGCCCTGGATTTCCGCTCGCCCGCGCCCCCGGCCATCGCCTTGATAGGCCTGATGGGCATGCTGCTGGGCGAAAAGCTCTGGCCCATGGGCCGGCAGCTGGTGGGCACCTGGTTGTCTTGACCTGCTTTTTTTCTTCGATGGATATTGGCCATGAAAGCACTGCAATTTACTGCCACCGGCGATCTCGCCGCCCTCGGCTTTGTCGACGTCGCCACCCCGGTGCCGGCCGCGGGTGAAGTGCTGGTACAGATCAAGGCCGCGGGCCTCAACCCCAGCGACGTCAAGAACGTGCTCGGCCGCTTCCCCTACACCACCTTGCCACGCATTCCCGGCCGCGACTTTGCCGGTGTCGTCGTGGAGGGGCCACAGGAACTGGTGGGTCAGGAAGTCTGGGGCACCGGCCGCGACCTGGGGTTCTTTGCCGACGGTTCCCACGCCCAGTACCTCACCGTGTCGGCCAAGGGTGTGGCGCATAAACCCACCCACCTGAGTTTTGCCCAGGCCGCGAGCCTCGGCGTACCGTACACCACCGCCTGGGACGCCCTTGAGCGTAGCGGGGTGATCCAGGGCACGCGCTTGTTGGTGATTGGCGCCAATGGCGCGGTGGGCAGCGCGACCCTGGCCTTGGCGAAAATCCGCGGCGCCCAAGTACTGGCCGCCGTGCGTCGACCGGAGCAGGTTGAAGTCTTGCAAGCGCAGGGCTTCGAGGCGATTGCCCTGGGCACGCCGGAAGAACTGGGTGCGCAGGTGAATGCCGTGTTCAAGGGCGGCGCCGATGTGATCTTCGACACCACCGGTTTCTGGCTGCCGGCGGCCGTGGCGGGCCTGGCGCCGTTCGGTCGTATCGCGATTATCGCGGCACCGGTGGACGGTCATGTGCAACTGCCGGCCCTGGCCCTGTATCGCAAGGGCGGCTCGGTGGTGGGGATCAATTCGCTGCTCTACAACGGCGAGCAATGCGCGGTGATGCTGGAACAGTTCGGGCGCTTCTTTGATGAAGGCTTGCTGCCGTTGCCGACGGGCTTGCGTGAAGTCGCGTTGGCAAATGGCGTGGAGTGTTACGAAGAAGTGAACCAGGGCAGCCCCGACAAAATCATCTTCCTGCCCTGACACGGTGAAAATGTGGGAGGGGCTTACTCCTCCCACCTGTCGATCTCCATCAAGCTTCGGGAACACCTTTCTCCCAGGCCGACCAGTTCTTCAGGATCGCCTGTACCAACGGGTTGCCCGTGCGGTAGAGGTTCTCGAGCGCCGGCACGAAGCCGCCTTGATCGGCGTATTTCAGCAGGTTGTCCACTTCGCTGTAGCCAGGGTAAGGGCGGTCGAAGTCCGAGCCGGCACGTACCACCGCCAGGCGCTGGATATCCACCAAGCCTTCGCGGCTGGCGCGCAGCAACGCTTCATAGGTGGAGTTGTCTTCCTGCTGGGTGGTGCAGTATTCACCTTTGTTGTCGGTCAGCAGCTTGGTCCAGACTTCGGCACGTTCGCTGAGGCGTGTGCCGGAGAACCAGGTATTGCCGGCCAGCGTGTCGCAGCGGGTGACCTGCGGCGGTTGGTTGGCAGGGGCGGCGGGGTAGTGTTTGCGCCAGGCGCTGGATTCCTTGCTTTCCGTCAGCTCGACGTTGTGCGACAAGGCGAAGGCCTTGGCCTGCAATTTGGGATTCAGCTCAAACACTTCGGTCTTGTAGTCCAACGGTGGTTTTTCGTTGGGGCCCTTGGTGTTGATGCCGATATAGCCGGTCGGCCAATCCTTGGGCGCGTCCCGTGAGTCCAGCTCCCACTGGGTGCCGAACTCCACCAGGTAATGCGCCCAGGCGGCGGTGCCGAGGGTGCCGTGCTTGGGGCTGATACCGGCGATCCCGGCGATCAGGAAGTAGCTCTGGCGCAGGTCGAACTTGGGCGACAGCGCCAATGCCAACGTGGACGCGGCGGCATTGGTCTGGCCCATGCCCGTCACCAGCAGGCACACGTCCTGGGTGTTGCAGCGGATCACCGGGTATTCGGCGGACAGCCCTGGTACACGCACTTCCTGCTTGAGTTCCAGGCGATCAATCCAGGTTTGCGCCTCGGGGGCGAACATGGTGATCAGCATCACCTTGGGTTTGATCGGCGCAGGCGTATTCGCCAGCACCACATGGGGTAGCAGCGCCAGGCCGACAGCCATCGAGAAGCCGGTAACAGAGCGACGGGTAAATGCTTTCATCTATAGCTCCTTGATCAGAATTGGTAGCCCACGCCGGCGTAATAACCCCAGCCGTCGGAGCGGGCGCGGAAGTTGCCTTCGCCGAAATTCAACTCGCTGCCGTCTTCCCAGTTGCCGCCGTTATGGAAGTAACGGCCGACCAGGGTGAACCGCAGGTGGGTAAACGAATACAACAGCACGTTGGTGGCCACCACGGAATTGGCGGTGCGCGCCGGGTTGTCCTTGTGCAGGTCCGAGCCGAAATCGTAGTTGGTGAAGCCGATATAGGTCAGTGAGGCGCCGTTGTCGAATTTGCCGATGGGCACGATGTACTTCATTTGCGCGCGGTAACCGTCCCAGGAATATTCATTGCTGGCACCATAGTTTTCCCACTGGTAACGCCCGTAGAAGTTGGCCGACAGGTTGACCCGCGAGTGGGTGTCAATGTCGGTGCCGAGGCCGCTGTACAGGGTGTTGGCGCGATTTTCCTTATTGCTGCCGTGGTCGTAGATCCAGTCGAACGCGACATACCATTCCTTGAACGGCCCGATGGCGAGGCTGCGGCCTGCGAGGTAGTCGATGGAGATACGTGGCTCATGCTCCATGAACACGGGCGAGCCATGGTCCCACACACCTTTGTCATTGCTGTTGCCGATGGTGAGGATCTTCGGCACGTCGATATAGCCGTATAGCTCGAAGGGGCCTTTGCGGCCGAAGTATTCGTACTCCAGGTAGATATCATCCTGCGGCTTGGGGCCGAAACTGATGTCTTTGCTGCCGATCAACGTCAGGTCCTGGTTGAACCAGTCCGACAGGTACACGCCTTTTTTTGCCGGGTTTGCCTCAGGGCTGAGCGTTTCGCCCTGTGCTGAGTCATCGACAGGTTTTTCCTGCGCCAAAATGGGAGCGCTGAGTACTCCCGTAACGGCAGCCAGTAGCAAGGAAACACCAAAGGGGGTAGGACGCCTTGAGGTGAAGTGCATTGAAAATCCCTATTCGTACGCGGTTTAGACCCGATGCTTCGGGAAGAGGTGAACTGGGTGGCCAAGTTCATACCGCAAACGTTTGCACAGGTTGTACCAACTTTGCTCAATCGATTGATCAGCCTGCAAAAAAACGGGATTAGTCGACCTTTTGGTCAGAATTGACTGGGTGTCATTTTTTCAATGCGCTGGAACAGGTGCATGGCTGTTTCCCGCCGATAGTCACTCGGTGTCTGGTTCATTTCGATCCGGAAGTGCCGATTGAAATTGGACAGGTTGGCGTAGCCCACTTCAAAGCAGATATCGGCCACCGACATATCACTTTGCAGCAACAGCCGGCAGGCGCGTTGCACGCGGAACTTGCGCATCAAGTCGATAAAACCGTGGCCAGTGTTGCGTTTGAAGAAACGCGAGAAGCCCGGTTCGCTCATGTCCAGTTGTTGTGCGATCACCGACAGGCGCACATCGCCCGTCAGCTCGCGCATCAAATAGTCGAACGCCTTGTTGATGCGTTCGGCGCTGCGTGCGTCCAGGGTCGGCGCATAGCAGGGGCTGGCCAGGGCCTTGACCTGTTGCGTCGGCGCATTTTTCAGGCTGTCGAGCAGTTGCAGGAACAGGATCAACCGTTGCAGGCCCTGGGCGTTGCCGATGGCTTCCATCAAGTGCGCTGCCTTTACAGCGGCCTCGCCAATAAATTCCAGGCCACGACGGGCCTGTTCGAACAACGCCGAGAGGTCCCCGAGCTCCGGCAGGGTCTTGCGCAGGGCGAGGAGGGCGGCGCCGTCGAATTGCAGCACCACGTCGCGGCCGCTCAGGTATTCGCCGGGCGCCAGCTCACCGATCCAGTCGTGGGGCAGATCGGGGCCGATCAGTGCCACATGCCCGGCACTGAACGCACCAATGTAGTCGCCGGCCACCAGCTTGCCGTTGCCCTGGCGGATCAGGTGGATTTCGAATTCAGGGTGGTGGTTCCAGCGCGCCAGCTCATAGGGATAGTCGTGTTCGAACCAGCGAAAGCAATGATCCGGTTCGGGCAGGATCACTTCGAGTTCGGCGGGACGGTGTTCGAACAGTTGGGCGCGGCTGATGGGCATGGTAATGCCTCTTGTATGGGTGGAATCGCCTCAAAATACGCGGGTTGGCGATACCCGCGCTACCCCCGGTTTCGCTTGGCACTGATACTTTTTTAACTGACAGGCGACGGTTAAAAAAGTATCAGTCGAGCATCCGCCCTGCGTTTGTGAGGGCCTGGCCAAGCTGCTGTAATCGGCCCTCAACAACAAAAACAACAGGTGGAAACCGCTATGTTCAAGCTCCCGCAAGCGTTGTTCCTGCTTTCCGGCCTGGCATTGGCCATGCCCGGCCAGGCTGCCGACACCGTCACCATCGCCACGGTCAACAACAGCGACATGATCCGCATGCAGCGCCTGTCCAAAGTGTTCGAAGCACAGCACCCGGACATCAAGCTCAACTGGGTGGTGCTGGAAGAAAACGTGCTGCGCCAGCGCCTCACCACCGATATCGCCACCCAGGGCGGGCAGTTCGACGTGCTGACCATCGGCACTTACGAAACCCCGCTCTGGGGCGCCAAGCACTGGTTGGAACCGCTGACCCAGCTGCCCGCCGATTACGACGCCAACGATATCTTCCCCTCGGTACGCCAAGGCCTGTCGGTCAATAACACCCTGTACGCCTTGCCGTTCTATGGCGAAAGCACCGTCACCTATTACCGCACCGACCTGTTCAAGCAGGCAGGCTTGACTATGCCGTCGCATCCTACCTGGACCCAGCTCGGCGAGTTCGCCTCCAAGCTCACCGCCAAGGATAAGGACCAATACGGCATGTGCCTGCGCGGCAAGGCCGGTTGGGGCGAGAACATCGCCTTGCTGAGCACCATGGCCAACGCCTTTGGCGCGCGCTGGTTTGACGAGCAGTGGAAGCCCGAGCTGACCAGTCCCGAGTGGACCGCCGCGGCCAATTTCTACGTCAACACCCTCAAGCAATACGGCCCGCCGGGCGTGTCCAGCAACGGCTTCAACGAAACCCTGGCGCTGTTCAACAGCGGCAAGTGCGCGATCTGGGTCGATGCCAGCGTGGCCGGCTCCTTCACCACCGATAAAAGCCAGAGCAAGGTCGCCGACAGCGTCGGTTTTGCCGCCGCGCCGACCGAAGTCACTGATAAAGGCTCGTCATGGCTCTACGCCTGGTCCCTGGCGATCCCGGCCACGTCCAAGCACAAGGACGCCGCCAAGGCCTTTATCAGTTGGGCGACCTCCAAGGATTACATCCAACTGGTCGCCGACAAGGAAGGCATCACCAACGTACCGCCCGGCACCCGCCAGTCCACCTACAACGAGGCGTACCTGAAGGCCGCCCCGTTTGCCCAGGTGACCCTGGAAATGATGAAACACGCCGACCCCGCGCACCCATCGGCCAAGCCGGTGCCGTACGTGGGCATTCAATACGTGACGATCCCTGAGTTCCAGGCCATCGGCACCTCGGTCGGCAAGCTGTTCTCGGCGGCGCTGACCGGCGGCATGTCGGTTGACCAGGCCCTGCTGCAAGCGCAGTCCACCACCGAGCGCGAGATGAAACGCGCCGGTTATCCGAAGTAATTTTTGACGGGACATACCCATGAAACGACTGGAAGGTAAGAGCGCGCTGATCACCGGATCGGCGCGCGGTATCGGCCGCGCCTTCGCCCAGGCCTATATCGCCGAAGGCGCCACGGTGGCCATCGCCGATATCAACCTGCAACGGGCCCAGGCCACAGCGGCTGAACTGGGCCCACAAGCCTATGCGGTAGCCATGGACGTCACTGACCAAGCGTCCATCGACAGCGCGATTGCCGCCGTGGTGGCCCAGGCCGGCAAGCTGGATATTTTGATCAACAACGCGGCGCTGTTCGACCTGGCGCCCCTCGTCGACATCACCCGTGACAGCTATGAACGGCTGTTCTCGATCAACGTCGCCGGCACGCTGTTCACCCTGCAGGCCGCTGCGCGGCAGATGATCGGCCAGGGCCACGGCGGCAAGATCATCAACATGGCCAGCCAGGCCGGGCGCCGGGGCGAGGCGCTGGTGGCGGTCTACTGTGCGACCAAGGCAGCGGTGATCAGCCTGACGCAATCGGCGGGGCTGAACCTGATCAAGCAGGGCATCAACGTCAACGCCATCGCACCGGGCGTGGTGGATGGGGAACATTGGGATGGGGTGGACGCGTTGTTTGCCAAGCATGAGGGGCTGGCGCCCGGCGAGAAGAAAAAGCGGGTAGGGGATGAGGTGCCCTTTGGACGGATGGGCACGGCGGAAGATTTGACCGGGATGGCGATCTTCCTGGCCTCGCAGGAGGCCGACTATGTAGTGGCCCAGACCTACAACGTCGATGGCGGCAACTGGATGAATTGACGCCGCCTACTCGGCGAAACTTCGATCAAAGAAGTAAATGTCCCCAGGCTTCAGGTTTTCCACCGTCGCCTGGGGCCTGCCGCCTTCACCCTGCTTCTTGCGCCCCGTCTCCCGCAGATACCCCGCCTCGGTCAGCTTCAACATGCGCTGGCGAATACTGGTCTTCAACACCGGCCGTGCCAGCACCAGGGAAAAGATCGTGGTCGCTTCCGGCGCGCTGAATTCATTGCCCAGGAACATCAGCGGCAAGCTGCTGTACAGCGACTTTGAAAACAGGCGTTCCTGTACCGATGCCACGATCATGTTGTGATCGAACGGCAGCTTGATGCTGCCGTCCGCCACGGCATTCAGTGAATACCAGGCTTGATGCTCGCCGAGCGTCACCTCATCCGCCACGATCGCCAGGTAGTACGTGGACGACGACCAGCAACGCGGGTCGCGAAACGCATCGCCCACCGTGCCGACTTGCTCGTTCCAGGCCAGTTCAAACCCCACCTTGTCACCCGCCCGCAAGCGCTCCACCGCATCCTGGAGGCGCAGATCTTGCACGCTGCCATTCACCACCACCCCCGGCAACGCCCAGTGCCCGGCGAACGGCTCGGCGTCGCGTTTGTTCAGCAGCAGCTTCAATTCGCCCGCGCGGCGGCAGTAGAACAGTACGCACAGGTCGACGGTGTGGAGGTAGGCGCTAAGCGGCATGTGAACTCCTTGCGAATAACAATGGGGCACAGTCTAACGGATCAAACAGATATGTCATGTACTGACGCCAGGATAGATAACCAAATGTTTCTTGCAATGAAAGTACATGACGTGTACTTTTGTTTCCAGGCCACAGGAGAAACGCCATGACCCTCGCGAAAACCGCCATTGCCTCATTCGACGTCGACGCCCAGAAGAGCTTCACGCCACTGTGCCCCAACGAGTTGCCTGTGGCCGGCGGTGACCAGATCGGTGCCGAACTCAACTACATGGCCAGCCTCGCCGGCCATCGCGTCGGCAGCAAGGACGCCCACACCCCGCACGCTCCCTGGGTGGTGTCGCAGCACAGCGAGATGCTGCAACCCACCGGCCTGGCTCATGCCGATGTGACCTGGGTGAGCCACTGCGTCCCCGGCACCGAAGGCTTCACCCTGCTGGACGCGTTGCCCACGCCCTATGACTACGATTACTTCATCTGGAAAGGCGTCGAACCCGACCTGCACCCCTACGGTGCCTGCTACCACGACCTGCACGACAAGCTGTCCACCGGCGTCATTGAGTACCTCAAGGCCCAGGGCGTCACCCGCGTGATCGTCGGCGGCCTGGCGCTGGACTACTGCGTCAAGACCACCGCGTTGCAACTGCTCAAGGCCGGCCTGGACGTGGTCCTGCACCTGCCGGCGTGCAGGGGCATCACGGAAGAGGGCGGCGTACGGGCCGTCAATGAATTGCTCAAGGCCGGTGCCGTCATCAGCAGCACCCGCGAAGAACTGGCCGCAATGGCCACGCGTTAAGGAGAGACACCATGGAAAGTGCATACGACTACGAGTCCCCGGTGATCCAGGGCTTGCTCGACACCGACTACTACACCTTCACCATGATGCAAGCCGTGTTGCACCAGCACCCGAATGTCGATGTCGAGTACAACTTCATCGTCCGTTCGAAGGAAAAACTCGGCCACCTGATCCCCGAGCTGCGCGCCGAACTTGAAAAAATGGCCGGCCTGCACATGCGCGAAGGCGAGCTGCGCTTTCTGTTCAACCCACGCTTTCGCGAATACCTCACGCCGGATTACGAGCGCTTCCTTGGTCTGTTCCGCTTCAACCTGCGCTATATCCACGTCAGTGAAGTCGACGGCCAGCTGAACATCCGCGTGGTCGGCCCGATGCTGCACTGCATCATGTTCGAACAGCCGGTACTGGCCCTGGTCAGCGAACTGCGCAACCGCGACAAATACCCTGACGTGACCCTCGAAGACGTCACCCGCAAGCTGTACCAGAAGTTCGACTGGCTGGAGAAAAACCTCAGCCGCGATGAACTGGCCGACTTGCGCGTCTCCGACTTCTCCACGCGCCGGCGCCTGTCGTTCAAGGCCCAGCGTGAAGTGGTCGACATCATGCGTCGCGACTTCCCCGGCCAGTTCGTCGGCACCAGCAACGCGCACCTGGCCTACGAATTCGACCTGCCGCTGATCGGCACCATGGCCCACCAATGGCTGATGGTGCACCAGCAACTGGGCCGGCTGCGCGAAAGCCAGAATGCCGCGCTGGAAAACTGGGTACGTGAATACCGTGGTCGCCTCGGGATCGCCCTGACCGACTGCATCAGCACCGACTTTTTCCTCAAGGACTTCGACCTGTACTTCGCCAAACTGTACGACGGTCTTCGCCAGGATTCCGGTGATCCCATCGCCTGGGCCGACAAGGTGCTCGCCCGCTACAAGCAATTGGGCATCGACCCGATGACCAAGGACCTGATGTTCTCCGATGGCCTCAACTTCGAGAAATGCCTGCCGATCCTGCGCCACGTGCGTGGCAAGGCCAAGTTCGGGTTCGGCATGGGCACCAGCCTGGCCTGCGATGTGGAAGGCGTCGAGCCGCTGAGCATCGTGATGAAGCTGGTGCGGGTACACGGCGAACCGGTGGTGAAATTCTCCGATGACCCGGTCAAAAACGTCTGCGAAGACGCCTCGTTTTTGCAGTACGCAGCACAAGTGTTCAACGTTGGCAGTGTGGAGGTGTGACATGCAAGAACGTATCGCACGGGAACTGAATATCAACCGCGCGCTGGTCCAAGGCGGCGAGCCTGAGGAAATCCAACGGCGCATCGACTTCATCAAGGCCACCTTGCGCCACTCAGGCTGCAAGGCCCTGGTGCTTGGCATCAGCGGCGGCGTGGACTCGCTGACCGCCGGCCGCCTGTGCCAACTGGCGGTACAGCAACTGCGCAGCGAGGCGTACGCCGCACGCTTTATCGCCATGCGCCTGCCCTACAAGACCCAGGCTGATGAACGCGACGCCCAGTCCTCCCTGGACTTCATCACCCCGGACCACATCGACACCCTGAACATCGCCGCCAGCGTCGACGGCCTGATGGCCAGCCTGACCGCCACCGACGCCAGCGCCGAACACGTCGATTTCATCAAGGGAAACGTCAAGGCCCGCACCCGCATGATCGCGCAATACGCCGTGGCCAACCTGCACAACGGCCTAGTGGTTGGCACCGACCATGGCGCCGAAGCGCTGATGGGCTTTTTCACCAAGTTTGGCGACGGCGCCTGTGACCTGGCCCCGCTGTCGGGCCTGACCAAGACCCAAGTGCGCCTGTTGGCCAGCGCCCTCGGTGCACCCGTCAACCTGGTGCAAAAACCGCCCACTGCCGATTTGGAAGAACTGGCGCCGGGCAAGCTCGACGAGCATGCCTATGCGTGCACGTACGAAGAGGTCGACGCCTACCTGATGGGCGAACCGGTGAGTGAGCGGGTCAAGAACCTTGTGGAACGCGCCTACCTGAAGACCGCCCACAAACGCGCGCTCCCCATTGCTCCGCTGTAGCCGCCATCAGCGTTCGATGGACCGACTCCACCGCGCATTCCACTCCGGCCGCGCTTGGTTGACCTGGTCCCAATCAATCGAAATCGCGGTCTGCAGGTAACCCTGCATGGCTTCCACTCGCGCGCGGGTCTTGTCGGTGGTCGGTGTGGTCGGGTTCGACGGAATCTGGTCACCTTCCTCCAACGCTGGTGCCTGGGCCTCGGCGGTCAGCAAAAAGGCCGCGAGTTTCTGCGCCAGTTCCGGTTGGTCGTTGCGCGCGATCACGCATTCGGCCACGTTCAGCACCACCGCGCCTTCCTTGGGTTGTGCATATTCCATCGGCACGCCGAGCAGTTTCTGGGTGGCGACCTGGGTCGGGGTGAGGGGGAAGATCGCGGCTTCGTCGGTCTGCACCATCTCGGAGATTTTCGCCGAGCTGGCGATGTACTCCAGCACGTTGGGGCCGACGGTTTTCGGCCAGGCCTTGAAGCCGGGCTCGACGTTGGTTTCGTCGCCGCCCTGGATGCGGTTGAACATCAGGAAGCCGTGCAGGCCGAAGGTGGACGACGCCAAGGACTGGAACACCACTTTCTCCTTGAAGCGCGGGTCGGCCAGGTCCATCCATGAGGTGGGCGCGGCCCAGCCTTTTTCCTTGAACATCTTGGCGTTGTAGCCCAAGCCGGTGACGCCGAGGGTCACGGCCACGGCTTCCTCCTTGATTCTGGCCTTGGCCGGGATCTGTTCCAGGGGCGGGCTGGGCGCCAGCTTGTCGCACAGGCCCATGGAGATGGCGCGGTACATGATGCCGTCGTCGAGGAACATCACGTGCATCTGTGGGTTGTCTTTGTTGGCCTGGATCTTGGCGAGGATGTCCGACGAGGTGCCGGGCACGATCACCACCTTGACGTTATTGGCCTTTTCGAACGCGGGTAGCACCTTGTCGGCGTACACCCGTTCCATGGTGCCGCCGTTCATGCCCAGGTACAGCGTGGGCGCGGCGTGCGCGGTGGAAGCGAGCAGGGCGAGGGACAAGCAGGACAGCGCAATACGTGGGTTCATGGATGTTTTTCCTCTCAGGCTTGGAAACGACGGATGGAAAACGCTTCGATGGGTTGGCGGCTGGCCCCGTCGCAGACGATCTCTGCCAGGGCTTCACCGACCGCGGGACCGAGCTGGAACCCGGCGCCGGCAAAGCCGAAGCCATGGAGCAGGCCAGGTTGTGTGCTGCTGGGGCCGATCACCGGTTCGTGATCGGGTAGATAACCTTCGGTGCCGCTCCACGTGCGAATCGCCTGGGCACCCTTGAGGAACGGGTACAGCTCGCCGGCATTGCGCAGGATCTCCAGCACCGCTGCCTGCCCCGGCCGCGCGGTCAGCGGGCCCAGGGCAAAACCGCGACCGCCGCCGAGGATGCAGTTGCCCCGGGCGACCTGCCGCGCATAAATTCCGCCGCCTTCAACGCCGGTGCTCACATTCATCACCACCGGCAGCGGCTCGGTGACCAGCATCGCTGGATGCGCCGAGGTGATCGGCACCGCTTCGCCAAACTGCGCGGCGACGGTGCCGGCCCAGGCGCCAGCACAGTTCAGCAGCCAGGGCGCTTGCAGGTGCAGGCCGTTGGCGCACTGCACCTGAAAGTGCTGGCCGTCATGTTCTATACCAATCACCTCAGCCTGCTCGTACACCGATGCGCCAAGGCGCTGCGCGGCACGGGCGAAGGCCGGGGACACCAATCGTGGGTTGGCGTGGCCGTCTTGCGGGCACAACGAGGCGCCCACCGCAATATCGCCGACCCAGGGGAAGCGTGCGCGCAGCTCGGCGTAGTCGAGCAACTGCAAGCCCAGGTCAAAGCCACGGGTTTGTTCGGCATACGCCTGCAACGCGGCGAAATCAGCATGACTGCGCGCCAGCTTCAAATGCCCGGAGCGCACGTATTCGCCGTCGATGCCGATCAGGCCCGGCAAGTCGGCCCACAGTTGATGGGCACGCTGCGACAGCGGCAACTGATGCAATGGCCGGCCCTGGCGGCGCACACCGCCATAATTCACGCCGCTGGAATGCGAGCCACAGAAGTCCCGTTCCACCAAGGTCACGCGCTGGCCTTTCTGCGCGAGCATCAAGGCCGCCGACGCGCCGACAATCCCACCGCCCAGCACGATGACGTCGATCATGACTGCGCCTCCACGCCAAATGGCAGCGGCTTGATTGGCGCCTGGCCACGCAAGCGGCCGACGTTTTCGATGCCCCGGCCGCTGCGCTCGGCGACAATCTCCACTGCCGCCGGCCCGCACATGCGGCCCTGGCAGCGGCCCATGCCGACGCGACAGTGGGCCTTGACCCGATTGATCTCCCAGTGGCCTTCATCCACCACCGCCCGTATATCGCCGGCGCTGACTTCTTCGCAGCGGCACACCATCAACGCATCCGGTGCCTGTGCCGCCCACTGCTCAGGGAAAGGAAACGCGGTTTCCAGGCCCTGGCGAAAGCGCTGGATACCCGCCAGTTGTTGCTCCAACACGGCGGGGCGGCGCTGATCAATGGCAATGCCCGCGTCCTCCAGTACCGCCAGCGCAGCACGCTCGCCGGCCATCTGCGCGGCGTCCGCGCCCATGATCCCGGCGCCGTCGCCCGCCAGGTACACACCGCTGACACTGCTGCGCCCGGCGCTGTCGCGTTGTGGAAGCCAGGCGCGGTTCAACGTGTTCCAGGCGAATTCACAACCGAGCAGATCCGCCAGTTGCGTCTCGCTGCGCAGGGCATGGGCAAAGCCCACGGCGTCGCATGCCAGGCTGTGCTCACCCCAACGAATAGCGCTGACCCGCTGTTCGCCTTCGATCTGTGTGAGCGTGGCGCCCTGATGCACGGCAATCCCATGGGCCGTCAGCCAGGCGCGGTAATACAAGCCCTTGGCCAAGGTCGCCGGTTGCCCGAGCAGCGCCGGCAGCGCTCGGCACTGCGCGCTGAACGGTGCGCTATCGAGCACCGCCACGACCTTGGCCCCGGCTTTGGCGTACTGATAGGCGACCAGGTACAACAACGGCCCGCTGCCACAGAACGCCACGCGCTCACCGATGGCGCAGCCCTGGTATTTCAAGGCGATCTGCGCCGCGCCGAGGCTGTAGACACCGGGCAAGGTCCAGCCCGGCACCGGCAGGATGCGGTCGGTGGCGCCCGTGGCGACGATGATCTGCGCGTAGTCGAGGCTCTCGGCGCGGCCGTTGTTGAGCATATCCAGGCGGCCGTCCTCGGCGTTCCACACCAGGGTTTGCGGCCGGTAGTCGATCAGCGGCGCCAGCTCATCCAGGGTGCGGTGCACGGCTTGGGCCTTGCTCGCTTCAAATCCGTAGAGCTGCCTGGCGGTGCGTTGGAAGCCTTGGGGTTGGCGCCGATAAATCTGCCCGCCACCGCGCAGGCTCTCATCCACCAGGCACGGTGTGATGCCGTGGTCGAGCAGGGTGCGCGCTGCGCTGATGCCTGCCGGGCCTGCGCCCACAATCACCACCGGCTTCATGGCTGGCGCCCCGGATCGCGGCTGACCGCCTGACCTTCTTCCAGCAGCGTCGAACAGGCGCGCACGCGGCGCCCATCTTCAAGGCGCACCCAGCAGTCCTGGCACGCGCCCATCAGGCAGAAACCGGCACGCGGTTCGGCGCTGAAGTCACTCCCGCGCAGGTGCTCGGCGCAGGTCAGCACGGCGGTGAGCACCGTGTCACCCAGCAAGCCGCTGGCGGGCTGGCCGTCGAGGGTGAAGGACAGGACCGGGCGTCCGGTCTCGGCTAAGCGTTTGAACAAGGCCATCAATGTTTCCCCACCAGCACACGGTCCAGGCCGTAGACCCGATCCAGCAGAATCATGGTCGCCGCCGTCAGCGCAATCACCAGCGCCGACACCGCCGCCATCATCGGGTCGATGGACTCGGTGGCGTACACATACATGCGCACCGGCAGGGTTTGCGTGGCCGGCGAGCTGACGAAGATCGACAGCGTCACCTCGTCGAAACTGTTGATGAAGGCTAACAACCACCCCCCGGCGACACCGGGCAGGATCATCGGCAGGGTGATCTGGCGAAACAGCGTGAAACGGCCAGCCCCCAGGGATTCGGCGGCATGCTCGGCGCTGCGATCAATACCGATGGCTGCAGCCAGCACCAGGCGCAGCACATACGGCGTGATGATCACCACATGGGCCAGCATCAGCCAGGTAAAACTGCCGTTGACGCCCATCAGCGCAAACAAGCGCAGCATGGCCACGCCCAGCACCAGGTGCGGGATGATGATCGGCGACAGGAACAACGCACTGAGAAAGTTGCGCCCCGCAAACGAATACCGGCTGATCGCCAACGCCGCCGGTACGGCAATCAAGGTGGCCAATGTCGCAGCGGTGAACGCCAGGATCAGGCTGTTATAGAACGCCTGGATAAAATCCGCCCGCTCGAACACCGCGCGAAACCAGCGCAGCGAGAAGCCCGACGTGGGCAGGCTCAAGGTGTTTTCGGGCGTGAAGGCCACCAGGCACACCACCACCAGCGGCGCCATCATGAACAGCACCACCAAACCGTGGAAACCAAGGGCCAAAGGACCGTTTCTGGACATGCGCTTAAACCCCCAGGGACTTTTTGTAGCGGCCTTCGACCATGCGGTTCCAGCTCAGCATGATCAGCAGATTGACCAACAGCAGCACCACCGCGATGGTCGCGCCCATGGGCCAGTTGAGTTCCGAGAGGTACTGGTCGTACACCACGGTGGCGACCATTTTCAGGCGACGCCCGCCGAGCAGGCCGGGGATCGCAAAGGAGCTGGCGGCCAGGCCGAACACGATCAAGGTGCCGGACAGCACGCCGGGCATGACCTGCGGCAACACGATCTTGCGCATCACCGTGGCCTGGCTGGCGCCCAGGGACAACGCGGCTTGTTCAGCCGACGGGTCGAGTTTCTGCAGGGAGGTCCACACCGGGATGATCATGAACGGCAGCATCACGTGCACCAGGGCGATGATCACCGCGAACGGCGTGTACAGCAGCTTCACCGGGCGCCCACCGAGGAACTGGATCACTTGGTTTACCAGCCCGTCCGCGCCGAGCAACAGGCTCCAGCCAAAGGCGCGCACCACCACCGAAATCAGCAAGGGCGTGAGGATTAGAATCAGGAAGATCGAGCGCCACGGCGTGCCCATGCGACTGAGGATGTAAGCCTCGGGCACACCGATCACCACGCACAGCAGGGTGACCAGCGCGCTGATCCAGAAGGTGCGCCAGAAAATCTCGTAAAAGTACGAATCGCTGAACAATGACAGGTAGTGCCCGAAGGTCCATTCATCGGCCTTCACGCCCACCTGGTAGTCAAACACGTTGAACGACAGCACCAGGGTCAGGCCCAACGGCAGGATCAGCAGCCCGACAAACAGCACCAGCGCCGGCAGCGAGAGCAGGTAGCCGCGACTCATGGGTGCACCTCATCCGCCGCCAACACGCGCAACAGGCTGGCGTGCCAGTCCAGGCCTACCGCTGTGCCGCAACGCAGCGGCGCGTTGCCGTCGTTGCTGCGCACCACGGTGACTTCGCCGAGGGCGGTGTCGATGTGGTACAGCCATTGGCTGCCGAAGAAGTAGCGATTGATGACCTGGCCTTGCAGGCGACCTGTGCCTGCGTCCACCAATTGGATCTTTTCCGGGCGCAGGCTCAGGGTCAGTTCGCCGTCGCCGCTCTCGTGGCGCACTTGCGGGGTGCCGAGTGTGTCGTAGTCGCCCGGCAGCAGGTTGGCCTTGCCGACAAAGTCGGAGATGAAGCGCGTACGCGGGTGTTCGTAGAGCGTGTAGGGCGCGTCGATCTGGGTCACGCGCCCGGCCTGCATCACCACCACGCGGTCACTGATCGATAGCGCTTCGGCCTGGTCGTGGGTGACCATCAAAGTAGTGATACCGACGGCGCACTGGATGCGGCGGATCTCGAACTGCATCTCTTCGCGCAAATTAGCGTCGAGGTTGGACAACGGCTCATCGAGCAGCAACACCGGCGGCTCAATCACCAACGCGCGAGCCAGGGCCACGCGCTGGCGCTGGCCGCCGGACAACTCCCGTGGGTAGCGGTCGGCGTGCGGCGCCAGGCGCACCAGTTCCAGTACGGTCTTGACCTTGCTGGCGATCTCGGCGGCCGGCACTTTGCGCATCTTCAGGCCGAAGGCGACGTTGTCGCGCACGCTCATGTGCGGGAACAGCGCGTAGCTCTGGAACACCACGCCCAGGCCACGGCTGGCGGGCTTGGCGTGGGTGATGTCGCGGCCGTCGAGCAGGATCTGCCCGCCGCTCACATCGACGAAGCCGGCGATCATTTGCAGGGTGGTGGTCTTGCCGCAGCCCGAGGGGCCGAGCAGGGAAACGAACTCGCCTTTTTCCACCGCGAGGTCGGTGGCGACCACCGCGTCGACGGCGCCGTAGCGTTTGCTCAAGGCGTTGAGTTGGAGAAATGCCATGTCTGCGTTCCACCTTTTTTTGAGTCGCGTCGAGACGCGCTTTTTTGTTTTGGGCAGATGCGAAAAGGGTGTTGCGGGTGCGTTGGCGCTCGATCTCAAGTCGGCTGCCGGTTGTTGTTCATTTCGCCCCTGTGGACGCAGATTAGGACGAAGACTAGGATGGGCGGAAGATAGAATTTCACTGAACGGACTGTTATTTTCAGTTTTATTCACTCACCGGAATTTGCAAAGAGATGGGTTGTTATGCATTCCACTGATCGAAATGAAAAGAGCAAAGAAGTCGGGGTGGGCGGAGTGTCTCGTCTGTTCGCGCTGCTGCGCACCCTGGGTGAAGTGCCGGAGGGTGGCGAACGCGTTACGCAGCTCGCGCAACAGGTGGGCCTGTCCCAGCCCACCACCCACCGCCTGCTGCGCAGCCTGATGGACGAAGGCATGGTCGAGCAGGACGCACGCAGCAAGCGCTATCGCCTCAGCCTGGAGTTCTTCGCCCTGGCGGCCAATGCAGGCAAGACCGGCAACCTGCGCGACCTGGTGCGGCCGAGCATGCTGCGCCTGAGTGCTTCACTGGGCGACTCGCTGTTCCTGCTGGCGCGCAGTGGCTTCGATGCGATCTGCCTGGACCGCAGCGAAGGCCCGTACCCGATCCGCACCTTCACCGGTGATATCGGCGGGCGTGTGGCATTGGGCGTGGGGCAGGGCAGCCTGGCGATCCTGGCGTTTTTGCCGGAGGAAGAGCGCGAGACGGTGATCCGCTACAACCTGCCACGGCTCAAGGATTTCCATCTGTATGACGAAGTGCTGTTGCGCTCGGAAGTGGAGAACGTGCGCAACCTGGGGTATGCGGCGCGCAATACCGGGGTGCTGGAAGGCATGGCGGGGTTGGCGGTGCCAATACTGAATCGGGACGGGCATGCGGTGGCGGCGTTGAGTGTGGCGACCATCAGTGACCGCCTGGGGCCGAGCCGGTTGCCGATGGTGGTGGAGTTATTGAAGCGCGAAGCGGCGGCGATCGGGCCACGGATCAATCCGTTTGATCCGACGTTGCGCAGGCCCTCACACACCTTCGGCGGGTAACCGATTTCAGCCTCGATGAAGAGCAAAAAATGTGCGAGCGGGCACCCCGCACATTCAGAGGGCGGCCAGGGCGACGGAGGTGGCCGCTGTGCGGGTCTCCACGCCCAACTTCACATACACATGCTCCAGATGCTTGTTCACCGTCCTCGGGCTCAACCCCAGGATATCCCCGATATCCCGATTGGTTTTCCCGCACGCCACCCAGCGCAGCACCTCTACCTCACGCTCGGTCAACTGGAACCGGGCCGACAGCAGCCTATGCGCCGGCTCATCTTCAAGCGTCAACACACTCGGCTGCTGCGCCTCCCGCGCCGACAACAAAATACGCGACGTGCGTAAATGTGCCGCCACCCGCGCCAGTACCTCGTCGGTCTGGATCGGCTTGGTCACGTAGTCACTGCCACCCACTTCAAAGCCCTGCACCACGTGCCTGGTGTCGGTCAGCCCGGTCATGAACACCACCGGGATGTCCGCACTGGCGGGTTGCGCCTTGAGCCGGCGGCAGGTTTCGAAACCGTCCAGGCCGGGCATCATTGCGTCCAGCAGGATCAGGTCCGGGCGCCGGCGTTGTACGCGGTTCAACGCGCTGAGGCCGTCGAGGGCCACCAGCACCATATAGCCCGCGTCGTCGAGGGCGTCGGAGAGCATCGCGAGGTTATCCGGCGTGTCGTCGACGATCAGCACAACGCCGGGTTCAGTGCTGCGGGTGAGTGCATTCATCTTCGGCCTCCTTGAGGGTTCGGTTGAGTTCATCCAGGCGGAAACCCTTGAGCAACCCGCGTGCCTTGCTGATGAAAGGCTCGGTGTCGGGGTGCTGCGCAAGGATCGTGTCGAGTTTTTCGTGCAGGCCGCGCACGTAACCGATGGCGCTGAGTTCGGCGAGTACCGCCAGGTCTTCGGCGCCGGGCAGCACACGGGGTGGCGGTGGCGGTATCGAGCGCTGGGTGCGCCGTAGCCAGTGCAGGTCCAGGTGCTGTTGCAGGCGCCCGAGCAGCTCCGGCGTGCGCACCGGCTTGGCCAGGTAGTCGTTGCAGGCGGCGGCAATGCTGCGTTCGCGGTCGTCGGTAAAGGCGTTGGCCGAGATCACGATGATCGGTGCGGTGCACAGCGCATTACGGCGTATCAGGCGGCTGGTTTCGTAGCCATCCAGGGTCGGCATCGACAGGTCCATCAGGATCAGGTCCGGCGCCAGCAGCGCCACCTGGCGGATCGCGTCCTGGCCATTACTGGCCTGGATCACCTCGAAGCCCAGCGGCGTGAGCATGCCGCTGAGCACCTTGCGATGGTCTACATGGTCATCCACCACCAGGATGCGCCGCCGCTCGCCTTGATAACCGATGATGTCGTGCTCCACGTGCACCACCGCTTGCGGCGCGCGCACCTGAGACAGGAACAGCCGCACCTGGAAGCAGGTGCCCTTGTCCAGCTCGCTGGTTACTCGCAGCTCGCCGCCCATCAATGCAGTGAGCATGCGCGTGATAGTCAGCCCCAGGCCCACGCCGTTGTCCTGGCGCATCAGGTCGCCGCGCTCGAACGGCTGGAATATCCGCTCCAACTGCCCAGGATCGATGCCGATGCCGGTGTCGATGATCTCGAAGTTGGCGGTCTCGCGCATATAACTGACCCGCAGGCGCACTTCGCCGCTGTCGGTGAAGTTCACGGCGTTGCCCAGCAGGTTGATCAGGATCTGGCGCACGCGTTTTTCATCGCCACGCACCACCGCCGGGATCTTGCCCACGCAGTCCAGGCGAAAACGCAGACCCTTGTCGTGGGCTTGCGGGGTGAACATCTGCTCCAGGTCGTGGAGCAGCTCGGGGAAGGGGATTTCGGTGAGTTCCAGGCGCAACTTGCCGGCCTCGATCTTGGCCACGTCGAGCAAACCGTCGATCAATGACACCAAGTGCGAACCACTGCGCAGGATGGTCGCCAGCGCATCCTGATGCTGCTCGGGCATGGCGCTGTCGCGCTGCAGAATCTGGGTGAAGCCAAGGATGCTGTTGAGCGGCGTGCGCAGTTCGTGGGACAGCCCGGTGACGTAGCGGCTCTTGGCGGCATTTGCGGCTTCCGAGGCTTCCTTGGCTTGCTGCAGGGCCTGGTCGGTGAGGCTGTGGGCGTCGATTTCCTGCATCAGCAGCAGGGTTTGGCGATCGGATTCCTCCTGGGCTACGCCACGGCTTTCGCGGGTCAGCACCACCCACCAGGCGAGCACGGCGGCCAGCACCGAGAGCGTCAGGAACGCCTTGAAGAACGCCTGGTACAGGGTTTCGGAATGGGGCAAGCCCTGGGCCGCCTGTACGTAGATCAACGCCAATGCGCCGGCAAGCATCAGCACCAGGGCGAGCAACAATCCCAGGTAATGGGCCAGGCGTGTGTGCAGGCGCGGCATCATCGTGTTGGGCAGCAGCCAGCGCAGTACGCCTTCGAACTGGGTGACCAGGCGGGCGTGGGGCTTGCAACGATCACCGCAGCGCGCATCCAGCGAGCAACACAGTGAGCAGATCGGCGTGCTGTAGGCCGGGCAGAACGCCATGTCCGCGGTCTCGAACGGGTTGCTGCACAGCCCGCACACCGCGTGGGTCGCGGGGGCAACCGGGTGAATCAACTGCACGTCGCTGGTGCGGGCGATGTAGTACTTGCCCTGGGTCAGCCAGGCCAGCAGCGGCGCCATCACCAGCGCCGTGCCCAGGGCCACGAAGGGCGGTGCCGCCTGGGCCAGGGCACCGAACAGGCCGAAGTGGGCGAGGATCGACAGCAACGACGCAATCAGCATCGAGCCGACGCCCACCGGGTTGATATCGTAGAGGTGCGCGCGCTTGAACTCGATGTGCTTGGGCGACAGGCCCAATGGCTTATTGATCACCAGGTCCGCCACCAGCGTGCCGATCCAGGCGATCGCGATATTGGCGTAGAGCCCCAGCACCTGGTCGATCACGTCGAAAACGCCCAACTCCATCAGCATCAGCGCGATGGCCACATTGAACACCAGCCACACCACGCGGCCGGGATGGCTGTGGGTCACACGGGCGAAAAAGTTCGACCAGGCCAGGGAGCCCGCGTAGGCATTGGTCAGGTTGATCTTCATTTGCGAAATAATCACGAACAGCACCATGGCGCCGAGCGCCCATTCCGGCGAACTGAACACGTAGCGGAACGCAACCAGGTACATCTGGGTTGGCTCGGCGGCGCGTTCCATGGGGATTTCATGTTGCAGCGCGAGAAACGCCAGGAACGCCCCGGCGAACATCTTCAAGGCGCCGGGAATGATCCAGCCGGGGCCGGCGCAGAGCAGGGCGGCCCACCAGCGCTTGCGGTTGGCAGCCGTTTTTTCGGGCAGGAAACGCAGGTAGTCCACCTGTTCGCCGATCTGCGTCACCAGCGACAACGCCACCGTGCAGGCGGCGCAGAACGCCAACAGGTTGAAGCCGCCGCCGTCACCGCTGCGTCCGACAAAGCTGGTCCAGTCGCTGAAGGCGTCGGGGTTCTTCCACCCCACAAAGCCATACGGCAGCACCAGCAACAACAGCCAGATCGGTTGCGTCCACAGTTGCAGGCGGCTGATCAGCGTCACGCCGTACGCCACCAGCGGGATCACCAGCAGCGAGCAGATCACATAGGCCAGGGCCAGCGGGATATGGAAATACAGCTCCAGTGCCAGCGCCATGATCGCCGCTTCCAGGGCGAAGAACAGGAAGGTGAAGCTGGCGTAGATCAACGAGGTGATGGTGGAGCCGATATAGCCGAAGCCGGCGCCACGGGTGAGCAGGTCCATGTCCACGCCGTAGCGTGCGGCGTAATAGCTGATGGGCAGGCCGGTGAGGAAGATCACCATGCTGATGGCGAGGATCGCCCAGAAGGTGTTGGTAAAGCCGTAGTTCAAGGCCAGCACGCCGCCGATGGCCTCCAGCGCCAGGAACGACACCGCGCCGAGGGCGGTGTTGGCAATGCGCAGCTCCGACCACTTGCGAAAGGACTTGGGGGTGTAGCGCAGGGCGTAGTCTTCCATGGTCTCGTCGGCGACCCAGGTGTTGTAGTCGCGGCGGATCTTGACGATGCGCTGGGTGCCGGAAGGAGGGTGCACGGCGGGATGGCTCCGGGGAGTGGGCAAGGTGGATGAGCAAGTTCCGTGCCCCGATTCAAAATGTGGGAGCTGGCTTGCCTGCGATGGCGGTGGGTCAGGCATGGGGAAGTCGGTTGATACACCGCCATCGCAGGCAAGCCAGCTCCCACATTGATCGGTGCTGTCAGGGCGGGCGGGATCTTGCTCGAAAACAGTGCGCAGCGGCATACGTCAAATGACGTACCCCGTTACGTCAGGCTGCGTATACCCGCACCGGTCCACTGCCGCCATGCTGGACCCCTCATTGCAGAGGAGTCGCCCCATGGCACTACGATTGATCCGCTCCACACCGCTGTTGGCCCTGTCATTGCTGGCGGCCGCTCTGTTCAGCCAGGGCGTGCTGGCCGATAACGAAGGCCTCGCCGTGACCCCGACCGAAGTCACCGTCGGCCAGTTGCACTCCGCCACCGGCACCATGGCGATTTCCGAAACCGGTTCGATCCAGGCCGAACGCTTGGCCATCGAACAGATCAACGCCTCAGGCGGGATCCTCGGACGGCAGATCAAGGTGATCCAGGAAGACGGCGCCTCCGACTGGCCGACCTTCGCCGAAAAAGCCAAGAAGCTGCTGGTCAACGACAAGGTCGCCGCCGTGTTCGGCTGCTGGACCTCGGCCTCGCGCAAAGCCGTGCTGCCGATCTTCGAAAAGGAAAACGGCCTGCTCTACTACCCGACCTTCTATGAAGGCCTGGAACAGTCGAAAAATGTGATCTACACCGGGCAGGAGGCCACCCAGCAAATTCTCGCCAGCCTTGACTGGATCGCCAAGACCAAGGGCGCCAAGACCTTCTACCTGGTCGGCTCCGACTACATCTGGCCGCGCACCTCGATGAAGATCGCGCGCAAGCACATCGAGAACGTCCTGCACGGCACCGTGGTCGGCGAAGACTACTACCCGCTGGGTAACACCCAGTTCGGTTCGCTGATCAACAAGGTCAAGCTGAAAAAGCCTGATGTGGTGTTTGCGGCGGTGGTGGGTGGTTCCAACGTGGCGTTCTACAAACAACTCAACGCGGCGGGCGTTAATTCGGCCAAGCAGACCCTGCTGACCCTGTCGGTCACCGAGGACGAACTGCTCGGCATCGGCGGTGAAAACATGGCCGGTTTCTATGCCTCGATGAAGTACTTCCAGAGTCTGGATAACCCGAACAACAAAGCCTTCGTCGAGGCCTTCAAGGCCAAATACGGCAAGGACGCAGTGATCGGCGATGTGACCCAGGCGGCCTATCTGGGGCCGTGGCTGTGGAAAGCGGCGGTGGAGAAGGCCGGCAGTTTCGACGTGGATAAAGTGGTGGCCGCGTCGCCTGGCATCGAGCTGAAAACCGCGCCGGAAGGCTACGTGAAGATTCACGAGAACCATCACTTATGGAGCAAGTCGCGCATCGGCGAAGTGCAGCCCAACGGCCAGTTCAAGGTGATCTACGAGTCGGATCTGATCGAGCCGAATCCGTTCCCCAAAGGCTATCAATAACCCTGGTCTTGGCGCTGAGCTAAATGTGGGAGCGGGCTTGCTCGCGAACGAGGTGGATCAGTCAATACACCTGTGAATGACACTGCGCATTCGCGAGCAAGCCCGCTCCACATAAAGCAGACGCAGATTGCAATTCAACCTGGCTCTCAGGAGACCATCATCATGGAATGGCTATCGGAATTTGGAGCCATCGCGGCGATGCAGGGGTTCAACGGTTTGTCCGTGTTCTGCGTGCTGTTGCTGATGGCATTGGGGCTGGCGATCATCTTTGGCCAGATGGGGGTGATCAACATGGCCCACGGTGAGTTCCTGACCATCGGCGCGTACACCACCTACGTGTGTTCCAGCCTCACGGCGCACTTTGCGCCGGGCTTCCAACCCTATTACTTCTTCTTCGCCATTGCCCTGTCATTCCTGGTTGCCGGTGCGATTGGCTGGCTGGTGGAATGGGCGATGATCAGCCGCTTGTACAAGCGCCCGCTGGACACTTTACTCGCCACCTGGGGGCTGTCGCTGGTGATGCAGCAGACCTTCCGCTCAGTGTTCGGTGCCCGCGAGGTCAGCGCTGAACCACCGGCCTGGCTGATGGGCTCGGTGAATTTCACCGATGCCGTCGAGATCCCGCGCAATGGCCTGTTCATGATGGCCCTGACCCTGCTGCTCACCGCCGCGATCTTCCTGATGCTCTACCGCTCGCGTTGGGGCCTGCAGGTGCGCGCCACGGTGCAGAACCGCCTGATGAGCCGCGCGGTGGGCATCAATACGCGCAAGGTCGACCGCATGACTTTCGCCTTGGGCTGCGGCGTCGCCGGGGTGGCCGGCGCGGCGTTCACCACCATCGGCTCCACCGGGCCGACGGCGGGCTCGCAGTACATCGTCGACACCTTCCTGGTGGTGGTCTTCGGGGGCGCGCAGAGTCTGTTCGGCACCATCGCTTCGGCCTTCGTGATTGCCCAGACCCAATCGCTGTCGGAGTTCTTCCTCAGTGGCTCGATGGCCAAGGTACTCACCTTGTCCTCGGTGATTCTGATCCTGATGCTGCGCCCGCAAGGGTTGTTCTCCATCAAAGTGCGCAAGTAGAGGCGAGCGGATGAAGGCTTTAGACAAGCTGCTGGGCGGCCAGCAAAACCTGATCGGCATCGTGTTGCTGGCGCTGTTGATCCTGGTGGTATTCCCCCTGACCCTGGATGCGTTCCGCCTGAACATGGTCGGCAAATACCTGACCTACGCGTTTGTCGCGGTGGGCCTGGTGTTGTGCTGGGGCTATGGCGGCATTCTCAGCCTGGGGCAGGGCGTGTTCTTTGGCGTCGGCGGCTACTGCATGGCAATGTTCCTCAAGCTTGAGGCCTCGGACCCGGAAAGCACCAAGATCCAGTCCACACCGGGCATTCCGGACTTCATGGATTGGAACCAGATCACCGAGCTGCCGTGGCTGTGGCAGCCGTTCCACAGTTTCAGCTTCACCTTGGCGGCGGTGATTGCGGTGCCGGTGCTGCTGGCGTTCATCATCGGTATGGCGCTGTTCAAGCGGCGCGTGGGCGATGTGTATTTCTCCATCGTCACCCAGGCGATTGCGCTGATCCTCACGGTGCTGATCGTCGGCCAGCAAGGCCTGACCGGTGGCGTCAACGGCATCACCGACCTCAAGACCCTGCTTGGCTGGGACCTGCGCACCGACAGCGCGAAGATGATCCTGTACTTCATCAACGCCGGGTTGCTGTTCGGCTGCATCTTCATTGGCCGGTTCATCCTTGCTTCCAAGCTCGGCCGGTTGCTGATGGCGATGCGCGACAAGGAAGAACGCGTGCGTTTCTCCGGGTATGACGTGGCCAGCTTCAAGATCTTCGTGTTCTGCGTGGCCGCCGCGTTCTCGGCGATTGGCGGGGCGATGTTTGCCTTGCAGGTGGGCTTTATGTCGCCGTCGTTCGTGGGCATCGTGCCGTCGATCGAGATGGTGATCTTCGCGGCGGTAGGCGGGCGCATGTCACTGCTCGGTGCGGTGTATGGCGCGTTGCTGGTGAACTACGGCAAGACCTACTTTTCCGAGTCCTTCCCCGAGTTGTGGTTGTACCTCATGGGCGGGCTGTTTATCGCCGTGGTGATGTACTTCCCCAACGGCCTCGCCGGTTTGTGGGACAGCCATGGGCGTCAGGCGCTGGCGAGAATGTTGCGGCGTAAACCTGTAGCGGCGACCCCGGTGAACGCACCGTTAACACCCAAGGCCACAAGCAAAATCCTGGAGACCCAGCCATGACCGCCGTCGGCTTTGAAATGAAAAAACCGGTGCTGGCCATCGAAGGCCTCACCGTGTCGTTCGACGGCTTCAAGGCGGTCGACAACCTCAACCTGTATATCGACCGCAATGAAGTGCGCGTGGTGATCGGCCCTAACGGCGCCGGCAAGACCACCGTGCTTGACCTGATCTGCGGCAAAACCCGCGCCACCAGCGGCAGCATCCAGTTCGACGGCCAGGAGCTGACGAAAATGCGCGAGTACAACATTGTGCGTGCCGGCGTGGGTCGTAAGTTCCAGAACCCGTCGATCTACGAAAACCTCACGGTGTTCGAGAACCTGGAGATGTCTTACCCGGCCGGTCGCAAGGTATGGGGCGCGCTGTTTTTCAAGCGCAATGCCCAGGTGATCGCACGGGTGGAGGAGGTGGCGCGGGAGATCTTTCTCGGCGACCTGCTGCAACAACAGGCCGACCTGCTGTCCCACGGCCAGAAGCAGTGGCTGGAGATCGGCATGCTACTGATGCAGGACCCCGAGTTGCTGATGCTCGATGAACCGGTGGCTGGCATGAGCGTCAATGAGCGCGCGCAAACCGCCGAGCTGCTCAACCGCATCAGCCAGGGCCGTTCGGTGCTGGTGATCGAGCACGACATGGAGTTCGTCAAAAGCATCGCCCACAAGGTCACGGTGCTGCACCAGGGCAAGGTGCTGGCCGAGGGCAGCATGGCGTCGGTGCAAAGCAACCCGAAAGTCATCGAAGTGTATTTGGGCCACTGAGGAGCCGCGCATGTTCAAGATCGACCAATTGGCCTGCGGCTACGGGCAGAGCCAGATTCTCCATGACCTGGACCTGAACGTCGCCCAGCGCGAGATTGTCGCGGTGATGGGCCGCAACGGCATGGGTAAGACCACGTTGTTCAAGAGCCTGATGGGCATCCTGCCGCAGTGGAAGGGCCAAGTCAGCGTAGATGGGCAGGATGTCTCGGCGCTGGAAACCCATGAACGGGTCGCGCGGGGGATCGCCTATGTGCCCCAGGGCCGCATGATTTTCCCGAGTATGACCGTGCTGGAAAATATTCAGACCGGCTTGCCGGCATCGGCACGCGGCAAGGTGCCGGAAGACTTGTATGCGCTGTTTCCGGTGCTCCACGACATGCAGTCGCGAAAGGGCGGTAACCTGTCCGGCGGGCAGCAACAACAACTGGCGATAGCCCGGGCGCTGGCGACCAACCCCAAGGTGCTGTTGTTGGATGAGCCGACAGAGGGCATCCAACCGTCGATCATCAAGGACATTGCCCGCACGCTGAAGGAAATCCGTAACGTGCGCGATTTGACCATTGTGGTGTCGGAGCAGGTGCTGTCGTTTACCCTGGAAATCGCGGACCGTTTTCTGGTGATCGAGAAGGGGCGGTTTGTGATTGAAGAGACCCGCGACCGAGTGGATGAGGCGATCATCAGCCGGTACTTATCGGTGTGAATGCAGGTTGGTTTGCCGCCTCGTAAGTGCTGTTTTTTACCTATATTCCACTGGAACCGTTGCTCTTTGTGTGGCCACAGATGGGTGTCGACAAAGTGTCCAGCCGAGCGTTGGTCGGCTGTGATGCATCTACTCCCTGAGGTGTTGCCATGTTAAATACTCACTACGGTCAAAATTATCCACTCAGTTTCAATCGGCCTGATCTTGACGGGCAACCCACCTCGCGGGAGGACAAATACAAGCACACTTCAAATTTGGATCTGGTGAAGACGTTTGGGAATAACTTTGACTACTTCGTCAATACCAAGACCGGCTTTGTGGACCAGGCCAAACTCCGTGAAGTGGCGGCTCGTCCGCTGACGGGTAATTCCGTCGACGACAATATGACGCTATTGGCAGGCGAAATCCTGAATCGCCCGGATGTGAACCGTAAGTTGGATAAGTTGAATGAGCGCGGTATACACGACGGTCTTGTTGACCGTGAAAACGTTGAACAGCTCGTTGATTACTACACGAGCGATGACGCGTCTGCCGGCCAGCAGTCCAGGGCCGGAGAGCCGAGCACTGCACCGTCATTTTCGCAGGCTTACCCTGCGCAATATGAGCGTCCCGTTAATAACGTCGGAGCGTTTAACCCGCCTGCGATGAATCATTCACCCGGGGACTATCGCGCGCCCTCAAATACCACGGTTGCACGGGATTTTGCCGATAGCTTCAGTTACTTCCAGGGACCGTCCGGCTTTGTCACACGTGCAGTCCTTGAGGACGCTGCCAACCGTCCATTGACCGGTCACCCGGTGCACGACCGCATGACAATGCTGGCCAACGAGATTCTCAGCCGTCCTGAAATGAGTCATTTGCTCGATGCAATCAACCAAGACGGCCGTGAAGACGGGCTGATCAGCCAGGGTGACGCGAACAGGGTGGTTGATTACTACCAAACCCAAGAGGCACCCTCCATGCAGAGCGGGGCCGGAAGGTACACCGGTTCCATGCAGCGCCAACGTGTTGAAAACACCTATGACGAGAACTATCGCCCCCAGGCATTCGGCAGAAATGCGCCCATTCAACCTCTTTCCTGGGGGATGTCCGCATCGTCGCAAGGCGAAGGCATGAGCCCGCAGAATACTGAGGTCGCTAATGCGTTCAAAGGAACCAAGGACTCAGACTTGGCGAGCGAGTTGAGTAATAATCTTGATTATTTCAAACCCGACGCGAATGGAAAAATCACTCAGGGAGCGCTTCGTGAAGTCGCGGGTCAGCCCTTGACTGGCAATGCGTCGGATGACCGGATGACCCTGTTGGCCAGGGAAATCATCAGTCGGCCGGGACTCAATAGCAAACTGGATTCCGACCATGATGCTGACAAGTCCGACGGGCTTATTGGGCGCGACACTATTGAAAGGGTGTCCAGGCAGAATGCAGCGCCAAGCTATGAAAAAATGAGTGACGTTGAACTGCTTCAAGCCCTTGACGAAAAGTTCAAACAGTATTGGGGCGCGGATAACTATATCAGCTTCGATAGCTTAAAAAGTGCTGCTGCAGAGTCTCCACCGACAGACCGGTCTGGACTCGCGGCTGAACTTCTCCGGCGCCCGGGCCTGATGAAAGAAGTCGATATTGGCACTGATGGCAAAGGCGGCAGGGGCGCAGAAGATGAAAGGTTTAATTGGGTCAATGTCGACTACGTAAAAAAAGAAAAACAAGCGCAGTCGTTACGGGGTTGAGTGTGGGCCGCGACGTTCCGTGATCAGCCGGGGCTGATCATCCTTTCCGGCCGCACCTGTCGCTCATATTCTTCGGCGGTTATCAGCCCCAGTTGCACCGCCGCGTCCTTGGGTGACAGGCCCTCGTCCGCGGCTTTGCGGGTGATCTGCACCACGCGGTCATAGCCCAGCACCGGGTTCAGCGCGGTCGCCATCAATAATGAGTGCTCCACGTTGTGCGCCAGTTGCGGGCGGTTCAGTTCCAGGCCGCCCAGCAGCTTGTGGGTGAACAGGCTGGCGCAGTCGCTGAGTACCTCGATCGAGTGCAGCAGGTTGTGGATCAGTACCGGCTTGGCCACGTTCAATTCGAAGGTGCTGGAAGCCCCCGCCAGGGTGATGGTGGTGTGGTTGCCGATCACCTGCATCGCCGCCTGCACCAGCACTTCGGCGATGGTGGGGTTGCGTTTGCCGGGCATGATCGAAGAGGTCAGGCCGTCGTCGGGCACGATCAATTCACCCAGGCCGCAGCGCGGTCCCGAGCCGAGCAGGCGGATGTCATTGGCGATCTTGGTCAGTGACACGGCGAGCACATTCAACGCCCCAGAGGCCTCTACCAAGGCATCGTGGGTGCCCATGCCTTCGAACTTGCACGGGTTGGTTTCGAAGCGTTCGCCGGTGAGTCGGCTGATTTCCTCGCAGAACGCCCGGTCAAAACCCACCGGTGTATTCAGTCCGGTGCCCACCGCTGTCCCCCCTTGGGGCAGCAGGCGCAGGCGCGGCATGCACGCTTCGATGCGCGCGATAGCGTGCTGGATCTGCTGGGCAAACGCGCCAAACGCCTGGCCTTGGCTCATGGGCACCGCATCCATCAGGTGGGTGCGGCCGATTTTAAGCACCTCCCGCCAGGCGTCGGCCTTGTTACTGAGCTCATCACGCAGATGGCCCAGCACCGGCAGCAGGCGGCCGCGCAGTTCCAGCACGGTGGTCAGGTGCATCACCGTGGGGAAGCTGTCGTTGGACGACTGCGAGCGGTTTACATGGTCGTTGGGGTGCACCGGCGACTTGCTGCCCAGTTCGCCGCCGAGCGCGAGGTTGGCGCAGTTGGCGATCACCTCGTTGGCGTTCATGTTGGTCTGGGTGCCGGAGCCGGTTTGCCAGATCGACAGCGGGAAGTGCTGGTCAAGGTCGCCCTTGGCCAGTGCTTCGGCGGCCTGTTCGATCGCTTGCGCCAGGGCCGGCGCCAGTACGCCGAGGCGTGCATTGGCACGCGCACACGCACGTTTTTGTTGGCCAAAGGCGCGGATCAGGCTGGCGGGGAACGGCTGTTTACCGCCGAAGACCTCCAGCGCCCGTTGGGTTTGCGCACCCCAGTAGCGGTCGGCCGGTATGGACACGGGGCCGAACGCGTCATGTTCGATTCGCAGCGTCGTCATCAAGAGGCTCCGTTAAAGCGCAGCGCCGGCAGCACGCCCGAGCACACGTTGGTATTCATCCTGGGCGGTCTGCTGGGAGAACTCCCCGGACCATTTCGACACCACCACCGTTGCAACGCTGTTGCCGATGGTGTTGCAGGTGGCAATGGCCATCGACATGAAGCGGTACACGCCGAACAGCAGCGCCAGGCCTTCCGCCGGTAGCACGCCGATGGCCGTGACGGTCGCGGCGAACACCACGAAGCTGCCACCCGACACCGCCGCCGCGCCTTTGGAGGTCACCAGCATGATCGCGATGATGCCCAGCTGTTGTTCCCAGCTCAGCGGCACCCCGTAGGCATTGGCGATAAACAGCACGCACAGCGACATGTAGATCGAGGTGCCGTCGAGGTTGAACGCATAGCCGGTGGGCAGCACCAGGCCGACGCTCTGTTTGGAACAGCCGAATTTCTCGAGTTTTTGCAGCAGGCGCGGCAGGGCGCTTTCCGACGAGGCGGTGCCGAGCACGATGAAGATTTCATCCTTGATATAGGTGAGGAAGCGCCACAGGCTGAAGCCACTCAACCGGCATACGGCGCCGAGCACCACAAAGATAAAGAATGCGATGCCGACGTAGAACATCAACACCAGGTTGGCCAGGGACATCAGCACTGCCGTGCCATTGCTGCCCACCGCGTAAGCCACCGAACCGAAGGCACCCAGGGGCGCGAACTTCATGATCAAGTTGATGAACTCGAAGAAGCACTCGGAGATGCGGTTCAGGCCGTCTTCGATCACTTCGCGGCGTTCGGGCTTCAACGCCAGCAGGGCGAAGCCGAACAACACCGAGATCACCAGTACTTGCAGCAACTGGCCGCCGGCGAAGGCACCGACGAAATTGTCCGGGAAGATGCCGTAGATAAAGTCCAGGGTCGACGCAGGCGCATGCCCCTTGGCCACGGCGGCACTCGCGGCGGCCGCGGCGGCGCTGCTCGGATGGGCGTCGTGCATGCCGGAGCCGATCTGCAACAGGTTGCCCCACAATAGGCCGATGGCCAGGGCAAGGGTGGAGACCACTTCGAAGTAGATCAACGCGCGCAAGCCGACCTTACCGACGCGCTTGATATCGCCGGCCGAGGCGATGCCGTGGACCACGGTGAAAAACACCAGCGGCGCGACGGCGGTCTTGATCAGCTTGAGGAATATATCGCCAAGGATCTTGAAACTGGCGGCCAGCTCGGGAGCGAGAAAGCCGAAGGCGATGCCGAGGAACATGGCGGCGACGACCTGGAAGGTCAGGTCCTTGTAGAGCGGTTTTTTTGCGGGGGTGGATGACATGTCTGTGATCTCATTGTTGTTATGGGCACATGTTAATAGGGGGCTCTGCCCTGCTTTTTGTAGTGAGCGGGCTTGCCCCGCGCGAGGCAAGCTCGCTCACGACAAAAGCCAGGCCAACTCAGCGTTTGACTGAGCCGGGGCGCGCCAGCGCGATGTCCACCATCTGCGGCGCGAGCCCCAGGTAGTTGGCCGGGTCGGTCAGGCGTTGCAGTTCGGCCAGGTCCAGTTGCGCGGTGGCTTCACCCTGGGCGAGCAGGGCGTCGAGCAAGCTGGTGCCCTGGTCGTTGGCCATGCGGCACGCGGCATACACCACGTCATGGGCCACCTGGCGGCCGAGGGCCGGGGCGAGGCCCATCATCACGGCCTCGGCGACGATCAGGCCCTGGGTCATGTCGAGGTTCTTGCGCATGCGCTCGGGGCGCACCTCCAGGCCGGCGAGCATAAAGGTCGCCTGGCCGAGGGACGCGGCGCTGAGGGCGAAGGCTTCGGGAATGGCGATCCACTCCGCCTGCCACGGCCCGGTGGAGCGTTCGAAGTCCTGGATCATCGCGTCGAGCATCAGCCCGGCGTGTTGGCGCACGCCCTTGGCGGCGGCGTACATCAGCTCGCAGGAAATCGGGTTGCGCTTTTGCGGCATGGTGCTGCTGGCGCCACGGCCCTTGACGAACGGCTCGTACACTTCGCCCAGCTCGCTGGTCATCATCATCATGATGTCGAGTGCGATCTTGCCCAGGGAACCGGTGACCAGCCCGAGGAAGTTCAGGGTCTCGGCCAGCCCGTCGCGGGCCACGTGCCAGGTGGCCTGCGGTACGCCCAGGCCGAGTTCGCTCATCAACGCTTCCTGGACTTCCAGGCCTTTGTCGCCGAGGGAGGCGAGGGTACCCGCAGCCCCGGCGAACTGGCCGATTTCGACACGTGGGCGCAGTTCCACCAAGCGCTCGGCGTGGCGGTCGAACATGCTCAGCCACACCGCGCACTTGTAGCCGAAGGTGATCGGCAGCGCGTGCTGCAAGTGCGTGCGACCGGCCATGGGGGTGTCGCGATAACGCTCGGCCAGGCCGGCGAGCAGCCCGCGCACGGTCTGGATATCGCGCTCGACGATAGCCAGTGCGGCGCGTACTTGCAGGACCACGGCAGTGTCCATGATGTCCTGCGTGGTGGCGCCCCAATGCACGTAGCGGCCCGCTTCACCACAGATCGTCGACAGTTGCTCAACCAGCGGCAGGATCGGGTAACCGACGATCTCCGTTTCGTGCTGCATCAGCGCCAGGTCCAGGGCTTCGTACTGCGACAGCGCGGCGATCTGCTCGGCCGCGTCGGCCGGGATCACGCCGCAACGTGCTTCGGCGCGGGCCAGGGCCACTTCCACTTCGATGTAGCGTTCGATCAGGGCTTTATCGGAGAACACGCCGCGCATTTCGGCGGTGCCGAACATGTCGCGGAACAGGGCGGAATCAAAAACGGTACTCGACATGGGAAAATCCTAATTGTTATTTTTAAACCATACATATTTAATATGTCCGTACATTATGATTGCGCCTGTGCTGATACACTGTCAACTCGATAACGAGGGTAAAAATGGAAAGCGTGAGCCAGAGGCGTTATGCGGCGGTTGCCAAGGATTTGATCGACCGGATTGGCAGCGGCCATTACCCGGTGGGTTCGTTGTTGCCGACTGAGTTCGAACTCTGCTCGCTGTATGCGGTGAGCCGACACACCGTGCGCGCGGCCATTGACCAGTTGCAGGGGCAGGGCATGGTCTCGCGGCGCAAGCGCGTGGGCACGCGCGTCGAAGCGGCGTCGCCCCAGGGGGGGTACTCCCAGGCGATGGCGTCGGTGGCCGACCTCGTGCAAGTGGCCGAAACCCATATCCGCGATATCCAGGCGGTGCGCGAGTTCGTCGCCGACATCGCCCTGGCCCGGCGCCTGGGGCTGGAGCCGGGCGGGCATTACTTCTGCGTGTCGAGCATCAAGGTCGATGCCGGCGCCGGCAACGCGCCGTTGTGCTGGACCGACGTGTATGCCGAGCAGACCTTTGCCGAGGTGATTCCCGAAGCACGCAAGCACCCGGGTGAACTGATCGCGGCACTGATCGGCAAGGCCTTCTCGCGGCACATCGATGTGGTCGACCAGCAGGTGCGCCCGGTACAGTTATCGTCCGAATTGGCCGCCAGCCTCAAGGCGCAGAGCGGTGCGCTGGGGCTGACCATCATTCGCCAGTACCGCGATGAGGCCGGCGTGCTGATCGCCGTATCGGAATCGGTCTACCCCGCCGACAGTTTCACCCTGACCATGCAGATGAAACGCGACAAACACTAGGCCACGTTGAAAAACGCCACCTTGGTGCTCAAGCGATCCGCCAGCTCCGCCAGTTCGTGATTGGAATTTTCCACCTGCTCGGAGCCCGCCGCCGATTGCACGGTGGAGCTATGGATGCGCGTGACGTTCTGTGCAACCTCTTCAGCCGCCGCGCTTTGCTGCACGGAAACACTGGCGATCTGCGCGTTCATCGCATTGATCGCGCCGACTTCCTGGCTGATCTTGCCCAGCGCCAACTGAGAGTCGCGGGTCTGCGTCACGGTGGCCTGGGCCAGGCTGCGGCTGCGTTGCATGATGTCGGCGGCGTCCTGGGTGCCGCTTTGCAGCTTGCCGATCATGTCGCGGATTTCCTGGGTGGACTCCTGGGTGCGCGTCGCCAGGGAGCGCACTTCATCGGCCACCACCGCAAACCCTCGACCATGTTCACCGGCACGCGCGGCCTCAATCGCCGCGTTCAGCGCCAACAGGTTGGTCTGGGCGGCGATGGCGTTGATCACTTCGATCACGGTTTCGATGTTTTCACTGTCGCTGGACACCTGGTTGACCCGAAGGGTGGCCTGGTCGAGGATCGTCGCCAATTCTTCGATGGACACGGTCACTTCGCCCACCAGGCGGTGGCCGCTGTCCACTTCGGCGTCGGCCAGGATAGTCGCCTTGGAGGCGGCGGAAGCGTAGCCCGAGACCTCGCTGACCGAGGCGGCCATCTGCGTGATCGCGGCCGCCACGTGCTGGGCTTCGCTGGTCTGCAGGTTGATCTGCTGGCGGTTATCGCTGGCCACTGACAGCAGGGTGACCGAGGAATGGCGCAGGGCCTGGGCTGCCGAGCGCACTTCGCTGATGGTGTCGCTCAGGCGTGCCAGGGCGTTTTTCAGGATGCCCATCACGCTGTCGGGGTAGCGGGTTTCGATGCGCTGGTTCAGCTCGCCATCGGCCAGGCGGCGGATCGCCTCGGCGACTTCCTCCGGCTCTGCGCCAAGGGTGGCCTTGACCTTGCGGATAATCAGCAGTGACACCAGCACGCTCAAGATGATCGCTACGGCGCTGGCCAGCACCATCAGCACGGCAAAGGTGCCTGCGGCCGATTGCACGGTATCCAGGCGTTGCTTGATGTGCGCTTCTTCGAAGTCGATCAGCGCATTCACGCGTTTGAGCCACTCGGTGTAGTGGGCCGAGGCCTGGGCCAGCAGCAAGTCCTGGGCGCCGGCGATGTCATTGCTGCGACGCAGGTTGATCACCCGTTCGGTGGAAGCCAGGGCCTGGCTCTCGATGGCTTTGATATCACCCAGCAGACGGGTTTCCTCGGCGCTGGCGGTGGTGTTGGCGAACAGGCGGTCCATCATCACGGCAGAGTCCTGGTAATCGCGCTTGAGCTGATCGATCTCGGCCAGATGGCGGTTGAGCGCCGGCTCATCCTTGACCAGTACCGCATCGCGAATGGCGATGGCGCGGTTGTGCACGCTGCCACGGAAGTTGATCGCGTAGCGCTGGACGACGGCGGCTTTTTCACCGACATCCTTGAGCGTACTGTCGATAAAACCCACGCGTTGAATACCGACGGCAGTGATCAGCACCAGCAACGACAGGGTGGACGCGAAGCCCAGCCCGATACGCATTGCCAACGACACAGGGTTTTTCATGAAAGGCTCGATATTCAAGGGGTCAGGAGTGATGGCTAAAAGCTATCTTCGCGGTGGAATCTAACGACCTGCCGGCCTGGCGTCCAATCAGTAAATACTTAAGCTGTCATCGAGCGAATTGATGGAATAAAACCGCGACACCGTCGTTCATACGTCATCCAACGTATTTCCCGTTTTTCCTGGCCGCCCGAGACTGGATCGCACGCACCCCGTCATCCGTCCAGGAGCCAGTCCATGACCGAAACGCTGATCAAAGTCGACCTCAACCAGCCTGTCACCGAGAACGAGCAGATCCATAACCGCTGGCACCCGGATATCCCTATGGCCTGTTGGGTCAAGCCGGGCGATGACTTCATCCTGGAAACCTACGATTGGACCGCCGGCGCGATCAAGAACAATGACGACGCCAGCGATGTGCGCGATGTGGACTTGTCGACCGTGCACTACCTGTCGGGCCCGGTGGGTGTACACGGCGCCGAGCCGGGGGATTTGCTGGTGGTGGACTTGCTGGATATCGGTGCCAAGGCCGATTCCCAGTGGGGCTTCAACGGGTTCTTCTCGCGGCAGAACGGCGGTGGTTTCCTTACTGATCACTTCCCCAGCGCGCAGAAAGCCATCTGGGATTTCAAAGGCATGTTCACCCGCTCGCGGCACATTCCCGGGGTGAACTTTGCCGGTCTGATCCATCCAGGCTTGATCGGTTGCCTGCCCGACCCGGTGATGCTCGCCGACTGGAATCGTCGCGAGCAGGAGCTGATTGACACCAACCCGACTCGCGTTCCGCCCCTGGCCAACGCACCGCTGGCCGCCACCGCCCACATGGGCAAACTCACCGGCCAGGCCCGTGACGATGCGGCAGCGACCGGCGCACGCACAGTGCCGCCGCGCGAGCATGGCGGTAACTGCGATATCAAGGATTTATCCCGGGGCTCGAAGATCTTCTTCCCGGTGTACGTCAACGGCGCCGGGCTGTCGGTGGGCGATCTGCACTTCAGCCAGGGCGACGGCGAAATCACCTTTTGCGGCGCGATCGAGATGGCTGGCTGGGTGCACATGAAGGTCGAGCTGATCAAGGGCGGCATGGCCAAGTACGGGATCAAGAACCCGGTGTTCAAGCCGAGCCCGATCACCCCGAACTACAAGAATTACTTGATCTTCGAAGGCATCTCGGTGGACGAACAGGGCCAGCAGCACTACCTGGACGTCAATGTCGCCTACCGCCAGGCGTGCCTGAATGCGATCAACTACCTGACCAAGTTCGGCTACTCGCCGGCCCAGGGTTATGCGCTGCTCGGCTCGGCACCGGTGCAAGGGCATATCAGCGGCGTGGTGGACATCCCGAATGCCTGCGCCACGTTGTGGCTGCCGACGGAAATCTTCGAATTCGACATCAACCCCAACGCCAGCGGCCCCACTCAATTCCTCGACGGCAGCATCGACCTGCCCATCGCTCCGGACCTCTAGCCATGCCGACCTACGAATACGCCTGCGACACCTGCGGCACCTTCACGATGTTGCGCCCGATTGCACAGCGTAATGAACCCAGCCAATGCCCGTACTGCGCAGGGCCGGGCGGGCAGTTGCGGGTGTCGGCTCCGGCGCTGCAAACCCTGTCGGCCAACCAGCGCAGGGCCATCGCCGGCAACGAGCGCAGCGCCAACGCGCCGCAAACCCTTGGTGAATACCAGGACAGCCGCAAACACCCGTCCGGTTGCAGTTGCTGCGGCAGCCGCAAGAAGGTGGAGCCCAGCAAGGCCAATCCCTTGGGGCTCAAGACCCGCACCGGCCCACGGCCGTGGATGATCAGTCACTAGAACAGGAGCGTTGTAATGCGCCATGGCGACATTTCCAGCAGCCCGGACACCGTCGGTGTAGCGGTGGTGAACTACAAGATGCCGCGCCTGCACAGCAAGGCCGAGGTCATCGACAACGCAAGCAAGATTGCCGAAATCATTATCGGCATGAAACAGGGCCTGCCCGGCATGGACCTGGTGGTGTTCCCGGAATACAGCACCATGGGGATCATGTACGACCATGACGAGATGATGGCGACCGCCGCGAGCATTCCCGGCGAGGAGACCGCGATCTTCTCGGCGGCCTGCCGCCAGGCGAATACCTGGGGCGTGTTCTCCCTGACCGGCGAGCGCCACGAAGCGCATCCGCACAAGGCGCCCTATAACACCCTGGTATTGATCAATAACCTGGGCGAGATCGTGCAGCGCTATCGCAAGTGCATTCCCTGGTGCCCGATCGAGGGTTGGTATCCGGGGGACCGCACCTACGTGTGCGACGGGCCCAAGGGCATGAAGATCAGCCTGATCATCTGCGACGACGGCAACTACCCGGAGATCTGGCGTGACTGCGCCATGAAGGGCGCCGAGCTGATCGTGCGTTGCCAGGGCTATATGTACCCGGCCAAGGAGCAGCAGGTACAGATGTCCAAGAGCATGGCCTGGGCCAATAACTGCTATGTGGCGGTGGCGAATGCAGCGGGGTTCGACGGGGTGTACTCGTACTTCGGGCACTCGGCGATCATCGGCTTTGATGGGCGCACCCTGGGCGAGTGCGGCGAGGAGGAGATGGGCATTCAGTATGCGCAGTTGTCGGTGTCGCAGATCCGCGATGCGCGGGCCAATGACCAGTCGCAGAACCATCTGTTCAAGCTGCTGCATCGGGGCTACACCGGCATGCATGCCTCGGGCGATGGCGACAAGGGCGTGGCGGATTGTCCGTTCGAGTTCTATCGCACCTGGGTCTTGGATGCGCAGAAAGCCCAGGAAAACGTGGAGAAAATCACCCGCAGCACGGTAGGCGTCGCGGAGTGCCCGGTGGGGAATTTGCCCCATGGTGGTAAAGAACAGACGGCGGGGTAGGGCATGCGCTTTACCTTTGAACCGGCCCAGGTGATGGCCCTGCTGCGCAGCCGGATCGTCGGCCAGGAGGCGGCGCTGGCCCAGGTGGAAGGCCTGCTCAAGGTGGTCAAGGCCGATATCAGTGAGCGTGACCGCCCCCTCAGCGTCAACCTGTTCATGGGGCCGACCGGTGTCGGCAAGACCGAAATCGTGCGCCTGCTGGCCCAGGCGCTGCACGGTCGCGCCGACGGTTTCTGCCGCATCGACATGCACACCCTGGCCCAGGAACATTACGCGGCCGCGCTGACCGGCGCGCCGCCAGGGTATGTGGGCAGCAAGGAGGGCATCAGCCTGTTCAACAGCGAGTTGATCCAGGGCACCTACAGCCGGCCGGGGATCGTGCTGTTCGATGAACTGGAAAAGGCCAGCCAGGAGGTGGTACGCAGCCTGTTGGGCATACTGGAAAATGGTCAACTGACTTTAGCCGGCGGCACGCGCACGTTGGACTTTCGCAACAGCCTGATCTTCATGACCAGCAACATCGGCGCGCAACAGGCGCGTCGGCATCGCCTGCGTTTTACCCAGGGCTGGCGACGCCTGCTGCGCGTGTTTGTACGGGGTGAGGCACAGGTGTTGGAAGAGGCGCTGCATGGGCATTTCGAACCGGAGTTTCTCAATCGGATCGACCGTATCCTGATGTTCGAGCCCATTGACGCGCAGTGGCTGGAGGCGCTGCTGGCGGTGGAACTCGACAAACTCAACCAGCGCCTGGCGGTGCAGCAGCGTTCGTTGGTGCTGGACGCGCAGGCGCGGGCTTGGCTGTGCCGCCAGCACGACCTGCGATTTGGCGCGAGGGCGCTGGCCAGGCGCTTGCGGGTCGAGCTGGAACCCGCGATTGCCGAATGCCTGTTGCAAGGCAATGCCCGACACCTGAGTGCGACAGTGCGCAACGCCTGTTTGGTGGTCGAACCCGAAAGCACAGGAAGATAGGATCCACTTACGGTATAACCCTCGGACGCTTTAGTTCTTCGAGGCCCCGTTTTTCATGCAAAGCCCTTTGCAACGCCCGCTGTGGCAGATCTACCTGATCTTTCTGGCACCGATGGTGCTGTCCAACTTCCTGCAAAGTTTTTCCGGCACCCTCAACGGTATCTATGTCGGGCAAATGCTCGGCACCCAGGCGCTGGCGGCGGTGTCGGGGATGTTTCCCATCGTGTTTTTTTTCATTGCCCTGGTGATTGGCCTGGGGGCGGGCGCCTCGGTGTTGATCGGCCAGGCCTGGGGGGCCCAGGAAACGGCAATGGTGAAGGCTATCACCGGCGCGACCCTGACCCTGGGCGCGCTGGTGGGTGTGATTGCCGCAGTGTTGGGCAGCCTGTTTGCGCGCCCGGCGTTGCAGGCGCTGGGCACACCGGTTGATGTCCTCGACGATGCGGTCGGCTATGCGCAGAAGATGATGCTGATCATGCCGTTGCTGCTGGTGTTCATCCTCTACACCCAGTTGCTGCGCGGTGTCAGCGACACGATCTCGCCATTGCTGGCGCTGATGGTTTCGACCCTGGTCGGCCTGCTGCTGACCCCGGCGCTGATTCGCGGCTGGGTCGGCTTGCCACCCTTGGGCATCCAGAGCGCGGTGTATGCCGGGCTGGTGGGCAACGCGTTAGCCATGCTGTTTTTGATCTTGCGCCTTCGGCATAAAAACCATGTGATGGCGCCAGACCGCGAACTGCTCGCGGCTTTGCGCCTGGACCGTGTGATTCTTGGCAAAGTCCTGCGTATCGGCTTGCCCACCGGCCTGCAGATGGTGGTGCTGTCGCTGTCGGAACTGGTCATCCTCGCCTTGGTCAACGGCCACGGCTCCCAGGCCACGGCGGCCTATGGCGCGGTGACGCAGATCGTCAACTACGTGCAGTTCCCCGCGCTGTCGATTGCCATCACCGCGTCGATCCTCGGCGCCCAGGCGATTGGCGCCGGGCGTCTGGAGCGCATCGGCCCGATCCTGCGCACCGGCCTGTTGATCAACACCTGCCTTACCGGTGGCCTGATTGTGCTGGGTTATGTCTTGTCGCATTGGTTGCTCGGCCTGTTCATCACCGACGACGCGGCGCGGGTCAATGCCGAACACCTGCTGCACATCATGCTGTGGAGCATCCTGGTGTTCGGCTTCCAGGCCGTGATCGGCGGGATCATGCGCGCCAGCGGTGTGGTGCTGATGCCGGTGGTGATCTCGATTTTCTGTGTGCTCTGCGTTGAACTGCCAATGGCTTACCTGTTGAACGCCCACTTCGGCCTGGAAGGGGTGTGGATGGCGTTTCCGGTGACCTACCTGGCCATGCTGGTATTGCAGACTGCGTATTACCGCTTGGTGTGGCGACACAAGCAGATCAAGCGGTTGGTGTAAGGCTGAGGCCACGCAACAACAGCTCCAGGCCCTGCAAACCTTGCTCCAGCCGCTCGCCCGGATGCTCATCCCGGGCGATCCACAGGGCGGTGTTGACCAGGCTGCCGTTGATCAATTGCGCCAGCGCGGTGCTTGGGGCGGGGCGGATGACACCGGTTTGCATCAGGGCTTCCAGCCGTTCGCGCAATGACTCGACACACTGTTGCTGGGAGCCGGTATCGCCCAGTACGGCCGGCGCATCCTGCAACACAATGCGCTGGATCTCGGCGTCCTGAGCCATGCGCAAATAGGCGCGGCAACGTTCGCAAAAGCCGGCCCATGGATCAGTTGCTTCATCTGTGATGCGCTGTAGGTGTGTGTCCATCTCACTGTCGAGTTGGGCAACCACGGCGGCCAACAGCCCTTTTTTGTCACCAAAGTGATGGTACAGCGCGCCGCGTGTCAGGCCGGCGCGAGCGGTAAAATCGTCCATCGATGTGTTCGCGTAGCCTTGGGTGGCAAAGGCCTGTCGCGCGCTGGCGATCAGCCGGGCGCGGGTGTCTTCGATCATTTCGGCACGGGCTCGGCTCATGGTAGGTCTCACAATGGGCAGGTGAACGATTGACATACGTTGCGTATGTTACGCATGATTTGTCACATACGCACCGTATGTATTTTGCCTCGGTCATTGCAGATAGCAAGTCGCAGGCATTCAGGAAGAGGTCCAGCAGGATGGCAAACCCTTACGCCGAGTTGTTCCAGGTCCCCGGCGCCCGGGCTTTTGTACTGGCAGGCATGCTGGCGCGCATGCCCGTGTCGATGACGGGGATTGGCTTGATCACCATGCTTGCCCAGGTGCACGGCGGTTACGGCCTGGCGGGTTCGGTGGCGGCGGTGTTTGCCCTGGCCACGGCGTTTTGTGCACCCCAGGTATCACGGCTGGTGGACCGCTACAGCCAGGGCCGGGTGCTGCCGATTGCCGCGCTGATCGGCGGCGGGGCTTTGTTGATGTTGTTGCTGTGCACCCGCTTGCAAGCACCGAACTGGGCGTTGTTCCTGTTTGCCGCCTTGGCCGGTTGCATGCCGAACATGTCGGCCATGGTGCGTGCGCGCTGGACCGAGTTGTACCGTGGCCAGCCCAAATTGCAGACCGCGTTCGCCCTGGAGTCTGTGCTGGATGAGGTGTGCTTCATCATCGGGCCACCCATTTCGGTGGGTTTGAGCGTGGTGCTGTTCCCCGAGGCGGGGCCCTTGGTGGCGGCGCTGTTACTGGCGATCGGCGTCACCACCTTTGTATTGCAACGTGAGACCGAGCCTCCCGTCCATGAACATCAGGACCATCACGGCGGCTGGCTGATTGCATCGCCCTCGGTGCTGATCCTGATGATCCTGCTGCTGGCCATGGGCGTGATCGTCGGCGTGGTGGACGTGGTCAGCGTCGCCTTTGCCCAGCATCAGGGCCAGCCGGCGGCGGCGAGCATTGTGCTGTCGGTGTACGCCATTGGTTCGTGCCTGGCGGGGCTGGCGTTCGGTACCCTCAAGCTCAAGGCGCCGTTGCCCAGGCAGTTCCTGTTCTGCGGCGTGGCCACCGCGTTGACCACCTTGCCGTTGCTGCTGGTGAGCAACATTCCGGGGCTGGCGGTGGCGATCTTTATCTCCGGGCTGTTCTTCGCCCCCACGTTGATCGTGTCTATGGCCTTGGTGGAGCGGATCGTGCCCGCCAGCCGCCTGACCGAAGGCATGACTTGGCTGATCACCGGCCTCAGCATCGGCGTGGCCATCGGCGCCGCCAGTTCCGGTTGGATGATCGACCACTTTGGCGCCACCAGCGGGTTCTGGGTCGCGTTGGTGGCCGGGGCGGTGGTGCTGGGGGCCGCGGTGCTGGGGTATCGGCGGTTGGGATAATCAGCCTATCGCTGGGCAAGCGTCTGCACTGTGGTGTTGCAGAAAATCGCTCAAGGCTTGGCGAGTCAGGTCATTAAGGGTCACTTTCTTGCGGGTCGCCGCCAGGGCCGCCGCCAAGTGCAGGTCATGGCCGACCCGGACATTGAAGGAACCCTTGCAAGGCTTCTCCGGTGTGTGGCCCAGGGACTGGCACGTAGTGAGGTAGTCGTCCACCGCCTCCCGGAATGCGGCGTCCAGTTCTGCGACGGTTTTTGCTTCGTAGCTCACCAGCGCCTTGATGAACAGAATCTTGCCGAACAGGCAGTTGTCTTCGAGGCTGGCTTCGATAGAGCCGATGTAGCCTTTGTGTTTCAGTTGATTGTTCACTGAATCAGTTCTCCTGACTTCAATTGCTCGATGATCTGGCGCCGAATGTAGTGTTTCAGTTCGTTGCCAGGGTGAGGCTTGTGCAAGGTGATCATTGCACTGGGGTCACCGATGTCGAACTTGACGCGGCTTTCAGCCCCTTCAATCTGTGTGTAGCCCAGTCGACGCAGCAGCGTGACGAGTTCGGGCCAGGTAAATGCCATGTGCTCATTGAGCGGTTTGGCGAGCAGCTTTTCATTTTTGGACACGGCGCTCTCTGCGTGTAACTAAACTTAGTTGCAAAAAGTGGTGTTCGTCAATGCTAGCCCGACTTTGTGCGGTCTTCCTGAGTTTGATGTAACCCTTGATGACACCTCGCCCTGCGCCTCCCATCCCCCGCTAATTTTTCCCTCTCCGGTTCGTTTTATAGGGACGACGTGCCTTTGTGCTTCCTGCCTATTGCTCCGGACTCCAAGAAATGAATGCTGAAGACTCCTTGAAACTTGCTCGCCGGTTTATCGGGTTGCCCCTGGAAAAGCGCCAACTGTTCCTGCAGGCCTTGCAGAAAGAAGGCGTGGACTTTTCCCGGTTTCCGATTCCGGCAGGGGTGCAAGTGGAGGATCGCCAAGCGCTGTCCTACGCGCAGCAGCGCATGTGGTTTCTCTGGCAATTGGACCCGGCCAGCGGAGCCTACAACCTGCCGGGTGCGGTGCGGCTAAAGGGCACGTTGAGCCTGGATGCGCTGGAGCAGGCGTTTGCCAGCCTGGTCGCGCGCCACGAAACCCTGCGCACCGTGTTCCAGCGCCAGGCGGATGAACGCCTGTTGCAGGTGGCGGCCGACACGTCGTTGACCGTCGAGCAACTCGATCTGAGCCATCTGGCCCCCAGCGAGCGTGAAGAGGCCGTCAACGCCGCTGCGACCCGTCAATCGCTGCTGCCGTTCGACCTGGAAAACGGTCCGCTGCTGCGCGTGCAACTGCTCAAGCTCGACGCCCTGGAACACGTGTTGCTGCTGACCCTGCACCACATCGTCTCCGACGGCTGGTCGATGAACGTGCTGATCGACGAGTTCATCCGCTGCTACGACGCCCATGAGCGCAGCCAAGCCCCACAATTGCCGGCGTTGCCGATCCAGTACAGCGACTACGCCCTGTGGCAGCGCCGCTGGCTCGAAGCTGGCGAGCAGGCGCGTCAGCTGGAGTACTGGCAGGCGCGCCTGGGTGATGAGCACCCGGTGCTGGAGCTGCCCACCGACCGCCCACGCCCGGCCATGCCGAGCTATCAGGGCACGCGGCATGATTTTGCGATCGACCCGCAGCTGGCCGCGCAATTGCGCACCTGTGCGCAAAAGCACAACGTCACCCTGTTCATGCTGTTGCTCGGTGCCTTCAACGTGCTGCTGCATCGTTACACCGGGCAGGGCGATATCCGCGTCGGCGTGCCGATCGCCAACCGCAACCGCACGGAAGTCGAAGGCCTGATCGGCTTTTTCGTCAACACCCAAGTCCTGCGCACCGAGCTGACCGGGCAAACCCGTATCACTGAGCTGCTGCAAAGCATCAAGGAACACGCACTGGGGGCCCAGGCCCATCAGGAGTTGCCGTTCGAGCGGCTGGTGGAAGCGCTCAAGGTCGAGCGCAGCCTGAGCCATACGCCATTGTTCCAGGTCATGTACAACCACCAGCCGGTGGTGGCCGACATTGCCGGCGTCAGCACCGCCTCCGGCCTGGAGTTGTCGCTGGTGGAGTGGCAAGGCCGTACCACCCAGTTCGACCTGACCCTCGACACCTATGAAAAATCCGGCACCCTGCACGCCGCGCTGACCTACGCCAATGACCTGTTCGACGCGCCGACCATCGCACGCATGGCCGGGCACTGGATCAGCCTGTTGCAGGCGATGGTCGCCGAGGGTGAACAGCGCATCGGCGAGTTGCCGATGGTGGCCGCAGATGAACAGCAATTGCTGGTCCACGCGTGGAACCAGACCGCCGAGGTGTACCCGACCGAGCGCGGCATTCACCACCTGATCGAAGACCAGGTGCAAGCCACCCCTGGTGCGCCGGCACTGGTGTTCGGTGCAACCACGCTGACCTACGCCCAACTGGACGCGCGCGCCAACCAACTGGCCCACGCCTTGCGCGAGCAGGGTGTTGGCCCGGACGTGCTGGTGGGGATCTGCGTCGAGCGCTCCGTCGAAATGGTGGTCGGCCTGCTGGCGATTCTCAAGGCGGGCGGTGCCTATGTCCCGCTCGACCCCGAATACCCGCAGGAACGCCTGGCCTACATGATCGAGGACAGCGGCATCCAGTTGCTGCTCAGCCAGCAACGCTTGTTGCCGTTGCTGCCTGTCGATGGCATCCAGGTGATGGCTTTGGACCGCCCCGCCAGCTGGCTCGATGGCCACAGCACCGAGGCGCCGAAGGTCAGGCTGCACGCGCTGAACCTCGCTTACGTGATCTACACCTCCGGCTCCACCGGCAAGCCCAAGGGCGCCGGCAACAGCCATCGCGCACTGGTCAACCGCCTGTGCTGGATGCAGCAGGCCTATGGCCTGGACGCCAGTGATGCGGTGTTGCAGAAAACCCCGTTCAGCTTCGACGTCTCGGTGTGGGAGTTCTTCTGGCCGCTGATGACCGGCGCGCGCCTGGTGGTGGCGGCCCCCGGTGAACACCGTGAGCCAGCGCGGCTGATCGAGACCATCGGGCAGCATGGCATCACCACCTTGCACTTCGTGCCGTCGATGCTCCAGGCGTTTATCCATGAGCCCGGTGTGCAGGCCTGCGCCAGCCTCAAGCGCATCGTGTGCAGCGGCGAAGCCTTGCCACTGGATGCGCAGCTGCAGGTGTTCACCAAGTTGCCACAGGCCGGTCTGTTCAACCTCTATGGGCCAACCGAGGCCGCCATCGACGTGACCCACTGGACCTGCGTCGACGAAGGCGCCGACAGCGTGCCCATCGGCCGGCCCATCGCCAACCTCGGCACCTACGTGCTCGACGCCCAGTTTAACCCGGTGCCTGCCGGCGTCAGCGGCGAGCTGTACCTGGGCGGCACTGGCCTGGCACGCAGTTACCATCGACGCCCGGCCCTGACTGCCGAGCGTTTTGTGCCGAGCCCCTTCGGTGATGGTGCGCGTCTGTATCGCACCGGCGACCGCGTACGCCAGCGCGCCGACGGGGTGATCGAATACCTGGGGCGCCTCGATCATCAGGTCAAGCTGCGCGGCCTGCGTATCGAACTGGGCGAGATCGAGACACGCCTGATGCAACACCCCTCGGTGCGCGAAGCCGTGGTGCTGGTGCAGGGCGGCAAGCAACTGGTGGCGTACCTGGTGCTGGAGGACCCCGCGCCGGCCGACCTCAAAGCCTGGCTGCTCAGCAGCCTGCCCGAGTACATGGTACCCAGCCATATGGTGCCCCTGGCCAGGCTGCCCGTGACCGCCAACGGCAAGCTCGACCGCAAGGCCCTGCCATTGCCGGATGCCGCGCCACAGCAGGCCTTTGTCGCTCCGGAAAATGACCTGCAGAAAGCCGTCGCGGCGATCTGGAGCGATGTGCTGGGTGTGGAACCGGTCGGCCTGGACGACAACTTCTTCGAACTGGGCGGCGATTCGATCATCTCCATCCAGGTGGTCAGCCGTGCCCGCCAGGCAGGCATTCGCCTCAGCCCACGGGACCTGTTCCAGTACCAGAGCGTGCGCAGTCTGGCGCGGGTAGCGACCTTCGAGCAGGCGACGGCTATCGATCAGGGGCCGGTGACCGGCGAAGTGATCCTCACGCCCGTGCAACACAGCTTTTTCGAGCAGGCGATCCCGGCGCGTCAGCACTGGAACCAGTCGTTGCTGCTGACCCCGCGTGAACCCCTTGAGCCCGCGCGCCTTGAGGCCGCCTTGACCCGGTTGGTCAACCACCACGACGCCCTGCGCCTGCGTTTTGTGCAGCAGGCAGGCGGTTGGCGGCAAGCTCACGCCGAGCCGGTTGCCACTGCTTCGTTGTGGCAGTCCCATGTCGCTGACGAGGCCGAGTTGGCCGCACTGTGCGACGAGGCGCAACGCAGTCTCGACCTCGAACAGGGCCCGCTGCTGCGCGCGGTCCTGGCCGTGATGGCCGACGGCACCCAGCGCCTGCTGCTGGTGGTGCATCACCTGGCGGTGGACGGCGTGTCGTGGCGCATCCTGCTCGAAGACCTGCAACAGGCCTATCGCAACGTCGCGCTGCCGGCCAAGACCAGCGCCTACCAGCGGTGGGCGCAGCAGTTGCAGCGCCATGCGCAGACGCTGGACGAGCAACTGCCGTATTGGCAGGCGCAGACCGCGAGTGCCGATCTGCCGTGCGACAACCCCCAGGGCGGCCTGCAAAATCACCTGGGCAACACGCTCGAAGTCCGCCTCAGTGCCGAACACACCCGGCAACTGCTGCAAGACGCCCCGGCGGCCTACCGCACCCAGGTCAACGACCTGCTGCTGACTGCGTTGGTGCGGGTCATCAGCCGCTGGAGCGAGCAGCCCGCCGCGCTGATCCAACTGGAAGGCCATGGCCGCGAAGACCTGTTCGACACGGTTGACCTGAGCCGCACCGTCGGTTGGTTCACCAGCCTGTTCCCCGTGCGCCTGCATGCCGATGGCGAGCTGTCGGCGGCGATCAAATCGGTGAAGGAACAACTGCGCGCCGTGCCGCACAAAGGCATCGGTTACGGCCTGCTGCGCTACCTCGGCACGCCTGACGCCCGCGAAGCGTTGTCGGCCTTGGCCGCGCCACGCATCACCTTCAACTACCTGGGCCAGTTCGACCGCCAGTTCAACGAGTCGGCCTTGTTCGTCCCGTCCACCCAGGGCAGTGGCCAGGCCCAGGACCCGCAGGCGCCGCTGGCCAACTGGCTGACCGTGGAAGGGCAGGTGTATGGCGGTGAACTGGCCTTGCAGTGGGGGTTCAGCCGCGAGATGTTCGAGGTGTCGACGGTCCAGCGCCTGGCCGATGACTACACGGCGGAACTCCAGGCCCTGATCGAACACTGTTGCGCCACGCCGGCGGGGCAGGTCACGCCTTCGGACTTCCCTCTGGCACGCCTGACCCAGCAGCAACTGGATGGCTTGCCCATCGCCGGGCCGGCGATTGCCGATCTCTACCCGTTGTCGCCCATGCAGCAGGGCATGTTGTTCCACACCCTCTATGCACCTGAGGCCGAGGCTTATATCAACCAGTTGCGCCTGGACATCGAAGGCTTGGACCTGCTGGCGTTCGGCCGTGCCTGGCAAGCCGCGCTGGACCGCCATGACATCCTGCGCAGCAGCTTCCACTGGCTCGGCCTGGACAGCGCGCACCAGGTGATCCAGCGCCAGGTCGATGTGCAGTTGCACGTGATCGAAGACATCGACGCCGATTGCGATGCGCTCGCCGTGGCCGAGCGCGAGAAAGGTTTCGCACTGAATGCAGCGCCGCTGTTTCGCTTGATGCTGGTACGCGGTGCCGGTACGGCCTGGCACCTGATCTTCACCAGCCACCACATCCTCATGGACGGCTGGAGTAATGCCCAGTTGCTCGGTGAAGTCATCGCTCATTACGCCGGGCACGCCGTGCCGGCGCCGCTGGGGCAGTTCCGCGATTACCTGGGCTGGCTGCAACAGCAAGCCTCGGGCGAGGCGTTCTGGAAAGCCACCCTGGCACCGTTGCAAACGCCAACCTTGCTGGCGCAGGCGCTGCGTGTACCGGCCGAAGGCAAAGGCATGGCTGAGCATCAGGTGCTGCTGGGCGACGACTTCACGCGTGCCCTCGGCGAGTTTGCCCGCCGCCACAAAGTCACCCTCAACACCGTGCTTCAAGGCGCCTGGAGCCTGTTGCTGCAGCGCTATACCGGGCAGGACTGCGTGGCCTTTGGTGCCACGGTGGCGGGGCGCTCGGCACCGTTGCCGGGGATCGAACAGCAACTGGGCCTGTTCATCAACACGCTGCCCATTGTCAGCGCGGCCTCGCCTGCGCTGTCGGTGGCCGGCTGGCTGAGCGAACTGCAAGCCCTCAACCTGAGCCTGCGCGACCACGAACATGTGCCGCTCTACGACATCCAGGGCTGGGCGGGGCAGCAGGGCACTGCGCTGTTCGACACCTTGCTGGTGTTCGAAAACTTCCCGGTGGCCGAAGCCTTGAAACAAGGTGCGCCCGCCAGCCTGACCTTCGGCCGCCTGCACAACCATGAGCAGACCCACTATCCGCTGACGCTGGGGATCGAGTTGGGCGCCAGCCTGCGCCTGGAGTTCGGCTACGACCAGGCCCGATTCAGCGCGCAACAGGTCGCTCGACTGAGCGGCAACCTGCGTCACCTGCTGGTGCAGATGCTCGCAGACGCGCAGGCACCGCTTGGCAACCTGCGCCTGCTCGACGCCGCCACTCGCCGCGACGTGCTCGCCCATAGCCGGGCGCCCGGTGCCGCCCCGCGCCAGCTGCGCGTGCACGAACGTATCGCCGCCCAGGCGGCCGCCACGCCTGACGCGCTGGCGGTACAAGCGGGCGACGCGTGCCTGAGCTACGCACAGCTGAACGACCGCGCCAACCGTCTTGCCCATCGCCTGCTGGCGCTGGGTGTTGGCCCAGGCCAGCGCGTAGGCCTGGCAGCGCGACGTGGCCCGCAGTTGATCGTCAGCCTGCTGGCGGTGCTCAAAAGTGGCGCCGCCTATGTGCCGCTGGACCCGAACTATCCGACCGAACGCCTGGCCTACATGCTGGCGGACAGCCGCCTGGACCTGCTGCTCAGCGAAACCGGGCTGTTGGCCGACCTGCCACTGCCCCAAGGGCTGGTGCGTTTGGACTTCACCGCGGCCGGTGCAGAGTTGGCTGACTACCCGTCGACCCATCCAGCCAACCAGGCCGCCGCTGCCGACCTGGCCTATGTGATCTACACCTCCGGCTCCACCGGGTTGCCCAAGGGGGTGGCCATCGACCATGCCGCCCTCAGCCAGTTCTGCGACAGCGCCGAGGCTTACAGCCGCTTGAGTGCTGCTGATCGCGTGCTGCAATTCGCGACCTTCAGCTTTGACGGCTTCGTCGAGCAATGCTACCCGCCGCTGTGTGTGGGCGCGGCGTTGATCATGCGCGGTGATGAGCTGTGGGATGCCGGGCAACTGGCCCGCGAAATCGTTGAGCAGGGCGTGACCTTGGCGGACTTACCGGCTGCGTACTGGTATCTGCTCGCCAAGGAATGCGCCGTCGACCGACGCTCCCTGGGCAACCTGCGCCAGGTCCACGTGGGGGGCGAGGCGATGTCGGTGGAAGGTCTGCGCGCCTGGCACGCCGCCGGCCTGGGTGGCGTGCGCCTGGTCAACACCTACGGGCCCACCGAGGCCACCGTCGTGTCCAGCGTGCACGACTGCCAGTGGGCGGACGCCAGCGATGCGTTTGGCGTGCCGATTGGCCGGGCCATCGCAGGCCGTGCCTTGTATGTGCTGGACAGTGGTTTCGAGCTGCTGGCCACCGAGGGCGTCGGCGAGCTGTGCATCGGCGCCGAGCACGGCCTGGCGCAACGCTATTTTGACCGGCCGGCGTTGACCGCCGAGCGCTTCCTGCCGGACCCGTTCTCCGCCGTGCCGGGTGCACGGCTCTACCGCAGTGGCGACCTGGCCCGTTACAACGAGGCGGGTGCGCTGGAGTATGTCGGGCGTATCGACCATCAAGTGAAAATTCGCGGTTTCCGCGTGGAAATGGGCGAGATCGAAGCCAGCCTGCAAGCCTTGCCGTCGTTGCGTGAAGCGGCGGTCATCGCACAATCGAGCGCGACGGGCACGCAATTGGTGGCGTACGTGGTGCCCGTCACGGGGCAGACGCTGGACCCGCAAGCATTGGCGGCCACCTTGCGCCAGTCCCTGCCGGACTACATGGTGCCGGGGCACTGGGTCATCCTCGAGGCCTTGCCGTTGAACAACAACGGCAAGCTTGACCGTCGCGCACTGCCAGCGCCGGACCTGAATCAAGCGCAACAGGCCTACCTGGCGCCGCAAAATCCCCTGCAGGCGCGATTGGCCGCCATCTGGCAAGCGGTGTTGCAAGTGGAACAGGTGGGGCTCAACGACCACTTCTTCGAACGTGGCGGCCATTCGTTGCTGGCGACCCAAGTGGTCTCGCGGGTGCGTCATGACCTGAAGCTGGAAGTGCCGTTGCGCACACTGTTCGAACAACCGACGCTGGAAGCGTTCGCAGCCGCTTGCGCCGGGTTGCAGACCGCCAGGGCGCTGCCGTTGGTGGCGGTGACGCGGGACCAGCCGCTGGCGCTGTCGTTCGCCCAGGAGCGTCAATGGTTCCTCTGGCAACTGGACCCGACCAGCGCGGCTTACCACGTGCCGAGTGCGCTGCATCTGCGCGGCCGCTTGGACGTCGCGGCGCTGGAGCAGGCGTTCCAGGCCCTGGTGCAGCGCCATGAGCCACTGCGCACCACCTTTGTGGAAGAGGGCGAGCACACCTGGCAAGTGATTCATCCGCGCCTGGCGATGCCGATCGAACACCAGCGGGTCGCGGCCTCGGCGATCGAACACGCGGTGGCGCAGGAAATCCAGCGCCCGTTCGACCTGGTCAGTGGCCCGCTGATGCGCGTCAACGTGCTGGAGGTCGAGGCCGAGCACCATGTGCTGGTGATCACCCAGCACCACATCATCTCCGACGGCTGGTCGATGCAAGTCATGGTCGACGAGCTGGTGGCGCTCTATCAGGGCCAGTCCCCGTTGCCTGCGCTGCCGATCCAGTACGTCGACTATGCCCAGTGGCAACGTGACTGGATGGCGGCCGGTGAAAAACAGCGCCAACTCGACTACTGGCGCACCCGTCTGGGCACCGAGCATCCGGTGCTTGAGCTGCCGCTGGATCACCCGCGGCCGGCGCTGCAAAGCCATCGTGGCGCACGCCGCCAAGTCCAGCTCGACAACGCGCTGGTCACTGAGCTCAAGGCCCTGGCCCAGCGTCAGGAGGTGACCCTGTTCGTCGTGCTGCTGGCGTCGTTCCAGACCTTGCTGCATCGCTACAGCGGCCAGTCCCGGATCCGCGTCGGCGTACCGATCGCCAACCGTAATCGCCTGGAAACCGAGCGTCTGCTGGGCTTCTTCGTCAACACCCAGGTGCTGCAAGCCGACGTGCACGGGCAGATGGCCTTCGACCAACTGCTCGCCCAGGTCAAGCAGCAGGCCCTGGACGCCCAGGCGCATCAGGACCTGCCGTTCGAACAACTGGTCGAAGCCCTGCAACCGGAGCGCAGCCTCAGCCATAACCCGCTGTTCCAGGTGATGTTCAATCACCAGGACAGCCTGCGTGCAGCCCCGCTGCAGTTGCCGGGCCTGGACCTGCAAGCGGTGGATTGGGCCGGGCACAGCACCCAGTTCGACCTGAACCTGGAAACCGAAGAGTCCGCCGAAGGCCTGTGGGCGTCTCTGACCTACGCCACCGACCTGTTCGATGCCACGACCGTCGAGCGCTTGGCCGAGCACTGGCAAAACCTGTTGCGCGCCGTGGTGCACGATGCATCCCAGGCTGTGGATGAGCTGGCGATGCTCAGCGCGCCCCAATGGCAACAGATGGTCGAGGCTTGGAATGACACGTCGGTTGATTACCCCCGCGAGCGTTGCGTGCACCGGCTGTTCGAGGCCCAGGCCCTGGCACAACCGGACGCGCTGGCGCTGCAGTTCAATGGCCAGGCCCTCAGCTACGGCGAACTCAACCTTCGCTCCAACCGCCTGGCCCATCGCCTGATCGCGGCGGGCGTAGGGCCGGACGTACTGGTGGCGGTGCATGTCGAGCGTTCGCTGGACATGGTGATCGGCCTGTTGGCGACCCTCAAGGCGGGTGGTGCCTACGTGCCGCTCGACCCGCAATTCCCGGCGGACCGCCTGGCCTTCATGCTTGAAGACAGCCGTGCGCGAGTGTTGCTGACCCAGCCGCACCTGGACGGCCGCCTGGCGCACTCGCAGGGTGTGCAGGTGCTGATGGTCGAGGCGGATGACAACGCCGCCGAGCACAACCCGCAGGTCAACGTCACGCCGGAACACCTGGCCTACGTGATCTACACCTCCGGCTCCACCGGCAAGCCCAAGGGTGTGATGGTGCGCCACCAGGCGCTGTGCAGCTTCACCTGCGGCATGGCCGGCACCCTGGACATCGGCGCTGACGCCCGCGTGTTGTCGCTGACCACCTTCTCGTTCGACATCTTCGCCCTGGAGCTGTACGTGCCGCTGACGGTCGGCGCCACCGTGCTGCTGAGTGGTCAGGAACTGGCCCTCGACCCCGAAGCCATCATCGACCTGGTGCACAGCCAATCCGCCAACGTCCTGCAAGCCACGCCGTCGACCTGGCGCATGCTGCTGGAAAGCCCGCGCGCCCAACGGCTGCGCGGTATCAAAAGCCTGTGCGGCGGCGAAGCACTGCCGTCGGACCTGGCCCAGCGCCTGCTCGACCTGCAAGGCCCGCTGTGGAACCTCTATGGCCCGACGGAAACCACTATCTGGTCGGCGGCCCATCGTCTGCACGAGGCCCAGCCTTTTGTCGGGCGGCCCATCGCCAATACCACGTTGTTCATCCTCAATGCCGGCTTGACCCCAAGCCCGGTGGGCGCGGCCGGTGAGTTGCTGATCGGTGGCGTCGGCCTGGCGCGCGGTTACCACGAGCGCCCGGCGCTGACCGCCGAGCGTTTTGTGCCCAACCCGTACGGTGCGCCGGGCGAGCGCCTGTACCGCACCGGCGACCTGGCCCGCTACCGCGCCGACGGTGTGGTGGAGTACATCGGCCGGGTCGATCATCAGGTCAAGGTACGTGGGTTCCGCATCGAACTGGGTGAAATCGAAGCCTGCCTGCGCGAGCAGGCCGGTATACGCGAAGCCGTGGTCCTGGCCGACAACGACCGCTTGATCGCCTATCTGGTCAGTTCCGCGCCCGACGCCCCGGAGGTCTACAAGGCGGTCCTGCGCGAGCGCCTGCCGGACTACATGGTACCGGCGCACCTGATGTTCCTCGACAGCCTGCCCCTGACCCCCAATGGCAAGCTCGATCGCAAGGCATTGCCGGCGGTGGACGCGGCGCTGTTGCGCACAGGTCATGTGGCGCCCGTGACGCCGCGTGAACAGCAGGTCGCGGCCATCTGGGCCGACGTGCTGGACCTGCCGCAGGTCGGTCTAGATGACCACTTCTTCGAACTGGGCGGGCATTCGCTGCTGGCCACGCGGGTGGTCTCGCGGGTTCGCCAGGCACTGGCGCTGGAAGTGGCGCTCAAGACCCTGTTCGAACACCCGCTGCTGGGTGACTTCGTGCAGGCCCTGGGCGAGGAGGGCGTGGTTGCGCCGGCCTTGCTCAAGGCCGACCGCCGCCAACCGCTGCCGCTGTCCTACGCCCAGGAGCGCCAATGGTTCCTCTGGCAACTGGACCCACACAGCACCGCGTACCACATCCCCAGCGCCTTGCGTTTGCGAGGGCCGCTTGACCTCGGTGCGCTGCAACGCAGTTTCGATACCTTGCTGGCGCGCCATGAAAGCCTGCGCACCCATGTGCGCCAGGACGCCGCCGCTACCGTGCAGGTGATTGAGGACTCGGGCCTGATCGAAATCGACTTGGCCGACACCGATGAAGCCAGCCTCAAGGCCCGGGTCGCTGAGGTGGTCGCGCAGCCATTCGAGCTGCTGCGCGGACCGCTGCTGCGGGTCAACCTGCTGCGCCTGGCGGCTGATGATCATGTGCTGGTGCTGGTGCAGCACCACATCGTCTCCGATGGCTGGTCGATGCAACTGATGGTCGAGGAACTGGTGCAGCTGTACGCCGCCTTCAGCCAAGGCCACATGCCAGACTTGCCAGCCTTGCCGATCCAGTACGCCGACTACGCCCTGTGGCAGCGCAACTGGATGGAGGCCGGCGAGAAGGCCCGCCAACTGGCGTACTGGCAGGCCCAGTTGGGTGGCGTGCAGCCGGTGCTGGAGTTGCCTTTCGACTACCTGCGCCCCGCGGTACAAAGTCACCGTGGCGCACGCCTGGGCATTGAGTTGCAACCGCAGCTCCTGGCCGGTTTGCGCCGCTTGGCGCAAGGCGCCGGTGTGACGTTGCCGATGGTGCTGCTGGCGTCCTACCAGGCGTTGCTGCACCGCTACAGCGGCCAGGAAGACGTGCGCGTCGGCGTGCCGATTGCCAACCGCAATCGCCTGGAAACCGAGGGGCTGATCGGCTTCTTCGTCAACACCCAGGTACTCAAGGCCGATATCCACGGGCAGATGAGCGTCGTGCAACTGCTGCAACAGGTACGCCAGCGTTCCCTGGAGGCCCAGGCCCACCAGGACCTGCCGTTCGAGCAACTGGTAGAAGCCCTGCAACCCGAGCGCAGCATGAGCCTGAGCCCGCTGTTCCAGGTGCTGTTCAACCATCGCGTGACCTCGGCAGCCAATCACCTGCAGCGCCTCACCGAACTTGATGTCGAGGTGCTGAGCTGGGATGAAGGCGTTGCCCAGTTCGACCTGGCACTGGATGTGGAGGAAAGCCAGGCGACCCTGCGTGCCTCCCTGAACTACGCCACCGACCTGTTTGCGCCCGCCACGATTGAACGCATGGCCGGCCACTGGCAGAACCTGTTGCAGGCGATGGTCGCCGACCAACAGCAACCCATCAGCCAACTCAACCTGCTGGGCCAGGACGAGCAACAACACATTCTTCAGCTGTGGGACCAGACCGACGCCGGCTTCTCGGCCAAGCGCCTGGTCCACGAATTAGTCGCCGACCGCGCCCGGGAAAACCCGGAGGCAGTTGCGGTGAAATTCGACGCACAAACCCTGAGCTATGGCGAGCTGGACCGCCAGGCCAACCGCCTGGCCCATGCATTGATCGCCCGTGGCGTCGGCCCCGAAGTGCGCGTGGCGATTGCCATGCCGCGCAGCGCCGAGATCATGGTGGCGTTCCTCGCGGTGATGAAAGCCGGTGGTGTCTACGTGCCGCTGGACATCGAATACCCGCGTGACCGCCTGCTGTACATGATGGAGGACAGCCGCGCGCAGCTGCTACTGACCCACACCCGTGCCTTGCAGCAACTGCCGATCCCCGACGGCCTTGATAGCCTGGCGATTGATCGTACCGAGGAATGGACAGGCTTCAGCGACACGGCGCCGCAGGTGAAACTGGACGGCGACAACCTCGCCTACGTGATCTATACCTCCGGCTCCACCGGCATGCCCAAAGGCGTGGCGGTGTCCCACGGCCCGTTGGTGGCGCACATCATTGCCACCGGCGAACGTTATGAAACGTCGCCGGCCGATTGCGAACTGCACTTCATGTCGTTCGCGTTCGACGGCTCCCATGAAGGCTGGATGCACCCGCTGATCAACGGTGCCAGCGTGCTGATTCGCGATGACAGCCTGTGGCTGCCGGAATACACCTACCAGCAGATGCATCGCCATCAAGTGACCATGGCGGTGTTCCCGCCGGTGTACCTGCAGCAACTGGCCGAACATGCCGAACGCGACGGTAACCCTCCGAAGGTTCGTGTGTACTGCTTCGGCGGTGATGCCGTGGCCCAGGCCAGCTATGACTTGGCGTGGCGCGCGCTCAAGCCGACTTACCTGTTCAACGGCTACGGCCCGACCGAAACCGTGGTCACGCCGTTGCTGTGGAAAGCGCGCAAGGGCGATCCCTGCGGTGCCGTCTACGCACCGATCGGCACACTGCTGGGCAATCGCAGCGGCTACGTGCTGGACGCGCAACTCAACCTGCAACCCATCGGCGTAGCCGGTGAGTTGTACCTGGGCGGCGAGGGCGTGGCCCGGGGTTACCTGGAGCGTCCGGCCCTGACCGCCGAGCGCTTCGTACCGGACCCGTTCGGCAAGCCCGGCAGCCGGGTGTATCGCAGCGGCGACCTGACCCGTGGCCGTCCGGATGGCGTGGTGGATTACCTCGGCCGTGTCGACCATCAGGTGAAAATCCGTGGCTTCCGTATTGAGCTGGGCGAGATCGAAGCGCGTCTGCGCGAACAGGACAATGTCGGTGAAACCGTGGTGGTGGCCCAGGAAGGCCCGACCGGCAAACAACTGGTCGCCTACGTGGTACCGGCAGACACCCACCTGGCCGATGAAGCCGAGTTCCGCGACAGCCTGCGCCGCGCGCTGAAAACCCACCTGCCGGACTACATGGTGCCGACGCACTTCATGTTCCTGGCGCACATGCCGCTGACCCCCAACGGCAAACTCGACCGCAAGGGCTTGCCCGAACCGGATGCGAGCCTGTTGCAACAGGCCTATGTGGCCCCCGAAACCGAGCTGGAGCAGCAGGTCGCCGCGATCTGGGCCGACGTGCTGCGCCTGCCGCAGGTGGGCCTGAACGACAACTTCTTCGAAGTGGGCGGCCATTCCCTGCTGGCGATCCAGATCACCTCGCGGGTCCAGGCCGAACTGGGCCTGGAAGTGCCGTTGCTGGAAGTGTTCCAGACCGAAACGCTGCGCGCCTATGTCCAGGCCGCCGCCACCTTCCGCGCCGGCAGCGCGGAAGATTTTGATGATCTTCGTGACTTTTTGAGCGAACTAGAGGCGATTTGACCCATGCTTTCCAACCCTAATATCGATCTGGTTTCGCGCTTTCTTCGCCTGCCTCTGGAACAGCGCCAGCAGTTTTACCAGCGCCTGCAAAGCCGGGGCATGAGCTTCGCCCAACTGCCAATTGCCTCGATCCGTGAGGACGGCCAGAGTCTGCCGTTGTCCTACGCGCAGGAGCGCCAGTGGTTTCTCTGGCAACTGGACCCGGACAGCGCCACTTATCATATTCCCGGCGCACTGCGTCTGCAGGGCCGACTGGACCTGGCGGCCCTGCAACGCGCGTTCGACAGCCTGCTGGCCCGCCATGAAAGCCTGCGCACACGCCTGGTACAGGACGGCGAGCGCCTGCTGCAAAACGTAGCGCCCGAAGCGCGCATCGAGATACACCTGGACGTTGCCGACGAACACCAATTGATGGCGCGCATCGAAGCCGAGATAGCCCGGCCTTTCGATTTGCAGGCGGGGCCGTTGTTGCGCGTGACCTTGCTGCAACTGGCCGAAGACGAGCATGTGCTGGTGATGGTGCAGCACCACATCATTTCCGATGGCTGGTCGATGCAGGTCATGGTCGAGGAACTGGTGCAGTTCTACGCCGCGCACAGCCAAGGCCAGGAGGTGCAATTGCCGGGCTTGCCGATCCACTACGCCGACTACGCGCTGTGGCAGCGCAGCTGGATGGAAGCCGGGGAGAAGGCCCGTCAATTGGCCTACTGGCAGGACCTGCTGGGCGGTGAGCAACCGGTGCTGGAATTACCCCTCGACCATCCACGCCCGGCGCAGCAAAGTCATCGCGGCGCCAGCTTGCAGGTGCATCTGCCGGCGGACCTGGTGGCCGGTATCAAGCGCCTGGCCCAGCAAGAGGGCGTGACCCCGTTCATGCTGTTGCTGGCCTCGTTCCAGACCCTGCTGTTTCGCTACAGTGGCCAGTCGGACATCCGCATCGGCGTGCCGAATGCCAACCGCAACCGCGTTGAAACCGAGCGGCTGATCGGCTTTTTCGTCAACACCCAAGTGCTCAAGGCCGACCTTGACGGGCAGATGAGCTTCGCCGAACTGCTGCAACAGGCCAAGCGCCGCGCCCTGGAAGCCCAGGCGCACCAAGACTTGCCGTTTGAACAATTGGTGGTGGCGCTGCAACCTGAACGCAGCCTGAGCCATAACCCGCTGTTCCAAGTGATGTTCAACCACCAGACCGACGCTCAGGGCGGGCGCGATGGCCAGCAATTGCCTGGCCTGCGGGTGGCGGAACTGGATTGGGAGAGCCAGACCACGCATTTCGACCTGAGCCTGGACACCCATGAGTCCGCCGAAGGCCTCTGGGCGGCGCTGACCTACGCCACCGACCTGTTCGAAAGCGCAACCATCGAACGCTTGGCGCAGCATTGGCAGAACCTGCTCCAGGCGGCAGTGAGTGCACCACGCAGCCGTCTTTGCGCGCTGTCGATGCTCGATGCACCCGAACAACAGCGGATGCTCAAGGACTGGAATGCCCCCGCCACCGTCGCCGCACCGGATGCCGTGCACCAGTTGTTCGAGGCGCAGGCCCGCGAACATCCGGCGCGCCAGGCACTGGCCTTGGATGAGCAAACGCTCAGCTACGGTGAACTGAACCGCCAGGCTAATCGCCTGGCGCACTACCTGATCGCCCAGGGCGTAGGCCCGGAGGTGCTGGTGGGCATCGCGGTCGAGCGCTCCTTTGCCATGGTGGTCAGCCTGTTGGCCGTGCTCAAGGCGGGTGGCGCCTACGTGCCGCTTGACCCTGAATACCCGCGTGAGCGCCTGGTGCATATGCTCGATGACAGTGGTGTGCGACTGGTGTTGACCCAATCCCACCTGCGCGACCGCTTGCCATTGCCGGCCGATCTGACGGCGCTGGACATCGACCTGGCCGACGCGCAGTTGGCGCAGTGTGCCGAGCACAACCCGCCTACCGCGTTCGAGCCCCGCAGCCTGGCATATGTCATCTACACCTCCGGCTCCACCGGCAAGCCAAAAGGCGTTGCCATCAGCCATGCGGCATTGAGCGAATTCGCCGGTATCGCGGCCGAGTATTCGCGCCTGGTCGCGGACGACCGCGTACTGCAGTTCGCGACCCTGAACTTCGATGGTTTTGTCGAGCAGCTGTACCCGGCTCTGACCCTGGGCGCGACGGTCGTGTTGCGCGGGCCGCAGTTGTGGGGCGGCGCTGAGCTGTACCGGCAGATTATCGATCAAGGTATCACCCTGGCCGACTTGCCCACCGCCTATTGGAAACTGTTCCTGCAGGATTGCCTGGCCGCGGGGCCACGGCCCTATGGCGCATTGCGCCAGGTGCATATCGGCGGCGAAGCGATGCCGCTGGATGGCCCGGTGCTGTGGCGGCGCGCGGGGCTGGGGCATGTACGCCTGCTCAATACCTACGGGCCGACCGAGGCCACGGTGGTGTCCAGCGTGCTCGATTGCAGCGATGACAACGCCGTGATTGGCGCCACTGCCAGCCCGATTGGCCGCGCGTTGCCGGGGCGTGGCCTGTATGTGTTGGACCGTGACCTTAACCTGTTGCCGGTTGGCGCCGTGGGGGAGCTGTACATTGCCAGTGCCAGTGGCTTGGCCCGTGATTACCTGCAACGCCCGAGCCTGACCGCCGAACGTTTTGTCGCCGACCCGTTCAGCCCCCAGGGCGAGCGTCTTTACCGCACCGGTGACCTGGCGCGTTATCGCGCCGACGGGGTGATCGAATACGTCGGTCGCGTCGACCATCAGGTCAAAATCCGCGGTTTCCGAATCGAGTTGGGTGAGATCGAAGCGCTGCTGTTGGCCCAGGAGGCGGTGCGCGAAGCCTTCCTGCTGGCGGCTGACAACCAGTTGGTGGCCTACCTTGTGCCGGCCCAGCCGTTGTCCGCCGCCGAGCATGCGGCGGTGGGCGAAACGCTCAAGGCCACCTTGCGTGAGCAACTGCCCGATTACATGGTGCCTGCGCACCTGATCTTCCTCGACCGCATGCCGTTGAACCCCAACGGCAAGCTTGACCGCCAGGCGCTGCCCAAACCCGATGGCAGCGCGGTGCAACAGGCCTGGCAGGCACCGGTTACGCCACTGCAACAGCAGGTTGCGGCGATCTGGGCCGATATTCTTGGCGTCGAGCGTGTGGGCCTGACCCACCACTTCTTCGAACTGGGCGGGCATTCGCTGCTGGCCATGCAGGTGGTCTCGCGCATTCGCCAGGCATTGCAGCGCGAAGTGCCGCTCAAATTGCTGTTCGAGCAGCCGCGCCTGGAGGGGTTTGTCGCCGCACTGACCACCCAGGCCCCAGGCGCGCCGACCGCGCCCGCGCTGTTGCCGGTAGGGCGGGACCAGCCGTTGCCGCTTTCCTACGCCCAGGAGCGCCAGTGGTTTTTATGGCAGCTGGAGCCGCAAAGCGCCGCGTACCACATCCCCAGCGCCTTGCGTTTGAAAGGGCAGCTTGATCTGGGTGCACTGCAACGCAGTTTCGATACCTTGCTGGCCCGGCATGAAAGCCTGCGCACCCATTTGCGCCAGGAGCGCGACCGCACGGTTCAAATCATTTCACCGCAGGTGTCGTTGCAGATAGCGCACGCCGAGGTGCAGGAAGCGCAGCTCAAGGCGCGGGTCGAGGCCGAAATAGCCCAACCCTTCAATCTGGAGCAAGGGCCTTTGCTGCGGGTTTCGTTGCTGCGCATCGCCGCTGATGAACATGTATTGGTATTGGTGCAGCATCACATCGTGTCCGATGGCTGGTCGATGCAACTGATGGTTGAAGAGCTGGTGCAACTGTATGCGGCCTACAGCCAGGGACAGGTGTTGCAATGGCCGGCGCTGCCGATTCAGTACGCCGACTACGCCGTATGGCAGCGCAACTGGATGGAGGCGGGCGAGAAGGCCCGTCAACTGGCGTATTGGCGCGACATGCTCGGCGGTGAGCAGAGCGTGTTGGCGTTGCCGTTCGACCACCCGCGTCCGGCTGTGCAAAGCCATCGTGGCGCGCGCCTGGCATTCGAACTGCCCGGCGCGTTGACCCAAGGCCTCAAGGCCCTGGCCAAGCAGCAGGACGTGACCTTGTTCATGCTGCTATTGGCCTCGTTCCAGACGTTGCTGCATCGCTACAGTGGCCAGGAAGAGATCCGTGTCGGGGTGCCGATCGCCAACCGCAATCGCAGCGAGACCGAGCGTCTGATCGGCTTCTTCGTCAACACCCAGGTGCTCAAGGCCGATCTCCACGGCCAGATGAGCGTCGAGCAACTGTTGCAACAGGCCCGGCAACGGGCGCTGGACGCCCAGGCCCACCAGGACCTGCCCTTCGAACAACTGGTGGAAGCGCTGCAACCCGAGCGCAGCCTGAGCCACAACCCGTTGTTCCAAGTGATGTTCAACCACCAGACCGATGTGGGCCAGGCTCAGGTTCAGCAGCAACTGCCGAATCTTTCGGTAGAAGGGCTGGAGTGGGACAGCAAGACGGCGCATTTCGACCTGGACCTGGATATCCAGGAATCCACCGAAGGTATCTGGGCCACGCTCGGCTATGCCCAGGACCTGTTTGAGGCCAGTACCGTGCAACGCATGGCGCGACACTGGCAGAACCTGTTGCAAGGCATGGTTGCCGACCCACGGCAGAATCTCAGCCAATTAAACCTGCTGGACAACGCCGAACGGCAACAGATTCTTCAACTGTGGAACCAGAGCGACGCCGGCTTCTCGGCCAAGCGTCTGGTGCACGAGTTGGTGGCCGACCGCGCCGGGGAAACCCCCGAGGCGGTGGCGGTGAAATTTGGCGAGCAACAGCTGACTTACGGCGAGCTGGACCGCCAGGCCAACCGCCTGGCCCATGCATTGATCGCCCGTGGCGTCGGCCCCGAAGTGCGCGTGGCGATTGCCATGCCACGCAGCGCCGAGATCATGGTGGCGTTCCTGGCAGTGATGAAAGCCGGTGGCGTCTACGTGCCGCTGGACATCGAATACCCGCGTGACCGCCTGCTGTACATGATGCAGGACAGCCGCGCCCGATTGCTGTTGACCCATTCGGCGGTGCAACAGCGCTTGCCGATTCCAGACGGCCTGGAAGCCCTTGCCGTGGACCAGACGCAAGCCTGGTCCGCTGACGACGACACCGCACCCGAGGTGGCGCTGGACGGCGACAACCTGGCCTACGTGATCTACACCTCCGGCTCCACCGGCATGCCCAAAGGCGTGGCGGTGTCCCACGGCCCGTTGGTGGCGCACATCATTGCCACCGGCGAGCGTTATGAAACGTCGCCGGCCGATTGCGAACTGCACTTCATGTCGTTCGCGTTCGATGGCTCCCACGAAGGCTGGATGCACCCACTGATCAACGGCGCGAGCGTGCTGATTCGCGATGACAGCCTGTGGCTGCCGGAGTACACCTACCAGCAAATGCATCGCCATCAGGTGACCATGGCCGTGTTTCCGCCGGTGTACCTGCAGCAGCTGGCCGAACATGCCGAACGCGACGGTAACCCGCCGAAGGTTCGTGTGTACTGCTTCGGCGGTGATGCCGTGGCCCAGGCCAGCTATGACCTGGCGTGGCGTGCACTCAAGCCGACCTACCTGTTCAACGGCTACGGCCCGACCGAAACCGTGGTCACGCCGTTGCTGTGGAAAGCCCGCCGTGGTGACCCGTGCGGTGCCGTCTACGCGCCGATCGGCACACTGCTGGGCAATCGCAGCGGCTACGTATTGGACGCGCAACTCAACCTGCAACCCATCGGCGTAGCCGGTGAGTTGTACCTGGGCGGCGAGGGCGTGGCCCGGGGTTACCTGGAGCGTCCGGCCCTGACCGCCGAGCGCTTCGTACCGGACCCGTTCGGCAAGCCCGGCAGCCGGGTGTATCGCAGCGGCGACCTGACCCGTGGCCGTCCGGATGGCGTGGTGGATTACCTCGGCCGTGTCGACCATCAGGTGAAAATCCGTGGCTTCCGTATTGAGCTGGGCGAGATCGAAGCGCGCCTGCGCGAGCAGGACAGTGTCGGCGAAACCGTGGTGGTGGCCCAGGAAGGGCCGAGCGGCAAGCAACTGGTCGCCTATGTGGTGCCGCTGGATCCGTTGCTCGTCGACGACGCCGTGGCGCAGTCGACCTGCCGCGAAGCCTTGCGCCGCGCCCTGAAAACCCGCTTGCCGGACTATATGGTGCCCACGCACCTGATGTTCCTTGAGCGCATGCCGCTGACGCCGAACGGCAAGCTCGACCGCAAGGGCCTGCCGCGCCCGGATGTCAGCCAGATGCAGCAGGTGTACGTGGCGCCACAGAGTGAGCTGGAGCAGAAGATCGCGGCGATCTGGTCCGACGTGCTGCGTCTGCCACGTGTCGGTTTGCACGATAACTTTTTCGAGTTGGGCGGTGACTCGATCATCTCGATCCAGGTGGTCAGCCGTGCCCGCCAGGCCGGTGTGCGCTTCACGCCCAAGGATCTGTTCCAGCACCAGACGGTCCAGAGCCTGGCGGCCGTGGCCCGAGAAGGCGAGGGCGCGGTGGTGCTGGATCAGTCGGCATTGACCGGCGAGTTGTTGTTGCTGCCTGTCCAGCAGGCGTTTTTTGCCGATGACATTCCCCAGCGTCACCACTGGAACCAGTCGGTGGTGCTACAGCCACACCAGGCGTTGCAGGCGCCGCTGCTGGTGGCGGCGCTGCAGGCCTTGATCGTGCATCACGACGCCCTGCGCATCGGTTTCATCCAGGGCGCGGCAGGCTGGAGCGCGGCGTATCGCGGGCCGCAGCAGCATCAGGCCGAACAGGTCCTGTGGCAGACCACCTTGAATGCGGTCGAAGAGTTGGAGGCCCTGGGTGAGGAAGCCCAGCGCAGCCTCGACCTGAGCGAGGGGCCGCTGCTGCGTGCAGTGCTCGTGGACCTGGCCGACGGCTCCCAGCGCTTGCTGCTGGTGATTCATCACTTGGTGGTGGACGGTGTGTCCTGGCGCATCCTGCTGGAAGACCTGCAAACGGCTTACCGCCAGCTTGCCCAAGGTGCCACGGTCGTGTTGCCCGCCAAGACCAGCGCGACCCGGGCCTGGGCCGAGCGTCTGCAAACCTATGCACGCAGCGCCGCACTGGCGCAGGAACTGGCCTGGTGGCAGACGCAGTTGCAAGGCAGCCCCACCTGCCTGCCGGGGGCCGATCCACAGGCCAGCGTGAGCAACCGGCATGCGCTGAGCGTGACCACCCATCTGGATCAGGCCTTCACACGGCGTCTGTTGCAGGACGCCCCCAGTGCTTACCGCACCCAGATCAATGACCTGTTGCTGACCGCACTGGCGCGCGTCGTTGTGCGCTGGACCGGTGACGCGTCGATGTTGATCCGCCTGGAAGGCCATGGCCGTGAAGACCTGTTCGACGAGATCGACCTGACCCGCACCGTCGGCTGGTTCACCAGCCTCTACCCGGTGAAGCTGGTGCCGACCGATTCGCTGGCCGGCTCCCTCAAGCAAATCAAGGAGCAGTTGCGTGCGATTCCCGACAAGGGCCTGGGCTTTGGTGCCCTGCGTTACCTGGGGAATGCCGAGGCTCAACAGGCCCTGAGTGAACTGCCGCGCCCACGCATCACCTTCAACTACCTGGGGCAATTCGACGGCAGTTTTGACGGCGGCGAACAAGAAGGCTTGTTCGTCCCCTCCGGTGATGGCAGTGGTGCCGAACAGAGTGCCGAGGCACCGCTGGGCAACTGGTTGGAAATCAACGGCCAGGTCTACGCCGGCGAATTGAAGTTGAACTGGAGCTTCAGCCAGCAGATGTTCGATGAGGCGACCGTACAACGCCTGGCGGATGACTACGCCGCGGAACTCAAGGCGTTGATCGAGCACTGTGGTGTCAACCAGGGTGTCACGCCTTCGGACTTCCCGCTGGCGCGCTTGTCCCAGGCGCAACTGGACAGCTTGCCGGTGACGGTGGCTGACATCGAAGACGTTTACCCGCTGTCGCCGATGCAGCAAGGCATGCTGTTCCAATCGCTGTACGGCGAAGGCTCGGGTGACTACATCAACCAGATGCGCATCGATGTCGAGGGCCTGGATGTACCGCGTTTCCGCCAGGCCTGGCAGGCGGCGGTCGACAGCCATGAGATCCTGCGCAGCGGTTTTCTCTGGCAGACCGAGCTTGAGCAGCCGTTGCAGGTGGTCTACAAGCAGATGCGCATGCCGTTCGCCGAGCTGGACTGGCAAGATCGGCCCGGCAGCAGTGCGGCACTCGATAGCCTGGCCGAGTCGGCGCGGGCCCAGGGGTTCGTGTTGGAACAAGCGCCGTTGCTGAGCCTGACGGTGGTCCGTACGGGGGCGTCCCGTTATCACTTGATCTACACCAACCACCACATCTTGATGGACGGCTGGAGTGGTTCGCAGTTGTTTGGCGAGGTGTTGCAACATTACGCCGGTGAACCGCTGCGTGCGCCCATCGGGCGTTACCGCGATTACATTGCCTGGCTGCAGGCACAGGACAAGTCGGTCAGCGAGGCATTCTGGAAAGAGCAACTGCTCAACCTGCAAGAACCAACCCGCCTGGCCCGTGGCCTACAGGCTGCGCACAGCGAGGCGCTGGCCGTCAACGGCGAGCATCGTCTGAACCTCGACGCCAGCCAGACCGCTCAGCTCAAGGCCTTCGCCCAGCGCAATAAAGTCACCCTCAATACGCTGGTGCAAAGCGCCTGGCTGCTGCTGTTGCAGCATCACACCGGGCAGTCCACCGTGGCGTTCGGCGCCACCGTGGCAGGCCGTCCGGCGCAATTGCGCGGTATCGAGCAACAGGTCGGTCTGTTCATCAACACCTTGCCCGTCGTGGCCACGCCGGATGCACAGATGACGGTCAGCCAGTGGCTGCAGCAGATCCAGGCGCAAAACGTGCGCTTGCGTGAGCAGGAGCATACGCCGCTGTTCGAGATCCAGCGTTGGGCCGGGCTGGGTGGCGAGGCGCTGTTCGACAGCATTCTGGTGTTTGAGAACTACCCGGTGTCCGAAGCGCTGGAGCAGGGCGCACCTTCGGGGCTCACGTTTGGCGCCGTCCACAGCCTGGAGCAAACCCACTATCCGTTGACCGTCTTGCTGGGCATCGGTGACACCTTGGGCCTGGAGTTCAATTACGACCGCCAGGCATTCAGCGCGGCGCATATCGAACGGTTGGCCGAGCACTTCCAGCAGGTGTTGCAGGCATTGGCAGTGGATGGCGGCCAGCGTCTGGCAACGTTGCCTTCGCTGGCCCGTTCCGAGCGCGAAACGGTCCTGCATGCCTGGAACGCCACGGCCACGGACTACCCGTTGCACCTGCCGGTGCATCAGTTGATCGAAGCCCAGGTGGTGCGCACGCCGGACGCACCGGCGCTGGTATTTGCCGGGCAGGTATTGAGTTACGCCGCGCTTAACCGCCGGGCAAACCGCTTGGCGCATCGCCTGATGGCGGCCGGCGTCGGGCCGGATGTCCTCGTGGGGCTGGCGGTTGAGCGTTCGATTGAAATGGTCGTTGGCCTGCTGGCGGTACTCAAGGCAGGTGGCGCTTATGTGCCGCTGGACCCGGAATACCCCCGCGATCGATTGGCCTACATGCTGCAAGACAGCGACGTGAAGCTGTTGTTGACCCAGGCGCATTTGCTGGAGCAACTGCCGATTCCAGCGGGCTTGCACAGCCTGGTGCTGGAGCAGGGCGATGAGGGGTTGCAGGCCTACGCCGAGCGGAATCCGCAGGTCGTCGTCGATGGCGAAAACCTCGCCTATGTGATCTACACCTCGGGCTCCACCGGCCAACCCAAAGGTGCGGGTAACCGCCATTCGGCGCTGACCAACCGACTGTGCTGGATGCAGCAGGCGTATGGCCTGGACGGCAGTGACACGGTCTTGCAGAAGACGCCGTTCAGTTTCGACGTGTCGGTGTGGGAGTTCTTCTGGCCGTTGATGACCGGTGCGCGCCTGGTGGTGGCAGCGCCGGGTGACCATCGTGACCCGGCCAGGCTGGTGAGCCTGATCACCGCCGAGCAAGTCACTACGTTGCACTTTGTGCCGTCCATGCTCCAGGCCTTCTTGCAGGATGCCGGCGTCGGCGCCTGTCACAGCCTGCAGCGTATTGTGTGCAGCGGTGAGGCGCTGCCGGTGGATGCCCAGCAACAGGTGTTCGCCAAACTGCCACGTGCCGGGTTGTACAACTTGTATGGGCCGACCGAAGCGGCAATCGACGTGACCCACTGGACCTGCGTCGACGAAGGGGGTGACGCCGTGCCGATTGGTCGGCCGATCGCCAACCTGGGCTGCTACGTGTTGGACGGCAACCTGGAACCGGCACCCGTTGGCGTGTTGGGTGAACTCTATCTCGGCGGCGTCGGCCTGGCGCGTGGTTATCACCGTCGGCCGGCGCTGACCGCCGAACGCTTTGTGACCGATCCGTTCGGCAGTGGCACCCGGTTGTATCGCACCGGGGACTTGGCGCGTTATCGCGACGATGGGGTGATCGAGTACGCCGGGCGCATCGATCACCAGGTCAAGCTGCGTGGCTTGCGCATCGAGTTGGGTGAAATCGAGGCCCGCCTGCTGGAGCATGCGTACGTGCGTGAAGCGGCGGTGCTCGCCGTGGACGGCACGCACCTGGTGGGCTACCTGGTGCTGCAGGCGCCGAGCGAGGATTGGAAAGCACAGGTGGCGATGCACCTGGCGGCGCAGTTGCCGGACTACATGGTGCCGGCGCAGTGGGTGGTGTTGACACAGATGCCGCTGAGCCCCAATGGCAAGCTGGATCGCAAGGCGTTGCCTAAACCGGAGGCGCAAGGCGCGGACGCTTATCAGGCCCCGCAAAGCGCCATCGAGCAGCAAGTCGCGGCGATCTGGCGTGATGTCCTCGGTGTCGAGCGCGTAGGGCTGAACGACAACTTCTTCGAGTTGGGCGGTCACTCCTTGCTGGTGCTGATGCTCAAGGAGCGTATCCGTAAAGTCAGCGGTGTCGGCTTGTCCGTCAGCCAGTTGATGCTTAACCCGACGGTACGCGGCCAGGTCAACTGCCTGCAGGGCGACGCGCGCAGCTCGTTGATCGTCAAGCTCAACAGCCAGACCGAAGGCACACCGTTGTTCATGTTCCACCCAAGCTTCGGTTCGGTGCATTGCTACACCGCGATTGCCCTCGCGCTCCGGGAGCAGCGTCCGGTGTTCGGGGTGATTTGCCGTGCATTGGCCGAGGAGGGTGCAGCAGTGCCCGAATGGCAAGCCATGGTCGAGGATTACGCCGAGCAACTCCTGTTGGCCCAACCCCAGGGCGCCTTCCGCCTGGCAGGCTGGTCGTTGGGTGGCAACCTGGCGATGGAAGTCGCCTACGTGCTGGAGCAAGCGGGACGCGACGTCGAGTTTGTCGGCTGGATCGACGCCGCGCCGCCGCAGTGGCTCACGCCCTATTGGCAGGCGGTCGTCACCGAGGATGACCGTGAAGTCTCGGCGAACGAGCGGCGTGCGGCCTTGTTGGGCGTGATGTTCCCGGCGTTTGCCGAGCGGATTCAGGCGGCCTGGCAGCAATGTCAACGCGATGCCCAAGACGAAGCGGGGCAATGGCAAGGGTTTATCGCCTGGGCCGAGCAGACCCTGGGCGAGGCCTTTACCGGTATCAAGGACGAGTTGCTGCGTGGCAATGAGGCGCAGATTTCCTGGGAGGTCGACCGCGCGCTCAGTGAGCGTCTGTCGGCGGCGGACTTCAAGCCGATCAAGGCCCCGGTCAGTTGCTGGTGGGCGTCCATGAGCCGCGCCGGGCAGTTCAAGGACCTCATCGAGCAGCACATGGCAAGCACCCTTGTTCAGGGGCGGATCGAGCGTTCAGTGGTGATCGAGACTGATCACGACGGGATCATCGACAGTGCCGAGTTCATCCGTAGCTTGGTGGCCGCCATGGAATAACACCTCAAGTGATGAACACTGAACCTGTGGCGAGGGGGCAAGCTCACTCGCCACAGGGGACTCGCCACAGGGGAGGGCGGGGCACAAAAAAGCCCGATGAAAGCAGCGCTTCCATCGGGCTTTTGGTTGATCGCCGCCAGGGCGATCAAGGCATCACATCAGAAGTCCCAGCGGGTGCTGAACATCACGTTGCGCGGCTCACCGTAGGCAGCCGAGTTATAGAAGCCCACGTTGGTGTAGTAGGACTTGTCGAAGATGTTGTTGAAGTTGACAGTCGCCGAGAGGTTCTTGGTGACCTGGTAGCGGGTCATCAAGTCCACCAGCCAATAGGACTTCTGGGTGATGTCCTGGTTGGTGTTGAGCGGCGAGTTGTAGATTTCATTCCAACCCTTGCTCTGCCAGCGCAGGCCGCCACCGATGGTGAACTTGTCGAGGTCGCCCTTGAGTTTGTAAGTGGTGTTCAGGTTGACCTGGTGCTCAGGTTCGAAGGTGGAGATCTTCTTGTCGTCTGCGTCCCGCACGATCTTGTGGGTGTAGCCACCCTGTACTTGCCAGCCCGGCGCCAGCTCACCTGAGATTTCTGCTTCGTAACCCTTGGTGACGGCCTTGGAGCTCTTGAACGCATAGTTTTGCGGGGAAGGAGTCTGGTTGTTATAGGCATCGTCCGGGATGGCACGGTTGTCTTCATGCACTTCGAAGTAGGCAATGCTGGTGTTCAAGCGACCGTCGAGAAACTCGCCCTTCAGGCCCAGCTCGTAGTTTTGGCCTTCGTCCGGTTCCAGCAACGTCTGGTTGCGGTCTTTGTACGTGCTTTCCTGGGGTTGGAAGATATCGGTGTAGCTGGTGTACACCGAGAAATTGTCGTTCAGGTCGTAGATCACGCCGGCATACGGCACGAACCGGCCGGTTTCCTTGTAGGAAGGGTTGATACCGGTGACGTGGTAGTTGGCGACGCGCCCACCGAGGATCACGTGCAGGTCATCCATCACGTTCAAGCGTGTGGTCATGTAGTAGCCGGTCTGGCGGATGGTATCGTCGTTGTATTGCTGGACAGGGCCGTAGATCGGCTTGGCAATGTGGCCATTCCAGTTATAGAAATCGACTTTATTGCCGCCTGGCCATTCCGGCGACCAGTACCCCTTGCCTTGCCAACGCGACGTGCCGATCGAGCCGCCCACCACCAGTTCATGTTCGCGGCCAAACAGGCTGAAGGGCCCGGTGGCGTAGAGGTCGGCGGAGGTGCTTTTGGTTTCGCCGGTGTATTTCTGACCGTTGATCTCGGCGGTGCCATCGGCTGCCGGCTGGACAAACTGGATCGAACCGAGGTCGGCATGGTAGCTGTTGATCTTGTGGTCGAGCTGGAATTTGGTGACCCAGCCGTCACCCATATCATGCTCAAGCATGGCAAAGGCGGTGCGGGTGTTCTGTTCCCAGGAGCTCCAGGTGGCGCCGTTGTTGTAGGAGCGTGGCATCTTGTTGATGCTGCCGTTGGAGTTGACCAGCGGGAACGAACCGGACCAGCTGGAGCCTTTGGGCGTGTTGTCCTGATAGTCGAAGCCGACGGTCAACATGGTGTCGGGGGACAGGTCGAACTCGGTAATGCCGTAGTAGGTTTCGGTCTTGCGCGAGTAGTGGTCCATGAAGGACTTTTTGTCCTGGTACGCCGCCACTGCACGGCCCCGGACATTGCCGCTGTCGGTCAACGGGCCGCTCACATCCACTTCGCTGCGATAGTTGTCCCAGGAGCCGGCGCCCAATTGCACATGGCCCTTGAACTCCGACGTCGGCTTCTTGCGGATCAAGTTGATGGTCGCGCCCAGGGAGCCGGCGCCGTTGAGCAGGCCGGTGGCCCCCTTGAGCACTTCGACGCGGTCGTAGATCGCCATGTCGCTGAGGGTGTTCCCCGCCGAGTAGCCGACGTTGCGCACGGTGGACGGAATACCGTCGTACTGGAAACTGTTGACCGAGAACCCACGCGAGTAATAGTTGGTACGGTCGGTGTCATAGGCCGATACGGTGATGCCAGGCGTGTGGCGCATCACGTCATCGACGCTGTTGAGGCTGAAGTCCTCGATATGTTGGCGGGTAATCACCGTGATCGACTGCGGGGTTTCCCGCGGGGTCAGGGTCAGCCGCGTGGCCGTGGCAATGGTGCCCGGCGTGTAGGAGCCGGAGCCCTCGGTGATGTTGCCCAGCACGTTGCCGGTCACTTGGGTCGGACTCAATTCCAGCCCGGCGGACGCGCCGGCGGCGGTAACGGTCAGCGCGTTGCCACTGAGGCTGTGGGTGGTTGAAGTGCCTGCCAGCAAGGTGTTGATCGCCTGCTGCGGATCCAGTTTACCTTTGATCGCCGTGCTGTTTTTTCCCGCCACGTCGGTCGGGCTGTACAGCACCTGCAGGTTGGCCTGGCGGCCGAATTCCTGCAGTGCACTCCCCAGTGCCTGTGCTGGAATATCCAACTCGATCTCCTGTGCCTGCACATAGCCGGCAACCGGCAGCGATACCGCTAGGGCAAGCGCGCTCGGCAGGAGGTTGATGTTCAGGGCCCTGGTTAGCGCTTTGCTCAGTGGGCTGAGACCGAGTCGTGCTGACATGGATGGTTTCTCTTCTATGTTTTAAGTGGGCAAATTTTAATGTTTATTGAGGTTAGTTCTCATTACCACTAGTGAGACGTTCCTACTTCGGAAAACCGGAAAAGAAAATTTCATGCAGGCTCCATTTCATGCACCACCTGGCCGGCGCGCAGCCGTACCAACTGATCGGCGATGTCGAAATAGCGGTCGTCATGGCTGATCACGATGATGGTTTTGCCCAGGCGCTTGAGGTCCGGCAGCAGCTCGGTATAGAAAATCCGGCGGAAGGCCGGGTCCTGGTCGGCGGCCCATTCGTCGAATACCAGCACCGGGCGTTCCTCCAGCCAGGCGTTGACCAGTGCCAGGCGCTTGCGCTGGCCGGTGGACAGGTCGGTGGTGCTGAACACACCGTCCTTGACGCTGACTTTGTGCGCGATCTCCAGGCGTTCCAGGTATTTAGTGGCGCTGTCCAGTGACTGGGTGGCGCTGCCCTGGACCAGGTCGTCGAACAGGTAGTAGTCGGCGAATACCGTGGTGAACAATTGGCGATAGTCATCGCGCTCGGGGTCGGTCACGGCCTCCCCGTTGAGCAGGATTTCGCCGGACTGCGGCGGGTAGAGCCCCAGCAGCAATTTGATCAGCGTGGTCTTGCCACTGCCGTTTTCGCCGACGATAAATACGATGTCGCCTTGGGCAATGCTCAGGTTGATCGGCCCCAGGTGAAACGGCTCGCTGCCTTCCACGGCCGGTGGGCTGTAGCTCACGTTTCGCAGTTCCAGGCTGTTGACGATCGGTGTCGGCGCCTCGCTGTCATCCATCAGCAGGTGCGGTTCAGGCGAGGAGAAGCGCTCCGACAACTCGCTGATACGCCCGAAGGCGATCTTCGCCTTGCCCACCACGGGCAGGTAACCCAGCAGGTGTTCCAGCGGGCCTTTCATGTACAACAGCACCAGCACGAAGCCGGTGATCACGGTCGGGTCCGGGTTCGGGTTATAGGCCTGCATCGCCAGGGCCAGGCCGATGACCACGAAGAACAGCATCGAGCCGAAGGTCTTGGCGAGGATGTAGATGTTGACCGAACGCACCTGGATATCGCTGATGCGGTCCGCCGTTTCCTGGATACGGTGGGTGTTCATGCGAAAGCGCCGTGGCCGATGCATGCGCAGTTCCTTGGCGCCGGACGCGATGGCGTTGTAATAACGCTGCAATTCGTCTTCATGGCTGCGTGCCAGGTCGAAGCCTTGGATACCTTTGCCGCCGGCGATGAACTGCACGGCGCTGCCGATCACGATGGCGACGATCATCATCAAGAACATCGGCACCGACAGGTACGCCAGGTAGCCCAGGCAGCCCAGCGTCACCGTGGCGGCAATGGCCAAGGGCGTGAACGCGAAGGAGAAGTCGCTGATGGTGTCGACATCGTGGGTCAGCACCGGGATCAGTCGGTGGGAGCGGTAGCGCTCGATTTGCCCGATGGGCGCCGACAGCACCTTTTCACCCAGGTCTTTGCGCAGGGCGGCAATGATCCGTTGGCCTACGTAGTTGGTGCCGATGTCAGAAATGATCGAGCTGACCAGCGCCAGCACGCACAAGGCTGCAAAGGTCAGGATCACGCCCTGGGTCATGCCTTGTGGCGAGTGCAGGGCATTATTGATCGTCGCCAGCAGCAACGTGATGGCCAGGCCGCCGGCCATGCCCAGGGCGACGGAGACGGTCACGAGGGTGCGAAAGGGCCTGAGCAATGCGAGCAAACCGTTGAAGGCGCCGCGCTTGGGGTCGGTCATAAATACTTCCCGGAAAGTGAAAAAGAGGGGGCTGGGCACACAGACCCTTACCCATGACAAACGAAGTGTCGGCGCGACTATTTAGCTCGGCGTGCCAGGCGGTGGCCGCGATGGATAAATTGGGCGGGGCCTGGTTCGTTCTTGTGGTGTAGGCGCACGCGTATCGGCGCGTGCCTGATCTATCCAGTGAGAGCGAAACAATGACGAAAAAGAACCTGGTGTATGTGTGGTCCCTGCGCAATGCCGCTGCCGACAAGGCTGGGCAGCCGGTGGCCTACAAGGACCACGAGCGCTACATGATGTCGGTGCTGGAATCCCTGGCGGGGGCACTGAACGACACGCCGCTGGGCGAGGCCTACAACCTGGTGGGGGTGGTGTATGACGATGACGAGCAGAACCCGCGTGACCAGCAATTGGTCAGCGACTACGGTTTTACCTACACGCCGGGCCGCCAGTGGCTGTACCCGGCCGACCTGCGGGTGCAGGGGCGCCTGGTCAATGACTTGCTGTTGAGCGTGCCGTCCACCTATCGCCGCCTGCCACGGGGCAGCGCGGAACACATCGCCGGCAAGCAGGACTTCGAACGCCGCCTGCACGACACGCTGGTGGAACTGAAGGCGGATATCGTGGTGCTGGACGGCCTGCTGGTGATCCTCGACGAGCTGGTGCGTCCCGGTGCACCGTTTGCCCGCCGCATCATGAACATTCACCCGGGCATTACCCGCATCGAATCGCCCTACGAGCGCCGTGGCGCCTACGCGACCTGGAACGCCCTGTACGGTGCGCGTGGGCTGACGGTCACCGATTGGACGACCAAGGCCACGACGCCATCGGAGCCGCTGTACCTCACCGGCGCGTCGTTCCACTACGTGGACAACGGCATCGACTCGGGTGAAGTGTTCCATGACGTGCTCAAGACCGAGATCTCGCCGGAGGACACCATCCTCGAACTGCGCTGGAACAACTTCAACAACAGCCTGTTTCCGGCGCTGCATGAAGGGTTGGCGTTGTTGGCACGGAAGGAACTCTAAAGCGGGCACAGTTAAAAATGTGGGAGGGGGCTTGCTCCCGCTGACGGCCTGACAGCCGACCACCATCTAACGGTTAGACCGCGATCCAAATGTGGGAGGGGGCTTGCCCCCGATAGCGGTGTTCCAGACGATTCATCAGGTGACTGATTCAGCGCCATCGGGGCATCGGTATCTACACAATTCTGGCTATGGCGCAGGACCTGTGGCGAGGGAGCTTGCTCCCGTGGCGGCCTGACAGCTGGCCTGGATGTTGGATCAGACCGGGTACATATCCGTTATTTAGGTAACGGCCACTATGGATTCCGCTTTTACAGCGGCTCACTTTTGAAAAGCGCAAAAGTAAGCAAAACGCTCTTGCCCCAACACTCGGCACCTCGCTCACGCTCGGTGTGCCCGTAATCCGCCAGGTATTTGGGGGGCCGCCGCCACGCGCCATCCATGGCGCGGGGCGGCTAAACCGGCATCCCTGCCGGTTTACCCCCCAAATCCCTGTCGAATTCCGGCCAGCGTGTTTGACGGGGCGCCTGAGATCAAAAGCTAGATCAAGATCAAGAGCGACTCGCTTCGCATCGTGGTTGCCGTGGTTGCTACAGCGTTGTGTAGATACTTATGCCGCCGATGGCGGTAGGTCAGGTACTGATACACCCCCATCGGGGACAAGCCCCTTCCCGCATTTGATCTCCTGCGTTATTACAGGTCGCGCACCACCCGAAACCCAATCCAATCCCCCCGCGTCTGCGGGTAGATGTTGTTGCGGTTGCCGGAGCGCGAGAACACCGGCGCTTCTCCCCAGTCATTGCCGCGAATCATGTAGCCCTCGCAGTTCGGCTCCATCCACGCACTGCCGTCGGTAGGCGCGCCGATGTAGTTGGCGTGCTCGCAGTCGGCCACCCGTTCGTAGACGTTGCCATGCATGTCGTACATGCCAAACGCATTCGGCGGGTAGCTGCCGACAGGCGATGAGTAGCTGTACCCATCGGCCGGGCCATAGGTGTTGGCGTGCTTGGCGATGCTGTAGCCCTTGCCCTCATCGAACGGGAAGGGGAACGGCCCGGTAGAACCGGCGCGCGCAGCGTATTCACGTTGGGCTTCGCTGACCATGTGGTACTGCTGGCCGGTTTTTTTCGACAGCCAGGCCACGTACTGCTTGATGTCCTCCATGTCCATGCACACTGCCGGCTGGCGCGGGCCCTGGGGGTAGCGCGGCTTGCTGGCGATGCACTCGCGGCCGGGGCGGGTGTCACCGTCGGCGATCTTCACTCCGGTCTGGCGGATGTAGCTGTCCCATTCGCCGGCGGTGATGTGGAAGCGGCTCATGGCGAACGGCTTGGCGAAGGTCACGTCGTGCATCGGGCCTTCATCCGGCTCGCGGCCGACTTCATCCTCTGGCGTGCCCATGGTGAAGGTGCCGGCGGGCAGCACCACCATTTCCGGGCAGTCCTTGCAGTCCTTGAACACTTTGCCGGGTTGTGGCGCGGCGGCCTGGGCCAGGCTTGGCAGCAAGGCACCGCACAGGGCGGTGAGTGCCAATGCCGTGAGGGGTTTGTTCATGGAGTCCTCTCATTCAACGTGGAAAAGGTATGCGTTACACCCGCTGGCCCAGCAACGTCATGAAGCGCTGGATCTCTGCGGAAGTATTAAGCAGGCCAGGCGCGGTACGGATCACCGGGCCGACATCACGGTCTACCGCGTCAATCACCACACGGTTTTTCATCATGTAGGCGGCTACGGCGTCACTGTCCTGGCCCTTGACCCTGAAAAAGGTAAAACCGGCCGACAGTTCGGGGCTGTGCGGGGTCACCAGTTCGATCTGCGGGTGTGCCAGCAGTTGCTCTTTCAGTTCGGTGTTCAGCGCATGGATGCGCGCCTGCACCGGCGCCTTGCCCAGCTGCAGATGCAGCTTGAAGGCCTCGTCCGCTGCCCAGCGATGCTCAAAGGCGTGGTAGCCGCCTGGGGTCATGCTGGTGGCGAAGTCTTTGTCTTCGGAGAAGGTCGGCACCATGGGGGTCACGTAGTTGTTTTGCGGGTCGCGGGCGCACACCAGTCCGGTGCCGCGTGGGCCGAACATCCACTTGTGGGTGCCGGCGATGAAGAAGTCGCAGTGCATGTCCGGGAAATCGAGGTTTTCCACGCCGAAACCATGCACGCCGTCGACCACGTAGAGGAGGCGGTCCTTGTCGTCACGGTTGCGGTTGTGTTCTTCCACCAGTTTGCCGATTTCGCCGATGGGCAGTTTCACGCCGCTGCCGGACTGCACCCAGGTCATGCCGAGTACGCGGGTGTTGGGGCGGATATTGCGCTGGATGTTGCCCAGCACCTCGTCGATGGACACGCGGTTGGCGTTGTCGAACAGGCGAATCTTGCGAACCTGGGTCTGCTCCTTGCGCACGCGAAAGTCCAGGCTGTACTCGGTGGCATAGTGCTCGTGGACGGTGGTGAGGATCTCCTGGTCCGGCCGTACCTTGATCCCGCCATAAATCATCGCCAGCCCTTCGGAGGTGCTGCTGGTGAGGGCGATCTGCGCCGGTGCGGCCTTCAGGTAGCGGCCGGCCCACTCGCGTACCTGGCCTTCGCGTTTCCAGGCTTCCTGCAGGTCCCAGTCCATGGCCAGCCCTGGGTTGCGGTCGATCTGTGCGCGGTAACGCTCAATGGCCTCGCGCACCGGCTTGGGGTGCGTAGCCACCAGGAAATTGGAAAAGTGCAGGTAGTCCGGGTCCTGGTTGAACAGTTGCTTGAGCCCCGTCCATGGGTCATTGGTTGCGTTGGCGGCGACGGCCTGCGGGAGCAGGGCGGCGCCCAGTGGCAGGCTGGCGGCAAATACACCAGCCTGCTTGAGGAACGTACGGCGGTCGGTCATGGACGGGCTTCTGGATAATTAGCGGTTGGCCAAGGGCTTGGCGGCTTTTTGTACCTGGTCCCACACCCGCAGGAAGTTGCCTCCCCACAGCTTGGCGATGTCGGCTTCGGAGTAGCCGCGCTGGATCAGTTCGGCGGTGACGTTGCGTATTTCGCCGACGTTGTTCCAGCCCTCGACGCCGCCGCCGTCGTTGAAGTCCGACGCCAGGCCGACATGGTCGATGCCGATCTTGCGCACGGTGTAGTCGATGGCATCCCCCAGGTCCTTGAGGGTGGCCTTGGGTTCCTCATCGAGGATGGCGTACAGCGCGCTGGCGTACTCGCCGAACTTGTGTTCGGGCCAGGCGGCGATGATTGCGTCGCCCGGCATCAGCGCCATGGCCAGGTTGGGCAGGGGTGGCAGGTCAAAGCGGGCGCGCAGGGCGTTGAGCTTGTCCTGGGTCGGCTGGCTCAGTGGGCGCAGGTAGGCGGAGAACCCCACGATCTGCACCACGCCACCGCTATGCTTGATCAGTTGCAGCTCTTTGTCGCTCAGGTTGCGCGGGATATCCACCGCCGCGCGCGGTGCCGAGTGCGACGCCACCATCGGCGTACGACTCAATTGCGCCACTTGCTCCAAGGCTTTGGTCGACATCTGCGACACATCGATGATGACCCCCAGGTCATTGAGGCGGTGCACCGCTTGCTTGCCGATCTCCGACAAACCGTCGAGGGCGTCGGTGGAGTCATTGAAAAACGGCAGCGGTCGCGACGAGTCCGACCAGGCGTTATTGCCCACATAGCTGAAGCCGAACATGCGCATGCCGCGTGCCGCCCATAGGTCCAGCTGGTTCAGGTCGTTGCCCAGCGGGTAGGCGTTGAGCATGCTGATGAAGATCGCGAACTTGCCCTCGCCATGCAGGCGCCGGAAATCATCCGGGGTGTAGGCGATGGCGACTTGGTTGGGGTAGTCGCGCACCATGCCGCTGATAATCTTGTAGCGCACTTCCTGTTCGTGGCGCGCGGCTTCGACAAAACCGTCGGTGGGCTTGTGCGGCGCGTTGGCGCCGTTCCAGATTTCCGGCCAGCCGAAAATCGTCAGGGCTGCACCGGACAGGCGCCCGCGTGCCGCCTTGGCCAGGTCGAACTGGCCCTCACCGTCCTTGTCGGCCTCGTTGCCGGCGGTGCCGAAATCCACCGGCACGGTGATGTGGCTGTCGAACGACAGCAGCCGATCCTGCATTTCATTGGCCTGCTTGATCACCTCCAGCGGGTAACCGGCATTGCCCTTGAACCAGTGATCCCAGACCAGGAAACCGGCCCCGGCACCGATGGCCAATGCCAGCGGCAAGCCGATATACAGCGCCTTTTTCGAACGTGGTTTTGTCATTGCCATCTCAGTCAGTTGAGGCCTTCGCTATCAGGGAAGAACGAGTGATGGGCGGGGAAATTTAGGCGGGCAGGGCGCGGCGGTAAATTTCCCCGGCGTGCAAACGTTCTAGCTCTGATAAAGCCGTTTCCTAAGGTAGACAATGACCATCTCTCGACGTGGGTTCATCGCAGGCCTGGCACTGACAGGCGCCGCTGTGCCGGCAGCCTTCTATGCCCATCGCGAGTTGACGCGCGAAGAAGAATTCCCCATCACCCCCGGCGAAGCCACCGTGGACCTGGCCGACACCGCCGGCCAGCACCTGGCGAACACGCTGCGCGGGGTCTGGGACCTGCGCCTGGAAGGCCGCGATGCCGGCCTCAAGGGCCTGCCGTTGCAAGGCCTGGCGCTGTTGCTCGACATCGCCCCCCGTGGGCGTGGCCTGCGCGGCTACCTGGACACCGCCGCCAACCTGCGCGCCGAAGGCGAACCGCGTTACCGCGTGCTCGGTGATCTGCTGACCGGGGAGAGCGCCGTGCTGTACTGGCGGTTGATCGACCGGGACTCGACCGATGGCACGCCGGCCTATGAATTCAAGATGACCCTCGACGAAGTCTGGGCCGACTTCGGCAACGCCGGCAGTGGCACCCTCAGCGGGCAGATCCTCGACCTCGACCGGCCGTTGGCGCTCGTTGAGCGCGACAACCGTTTCATCGCCCATAAACAGTGGTTCCCCGAAGCCCGCCAGCGTATCGGCCTCAACCCGACCCTGCTGGCCTGGCTGATTTCCCCCGAGCACCGCCTGTTCCACCAGCTGTGGCACGCCAGTCGTGACCAGTGGCACAAACTCTCCGAAGAAAAACGCGACGCCCTGCGTGGCATCGGCTGGCAGCCCGGTCCGCGTGGCCAGGAGCGCGACGCACGGGGCAAACGCAAGGACCGTAACGGCTCGGGAATCGACTTCTTCTTCATGCACCGGCACATGCTCGGCACCGCGCGCTCAATGCAGGACCTGCCCTCATGGCCGCAGTTCCCCGAGCCGCAACCGGCCCTGGAACGTGATCGCCTGGGCTTTCTGCGCTATTTCGACAACCACGACGGCTTCGCGCTGCCACCGACCTGGTTGGCGCCGGACGACGGCGACTACACCCAGTGGGTCAGCGACATCAAGAGCGCCGAGACCTACCACAGCAACTTCCAGGTCTGGGAGTCCCAATACCGCGATCCGCGCTACCTGGCCAAATTCACCCTGGGGCAGTTGGGCTCCGAGATGGAACTGGGCCTGCACGACTGGCTGCACATGCGCTGGGCCTCAGTGCCGCGCGACCCGTCGAACGGCGCGCCCGTGCCCTTCGCCCGCGACCCCTCCGACTTCGCCCCGCGCTGGTACGCGGCGGAAAACGACTTCCTCGGCGACCCGTTTTCCTCGCACGTCAACCCGGTGTTCTGGCACTTCCACGGCTGGATCGATGACCGTATCGAAGACTGGTTCCGCGCCCATGAACGCTTCAATCCAGGCGAAGTCAGGCGCATGGAGGTCAACGGCGTAGCCTGGTTCGCACCGGGACGCTGGGTGGAAGTCGGCGACCCTTGGCTCGGCCCGGACACCCATGGCTGCAGCACCACGCCGGGCCTGCAGATGGGCCGGTCGATGGAGATGGACCCGGAGACCATGAAGCTGGCGCTGCGCATTACCTTTGGTGAAGACGAAAACCTATTACAGGGCCTGTTCAAGCGCGTGCCAAGACGACCGTGGTACGCCCGCCACCTCAAATTACCCTCTGCCTGAATCTTTGGTGGGCGGGCTTGCTGTGGTGGGCGGGCCTTTTGTGGTGAGCGGGCTTGCCCCGCGCTGGGCTGCGAAGCGGCCCTAATCCGGCCAACTCGTTTTACCTGAAAGAACGCGGTGGCCGTGTTGGGGCTGCTTCGCAGCCCAGCGCGGGGCAAGCCCGCTCACCACAAAAAGCCCGCTCACTACAACGAGCCTGCTCATCACAGCAAGCCCGCTCACCACAAGGTCCCGCCAGCCACAGGCGTAAGGTGTTTTCATTGAGATTGAACCAACCCTGATCTCTCTTGTCCCCGCTTACCATGTCACCCCCCGCCTGCCAAATCCCTTAATTTTCCAAGCCTGCCGGAAGCCTCTCCAGGCCCCCGGCTGCGCCCGCTTTTTTTGGGCGCGCGGCGCCCAGCACCCGATTTACGCGGCAGCTGAAAACGGACTTTCTCCTCAACCGTGACTTACCAGGCAGGTTACCCCATGCAGTTCAGCGAATTATTGGCAGCGATTTCCACCCATGCGATCCGTCTGCAACTGGAAGAAGGCGACCTGATCATCCTCGGTGACGACGAGGCGTTGGATGATGCGCTGTGGGATCAACTGATTGCTCACAAACCCCGGCTGCTGGAACTGGTGGCCGAGCATGGCGGTGACTGGCTGAGTCCGGCCTACCGCATTACGCCGGACATGCTGCCGCTGGTCAGCCTCGACCAGGCGGCTATCGACCGTATCGTCGCGGCCATTCCTGGGGGCGCGGCGAATGTGCAGGACATCTATCCGCTGGCGCCGCTGCAGGAAGGCATGCTTTACCACCATCTGTCGGCGGAGCAGGGTGACCCCTACGTGCTGCACGCGCATTTCGAGTTCGACAATCGCGCGCGTTTGCACGCCTTTACCGAAGCGTTGCAATGGGTGATCGATCGCCACGATATCCTGCGCACCTCGATAGTCTGGGAGCGTCTCGACGAACCGCTGCAAGTGGTGTGGCGCAAGGCAAGCCTGGCGTGCGAAGCCGTGGATTTCGATGCGCGCAACGACCGCATGGACCTGGGCCAGGCACCGCTGCTGCGCCTGGTGTTTACCCAGGATTCGCTCACCGGGTGTGTGGCGGCAACCCTGCTGTTTCACCACACCATCCTCGACCACACCGCCCTGGATGTGGTGCGCCATGAAATCCAGTTGTACCTGGCTGGCGAGCAAGCCCAGGCGGGAGAACCGGTGCCGTTTCGCAGCTACATCGCCCAAGTGCGCCATGGCGTCAGCGAGCAGGCCCATGAGGCCTTTTTCCGCGAGATGCTGGCGGATATCGAGGAACCGACACTGCCTTTCGGTTTGCAGGACGTACAGGGCGACGGCCTGGGTATCGATGAGGCACGCCTTGCCGTCGACAGCGCGCTGAGCCGCTGTCTGCGCACCCTGGCGCGGCCGCTTGGCGTGAGCGTGGCGAGCATGATGCACCTGGCGTTGGCGCGCGTATTGGGCGTGGTCTCTGGGCGCGACGCGGTGGTGTTCGGCACCGTGATGCTCGGCCGCATGGGCGCGGGCGAGGGCGGTGAGCGGGCCCTGGGCATGTTCATCAACACCTTGCCCTTGCGCGTAGACGTGGGCGAGCAGAGCGTGCGCGCCGGGGTCAAGGCGACTCACGAACGCCTCACCACCTTGCTCAACCACGAACATGCCTCCCTGGCGCTGGCCCAGCGTTGCAGTGGCGTTGCCGCACCGACGCCGCTGTTCAGCGCCATGCTCAACTACCGCCACAGCGCCGCCACGGACATGGCCGAGGTGATCGAGATCGCCGAGGGCATCCGCGTACTCAGCGGCGAGGAACGCACCAACTACCCGCTGACGGTCAACGTCGATGACCTGGGTGAAGATTTCGCCCTGACCGTGATGGTCGACGCGTCCATCGGTGCCGAACGTGTCGCCACCTACCTGCATACCGCTCTGGAAAGCCTGGCCGAGGCCCTTGAACAGCGACCGGATACGCCGCTCAGCGGCCTGACTATCCTGCCCGACACCGAACGCCAGAGCCTGTTGCATCGCTTCAATCACAGCCCCGCGCTTTACGCCGACACCGCCCTGATCCACCAACACGTCGAAACCCACGCCGCCGCCCAGCCTGAAGCCATTGCCTTGCGCTTCGACAACCAGCGCCTCACCTACCGCCAGCTCAACGAGCGCGCCAACCAAGTCGCCCACCGCCTGCTGGCCCAGGGCATCCGCCCGGATGACCGCGTGGCGATCTGCGTGGAGCGTGGCCCGGAAATGATCATCGGCCTGCTGGGCATCCTCAAGGCCGGCGCCGGCTACGTGCCGATCGACCCGGCGTACCCGCTGGAGCGCATCGCCTACACCCTGGCCGACAGCGAACCCTTGGCCGTGTTGGTACAAGCCAACACGCGCCATCTGGTTGGCGACTTGCCACAGGTCGACCTCAACGGCCTGCGCGGTGAATCCATCGTCAACCCGCGGGTCAACGTCAGCCCGGCCCACCTGGCCTATGTGATCTACACCTCCGGCTCCACTGGCCAGCCCAAGGGCGTGATGATCGAGCACCGCCAGGTCGCCCGCTTATTCACGGCCACCGAGCACTGGTTCGACTTCAACCGCAACGACGTCTGGGCGCTGTTTCACTCCTTCGCCTTCGACTTCTCGGTCTGGGAAATCTGGGGCGCACTGATGCACGGCGGCCAGTTGCTGATCGTGCCGCAACTGGTCAGCCGCTCACCGGACGAGTGCTACACGCTGCTGTGCGAAGCGGGCGTGAGCATCCTCAACCAGACGCCCAGCGCCTTCCGCCAATTGATCGCCGCACAAGGCCAGAACCCGCAGTCCCATTCCCTGCGCCAGGTGATCTTCGGCGGCGAAGCGCTGGAGCCGGGCATGCTCAAGCCCTGGTACGCCCGGGCGATCAACGCCGGCACGCAACTGGTGAACATGTACGGCATCACCGAAACCACCGTGCACGTGACCTACCGCGCCCTGGAGGCGGCGGACGCGCAGTTGGTGGGTGTCAGCCCGATTGGCGTGCGCATTCCCGATTTGCAACTGTATGTGCTCGACGCGCGTCGCGAGCCGTTGCCGCTGGGTGTGGTCGGTGAGTTGTACGTGGGCGGCGCCGGTGTGGCGCGCGGTTACCTCAACCGTGACGCGCTGACCGCCGAGCGCTTCCTGCCCGACCCGGCCACCGGTCTGCGTATGTACAAGACGGGTGACCTCGGTCGCCTGCTGGCCGACGGCAGCGTCGAATACCTGGGCCGCAACGATGACCAGGTGAAAATCCGCGGTTTCCGCATCGAACTGGGCGAGATCGAAGCGCACCTAGCCAGCGCCGAGGGTGTGCGTGACGCCGTGGTGATCGCCCGTGAAGACGCGCCGGGTGACAAGCGCCTGGTGGCCTACGTGATTGCCGAAGGCGCACTGCGCGCCGCCGACCTGCGTGACCACCTGCTGCTGAGCCTGGCCGAACATATGGTGCCCAGCGCCTTCGTGCAGTTGGATCAATTCCCGTTGACCACCAACGGCAAGCTTGATCGCAAGGCACTGCCCGCACCGGACGCCGATGCCCTCGCTCGACGGGGCTATGAAGCCCCCCGAGGCGCGGTGGAAAACGCCATCGCGGCGATCTGGCAAGACCTGCTCAAGTTCGAGCACGTGGGGCGTGACGACAACTTCTTCGAACTGGGCGGCCATTCGCTGTTGGCGGTCAAGCTGATCGAACGCATGCGCCAGGTCGACCTCAGCGCCGACGTGCGTGTGCTATTCGGCCAGCCGACCCTGGCGGCACTGGCGGCGGCGGTGGGCGGGCAGCAAGAGGTGCAGGTCCCGACCAACCTGATAACCCACGCCACCACGCACATCACCCCGGACATGCTGCCCCTGGTGGAACTGGACCAGGCGGCCCTCGACCACATCATCCAGCGCGTGCCCGGCGGCATCAGCAACGTGCAGGACATCTACGGCCTGGCGCCGTTGCAGGCCGGTATTCTCTATCATCACCTGGCAACCACCGAGGGCGATCCCTACGTGTTGCAGGTGCAGTTCAGCTTCAACGACCAGGCGGCGGTGGACGCGTTTATCCAGGCCCTGCACAGCGTGATCGAGCGCAATGACATCCTGCGCACCGCGATCCTCTGGGAAGGCCTCAATGAGCCGGTGCAGGTGGTGTTGCGCCAGGCCGCGCTGGCCGTCGAGCGTATCGACGAGCCTTTTGAGCAACTGCAGCAACGCTTCGATCCTCGCCACTTCCGCCTCGACCTGAGCCGTGCCTCGCTGATGCGTTTTGCCTACGCCGAGGAACAGGGCCGTTTCGTCGGCATCCTGCTGCTGCACCATATCCTGCTGGACCACACCGCCCTGCAGGTGTTGGTGGAAGAAATGAGCGCGAGCCTGTCCGGCAACAGCGCGCAATTACCCGACGCGGTGCAGTACCGCAACTATGTGGCCCAGGCACGGCTTGGGGTCAGCCAGGCGCAGCACGAAGCATTTTTCAGCGAGATGCTTGGCGATATCGACGAGCCGACCCTGGCCTTCGGGTTGCAGGACGTGAATGGCGACGGCAGCGGCATCCTTGAAGCCCACCTGCCACTGGAACCGGCCTTGAGCCTGGGCCTGCGCGAACAGGCGCGGCAATTGGGCGTGAGCACGGCGAGCCTGGTGCACCTGGCCTGGGCGCAGGTGCTCGGGCAGGTGTCCGGCCAGCAGGCGGTAGTGTTCGGCACCGTGTTGCTGGGGCGCATGCAGGGCGGCGAGGGCGCTGACCGGGCGCTGGGGATGTTCATCAACACCTTGCCGCTGCGCGTCAGCCTGGGCAGCGTCGGCGTACAAGCCGGTGTACGCGCCACCCACGCGCGCCTGGCGCAGTTGCTCGGGCATGAGCACGCGTCGTTGTCCCTGGCCCAGCGTTGCAGTGGCGTGCCGGGTTCGCTGCCGTTGTTCAGCACCTTGCTCAACTATCGTCACAGCGCGCCGGGCGAGGCGCCGGGGCACAGCCCGTTCGCGGCCTCCGGCATCCAGATTCTCAGTTCCGAAGAACGCAGCAACTACCCGCTGGTGCTCAACGTCGATGACCTGGGCACAGGCTTTGCCCTGACCGTACAAGGCGTGGCGAGCCTGGACGTGCAGCGCGTGGGCGACTACATGCTCACCGCGTTGCGCCACCTGGTGACCGCCTTGCAGCAGGCGCCCACCACACCGCTGCAGGCCGTCTCGATCCTGCCGGCCGCCGAGCGCCACCAATTGCTGGTGGACTTCAATGCCACCGCCCGTGACTACCCAGCGCACCTCACCGTGCATCAACTGTTCGAAGCCCAGGCGCTGGCCCGTCCGGAAGCGGTGGCAGCGGTGCATGGCCCGCTGTCGTTGAGCTACCGCGACCTCAATCGGCGCGCGAACCGCCTGGCCCATCACCTGCTCAACCAGGGCGTGCAGCCGGGCGAAAGCGTGGCGATTGCGCTGCCACGTTCGCTCGACCTGTTGATCTGCCAACTGGCGATCCTCAAATGCGCGGCGGTGTATGTACCGCTGGACGTCAATGCGCCGGTCGAGCGCCAGGCATTTATCGTGCAAGACAGTGGCGCGCATCGGGTGCTCAGCAGCCTGGTCGACCTGAACCTGGACGGCCTGTCGCCGCGTAACCCTGAACTGCCCCAGTCCTCGGAGAGCGTCGCCTATATCCTCTACACCTCCGGTTCCACCGGTGCGCCCAAAGGCGTGCAAGTGCCGCACCGCGCCATCTCGCGACTGGTGCTCAATAACGGCTATGCCGAGTTCAACGCGCGGGACCGCGTGGCGTTCGCCTCCAACCCGGCGTTCGACGCCAGCACCCTGGATGTGTGGGCGCCGTTGCTCAATGGCGGTTGCGTGGTGGTGGTCGAGCACGCGGTGCTGTTGTCCCAGGCTGCGTTCGCTGCGCTGTTGCAGGAGCAATCCGTCAGCGTGCTGTGGATGACCGCGGGGCTGTTCCACCAGTACGCCGATGCGCTGATGCCGGTCTTCCACCAGTTGCGCTACCTGATTGTCGGCGGTGACGTGCTCGACCCGCAGGTGATCAGCCGGGTGCTCGAACACGGCAAACCCCAGCACCTGCTCAATGGCTACGGGCCCACCGAAGCCACCACGTTTTCCACCACCTTTGAAATCACTCGGGTCGGCGAGGGCGGTATTCCCATCGGTAAGCCGATCGCGAATGCCCAGGCCTACGTGCTGGACGCGCGCCAGCAACCGGTGCCGCTGGGCGTGGTCGGCGAGCTTTACATCGGCGGTGCGGGCGTCGCCACGGGCTATTTGAACCAGCCGCAACTGACCGCCGAGAAATTCATCCCCAACCCGTTTGGCGACGGCGTGCTGTACCGCACCGGTGACCTGGCTTGCTGGCAGGCCGACGGCACCTTGCTGTACCAGGGGCGCAACGACCTGCAGGTGAAGATCCGTGGTTTCCGTATCGAGCCCGGCGAGATCGAAACCTGCCTGGCCAGTTTCCCTGGCGTGAAAGACACCGTGGTGCTGGCCCGTGAAGACGAGCCGGGCGACAAACGCCTGGTCGCCTATTACACGGCCGGTGCGGCGCTGGAGATCGAAGCCCTGCGTGCGCATTTGCAGGGCCAGTTGCCGGACTACATGGTGCCGTCGGCGTATGTGTGGCTGGAGCTGTTGCCGCTCACCGCCAACGGCAAACTCGACCGCAAGGGTCTGCCGGTGCCGGATCAGAGCGCGCTGTTAAGTCGCGGTTTTGAAGCCCCGGAAGGCGAAGTGGAAACCCAACTGGCGCAGATCTGGCAGGACGTGCTCAAGCTGGAGCGGGTCGGGCGTCACGATCATTTCTTCGAACTGGGCGGGCATTCGTTGCTGGCGGTCAGCCTGATCGAGCGCATGCGCCAGGTCGGCCTGAGCTGTGACGTACGCGTTTTGTTCAACCAGCCAAGCCTGGCGGCGCTGGCCGCTGCAGTGGGCAGCGGCCGGGAAGTCGTGGTGCCGGCCAATGGTATTCCGCTGGGTTGCACGCAGATCACCCCGTCGATGCTGACGTTGGTGCAGCTCGACCCGGCGTCCATCGAGCGTATTGTCGCGAACGTGCCGGGTGGTGCGGCGAATGTGCAGGACATCTACCCACTGGCGCCGTTGCAGGAAGGCATTCTTTACCACCACATCAGCGCCGAGCAGGGCGATCCGTACCTGCTGCAATCGCGCATGGCGTTCGACAGCCTGGAGCGTCTGCATGGGTTCATGGGCGCGCTGCAACAGGTGGTGGCCCGCCACGACATCCTGCGTACCGGCGTGGTCTGGGAAGGCCTGGACAGCCCGGTGCAAGTGGTGTGGCGCGAGGCGCAGCTGGTGGTTCAGGAGGTTGCCCTGGACCCGGCGGACGGCGGCATCATCGAGCAGCTTCACGCACGCTTCGACGCTCGCCACTACCGTCTGGATATCACCCAGGCGCCGTTGCTGCGCATGGTGTATGCCCAGGATCCGCAGCACAACCGGGTCGCCGCGATCCTGCTGTTCCACCACTTGGCGCTGGACCACACCGCCATGGCCGTGGTGGGCCAGGAGATGCGTGCGTTCATGTTCAACCAGGCCCAGGACTTGCCCGTGGCGGCGCCGTTTCGCAATTACGTGGCCCAGGCGCGCCTGGGCGTCAGCGTGGAGGAGCACGAGGCGTTCTTCCGCGACATGCTCGCCGACGTGGAGGAACCGACCTTGCCGTTTGGTGTGCAGGACGTGCAGGGCGATGGGCGTGATATCGAAGAGGCCGAACAGCCGGTGGACGCCGCGCTGGCTCGGCGGGTGCGCGAGCAGGCGCGGCAGTTGGGGGTCAGCGCGGCGAGCCTGATGCACCTGGCCTGGGCACAGGTGCTGGGGCTGGTGTCCGGGCGTGACGACGTGGTGTTCGGCACCGTGTTGATGGGCCGCATGCAGGCCGGTGACGGTGCGGACCGCGCGCTGGGCATGTTCATCAACACCCTGCCGCTGCGCGTCGACGTGGCGGCGACTGCCGCTGCTGCGGTCAAGGCGACTCATGGGCGCTTGAGCGCCTTGCTCGGCCATGAACACGCGTCCCTGGCGCTGGCCCAGCGTTGCAGCGGCGTGGCGAACGCATCGCCGTTGTTCAGTGCGTTGCTCAACTACCGTCACAGCAGCCCCGACGAAATGGCCCGCGATGGCCATGGCATCTGGGAAGGCGTGCAATTGCTCGGCGGTGAAGAGCGCAGCAACTACCCGTTGACCTTGAGCGTGGACGACTTGGGTGAGGGCTTCGGCCTGACCGTGTTGGCGCTGCCGCAGATCGGCGCCCAGCGCCTGTGCGCCTACATGCACAACGCCGTGGAGCAGTTGGTGGCCGCCTTGGAAAGTGCACCGCAGACCGCGCTCAACCAACTGCCGATGCTGGCGGCAACGGAGCGCGAAACCCTGCTGCGCGACTTCAACGCCACCGTCCATGATTTCCCGCAGGGGCAGACCGTCCACGGTGCCTTTGAGGTCCAGGCCGAACGCCAACCCCAGGCCGTCGCGGTGCTGCAAGGCGGTGAGGCGTTGACCTATGAACAACTCAACCAACGCGCCAACCAACTGGCCCATCACCTGCTGGCACTCGGTGTACAGCCCGACGACCGTGTCGCGCTCTGCTGCCGTCGCGGCCCGCAGATGCTGGTGGGCTTGCTGGGCATCCTCAAGGCCGGTGCCGGTTACGTGCCCATCGACCCGGCGTATCCCGCCGAGCGCATCGCCTACCTGCTGCACGACAGCGCACCCGTGGTGGCGGTGGCCGAAGCCAGTACTCGCGCGTTATTGGGCGAGGTCGCCAGCGTAGACCTGCATGACCCACGCTTGCAGCACCTCGCCGTCACCAACCCACCACTCAACACGCTTACCCCGGCGCACCTGGCCTACGTGATCTACACCTCCGGCTCCACCGGCCAGCCCAAGGGCGTCATGGTGGAACACCGTACCGTGGAAAACCTCGTGCATTGGCACTGCGAAGCCTTTGGCCTGGGGGCCGCGGGCCACACCAGCAGCGTCGCCGGGTTTGGTTTTGATGCGATGGCCTGGGAGGTGTGGCCGGCACTGTGCGTGGGGGCCACCTTGCACCTGCCGCCGGCCAACGTCGGCAATGAAAACATCGATGAACTGCTGGCCTGGTGGCTGGCGCAGCCGCTGGACGTCAGCTTCCTGCCGACGCCGGTGGCCGAATACGCCTTCAGCCAGCAGCTGCAACACCCTACGTTGCGCATCCTGCTGATCGGCGGCGATCGCCTGCGTCAGTTCACTCACGAGCGGCGCTTTGCGGTGATCAACAACTACGGCCCCACCGAGGCCACTGTGGTTGCCACCTCCGGCCGCGTGCGCGCGGGGCAGGTGTTGCATATCGGTCGGCCGATCGCCAATGCCAGCGTCTACTTGCTGGACGCGCAATTGCGCCCGGTGCCGGTGGGGGTGACGGGCGAGCTGTATGTGGGCGGCAGCGGTGTGGCGCGGGGTTACCTGAACCGGCCCGACCTGACTGCCGAACGCTTCCTGCAAGACCCGTTCAACGCCGGGCGCATGTACCGCACCGGCGACCTGGCGCGCTGGCTGCCCGATGGCAACATCGAGTACCTGGGCCGTAACGATGACCAAGTCAAACTGCGTGGCGTACGGGTGGAACTGGGGGAAATCGAAAGCCGCCTGGCCGCCCTGGACGGCGTCGGCGAAGCGGTGGTACTGGTGCGCGAAGGTCGCTTGATTGCCTGGTTCACCGCACAGCAACCGCTGGACATCGACACCCTGCGCACGCAGCTGCAAGCCCAATTGCCCGATGCCCTGGTCCCGGTCGCCTATGTGAAGCTGCACGCATTACCGGTGACCGCCAACGGCAAGCTCGACCGCAAGGCGCTGCCGGAACCCGATCACGCCGCGCTGCTGACCCGCGCATACGAAGCGCCCCAAGGCGAAGTTGAAACCACCTTGGCGCGCATCTGGGCCGAGGTCTTGCACGTCGAGCAGGTCGGGCGCCATGACCACTTCTTCGAGCTGGGCGGCCATTCTTTGCTGGCCGTCAGCCTGATCGAACGCATGCGCCAGGTCGGCCTGAGTGCCGATGTGCGCGTGCTGTTCAGCCAGCCGACCCTGGCCGCACTGGCCGCCGCCGTCGGCAGTGGTCGCGAAGTGCAGGTGCCGGTTAATCGCATTCCCGCCAACTGCCGGCGCATTACGCCGGACCTGCTGACCTTGGTGGAACTCGACCAGGCAACGATCGACCAAGTGGTCGCGCAAGTACCCGGCGGTACGGCGAATGTGCAGGACATCTACCCGCTGGCGCCGTTGCAAGAGGGCATTCTCTACCATTACATCACCGCTGAGCAGGGCGACCCGTACCTGCTGCAAACGCACCTGGCGTTTGACAGCCTCGAACGTCTCAACGCCTTCACCCAAGCGTTGCAACAGGTGATCGATCGTCACGATATCCTGCGCACCGGCGTGGTCTGGGAGGGCTTGGCGCAACCGCTGCAAGTGGTGTGGCGCACCGCCGAACTGCAGGTGCAGGCGCTGCACCTGCAAGGCGATGTACTGGCCGGCCTGCACGAACGTTTCGATGCACGACGCTATCGCCTGGACATCAGCCAGGCCCCGCTGATCCGCCTGATGTATGCCCAGGATCCCGCCCATCAACGGGTGGTCGCGGTATTGCTGTACCACCACATCGTCCTCGACCACACCGCGTTTGACGTCGTGCTGCGGGAAATGCAGGGCTTCCTGCTCGGCCGGCAAGTGCCAGCGGCTGCACCGATGCCGTACCGCAACTACGTGGCTCAGTCGCGGTTGGGCGTGAGCGAACAGGAGCACGAAGGCTTTTTCCGCGCAATGCTTGGCGACATCGACGAGCCGACCTTGCCCTTCGGCTGGCAGGACGTCCGCGGCGACGGCAGCGCCATCGAGGAGCACAGCCTGCGCCTGCACAGCGACCTCAACCGCCGCTTGCGGGCCCAGGCCCGGCTGATGGGGGTGAGCACGGCGAGCCTGTTTCACTTGGCGTGGGGCCAGGTGCTGGCGGCGACATCGGGCCGCCACAGCGTGGTGTTCGGTACCGTATTAGTCGGACGCCTGCAAGGCGGCGAGGGCGCAGACCGCGCCCTTGGGGTATTTATCAACACCTTGCCGCTGCGCCTGGACATCGACGGTCAAGGCGCACGTGCCGCCGTACGGGCGACCCACGAACGGCTCAGCGCCTTGCTCGGCCATGAACACGCGTCCCTGGCGCTCGCCCAGCGTTGCAGTGGGGTCGCTGCCCCGGCCCCGCTGTTCAGCTCAATGCTTAATTACCGTCACCGTGGCGCGGCCACCCGCTCGCAAGAGGCGCAGCAGGCCTGGGAAGGCATGCAGACCCTGGTCAACGACGGACGTACCAACTACCCGTTGACCTTGAACGTGGACGATTTGGGCGATGGCTATGACATCACCGCCCTGGCACGCGTCGATGCGCAACGCGTGTGCGATTACCTGCAGACCGCGCTGTCGGGCCTGGTCGAGGCGTTGGAGCACGCGCCGCAACACGCGCTCGATCGTTTGCCGATCCTGGGCGCCGAAGAGCGCAATAAGCTGCTGGTCGAATTCAACTCAACCGAGGTGCCGTACGATCTCGATCAGACCCTGCAGGGGCTGTTCGAAGCCCAGGCCGAGCGCACGCCGGAGGCGGTGGCGGTGATTGCCGCAGAGCAACGGCTGACCTACCAGGCACTCAACGAACGCGCCAATCGCCTGGCCCATCATCTGCGTGAGCGCGGCGTACTGCCGGATACACGGGTGGGGATCTGCCTCGAGCGTGGCCTGGACATGGTGGTCGGCCTGTTCGCCATCCTCAAGGCCGGCGGCGCCTACGTGCCGCTGGACCCGGCCTACCCCCAGGAGCGCATCGCCTACATGCTGCAGGACAGCGCGCCGGTGGTGGTCCTCGCGCAAGCAACCACCCATGCGCTGCTGGGCGACGTGCCGGTGATCGAGCTTGATCACGTCACGTGGCAGCACCAGCCCGCGACCAACCCCCAGGTCCCGGGCCTGACCGCTCGCCATGCCGCCTACGTGATCTACACCTCCGGCTCCACCGGCGAGCCCAAGGGGGTGATCAACGAGCACGCCGGGGTGGTCAACCGCTTGCTCTGGATGCAGGACGCCTACGGGCTCAACGCGGAGGATGCGGTGCTGCAGAAAACCCCGTTCAGTTTCGACGTGTCGGTGTGGGAATTCTTCTGGCCACTGTTTACCGGTGCGCGCCTGGTGATGGCGCGTCCGGGCGGGCACAAGGACCCGGCCTATCTGTGCGAAGTGATCGAGGCGCAGCGGATCACCACCTTGCACTTCGTGCCGTCGATGCTCGACGTATTCCTCGCCCATGGCGATGTGAGCCAGGCCGAAGGGTTAGTCCGTGTGATGTGCAGCGGCGAAGCCCTGCCGGGCAGCCTGGTGCGGCGCTTCAAGCAGCAATTGCCGGGCATCGGCCTGTACAACTTGTATGGCCCCACCGAAGCGGCGGTGGACGTGACCGCCTGGAACTGTGCGCGGCCCGAGGTGCCGGACAACACACCGATTGGCAAACCCATCGCCAATACCCGCATGTACGTACTGGATGCACAGTTGCAACCGGTGCCATTGGGCGTGGTGGGCGAGTTGTTTATCGGCGGGGTGCAGGTGGCGCGGGGTTACTTGAACCGTGCGCAACTGACGGCCGAGCGTTTCCTCAAGGACCCGTTCACCGGCGGGCGCCTGTACCGCACAGGGGACGTGGGCCGTTACCTGCCCGATGGCAATATCGAGTACCTGGGGCGTAACGACGACCAGGTAAAAATCCGTGGCCTGCGTATCGAACTGGGGGAAATCCAGGCGCGCTTGAGCGAACACGCATCGGTCAAGGACGCCGTGGTGGTGGCCCGCGACGAGCGCCTGGTCGCCTACTACACCGGCGAGCACACGCCCGTCGAAAGCCTGCGTGCCCAACTGCTATTGCACCTGCCGGACTTTATGGTGCCTGCGCTGTTCGTGCACCTCGACGCGCTGCCCTTGAGCCCCAACGGCAAACTCGACCGCAAGGCCCTGCCGGCACCGGGCATGGACGCACGGCGGGTACGCGCGTTCGAAGCCCCCGAAGGGGACACCGAAATCCTGCTGGCCCGGCTCTGGGTTGAACTGCTCAACGTGGAGCGGGTAGGGCGGCATGACAATTTCTTTGAACTGGGTGGGCACTCGCTGCTCGCCGTCAGCCTGATCGGGCGCTTGCGCCAGGAAGGCATGGAAGCCGACGTGCGCGCGTTGTTCGAACAGCCGACCCTGGCTGGCTACGCCGCATTGACTGAACGAATGGAGATCGTCCTGTGAGCATCAACCAACTGCTGGCGACGCTAAAGACCAAGGACATCCAGCTGGCGCTCAAGGGCGAACAGCTATCGGTGCAGGGCAACAAGCAAGCCTTGAGCGACCCGGCAATCCTCGCCGCCTTGCGCGAGCACAAACCGGCGTTGATCGAACTGATCAAGGCCGGTGAATACTCGGCGACGAAGGCGGGCGTGGTCGACGTGCCCGCCAATGGCATCCCGGCGGACGCCGAACGCATCCTGCCGGCGATGTTGACGTTGTCGACGCTGAGCCAGGACGAGATCGACCGTATCGTCGCCAGCGTCGACGGTGGCGTGGCGAATATCCAGGACATCTACCCGCTGGCGCCGTTGCAGGAAGGCATTCTGTTCCACCACGTCAGTGCCGAGCGGGGCGACCCGTACGTGATGCAATCGCAATTTTCCTTCGACAGCCTGGAACGTTTCGAGGCGTTTGCCCAGGCGCTGCAAGCGGTGATGGACCGTCACGACATCCTGCGCACAGGGGTGGTCTGGGAGGGCGTGCAGCAACCGTCGCAAGTGGTGTGGCGCCGCGCGCGCCTGCCGGTGCAGGCCTTGGCGTTGGACCCGGCCGACGGCGACATCGCCACGCAACTGCACGCCCTGTTCGATGCTCGCCACTATCGCCTCGACGTGTCCCAGGCGCCGCTGCTGCGTCTGGTGCGGGCCGAAGACGTGGCCAATCAACGTATCGTTGCCAGCCTGCTGTTCCACCATATGGCCCTTGATCACAGCGCCCTGGAGGTGGTGTGCCACGAGCTGCAGGCCTACCTGTTAGGGCAGGGCGCGGCGTTGGGCCAGGCCGTGCCGTTTCGCAATTATGTGGCTCAGGCGCGGTTGGGGATCAGCGAGCAGGAACACGAACACTTCTTTCGCCAGATGCTTGGCGACATCAGCGAACCCACCTTGCCGTTTGGCTTGAGCGATGTGCAGGGCGATGCGCGGGGCATTAACGAGGTACACCTGGCGCTGCCGGCGGTGCTGTCGCAACGGCTGCGCGCACAGGCACGGCACCTGGGGGTCAGCGCAGCCAGCCTGTTCCATTTGGGGTGGGCGCAGGTGCTGGGGGTGTTGGCCGGCAAGGAACAGGTGGTGTTCGGCACGGTGTTGATGGGCCGCATGCAGGGCAGTCATGACACAGACCGGGCGCTGGGTATCTTCATCAACACCTTGCCGTTTCGCGTGGACGTGGGCAGCGAGGACGTGCGCGCCGGGGTCAAGGCGACTCATGCGCGGCTGACGACGTTGCTGCGGCATGAACACGCACCGTTGGCGCTGGCCCAGCGGTGCAGTGGCGTGGTGGCGCCGACGCCGTTGTTCAGCGCCTTGCTCAATTATCGCCACAGTGCCTCGGCCGCCAGTGACGAAGCGATCTCGGCCTGGCAGGGGATCGCTGCGCTGAGCGCAGAGGAACGTACCAACTACCCCTTGACCCTGAGTGTCGACGACCTTGGCGATGACTTTGCCCTGAGCCTGCTGGCCAGCAACCTGGTCGATCCGCAGCGCGTGTGTGCCTACGTGCAAACCGCCTTGGAGAACCTGTTGACCGCGCTGGAGCAGGCGCCAGGCACTGCGCTCAACCAAGTGCCAGTGCTTCCGTTCGCCGAGCAGCAGTGGTTGTTGGAACACTTCAACGCCACCCACACGGATTTCCCCCGAGGCACCACGCTGCACGGGCGCATCGAAGCCCAGGCCGCGCTGACGCCTGATGCGATTGCCGCCGTGCACCAGGGCCGCCAGCAGACGTATGCCGAACTCAACCAGCAAGCCAACCTGCTGGCCCATCACTTGCTGGCGTTGGGGGTCATGCCCGACGACCGCGTTGCCATCGTTGCCCGCCGTGGCCTGGACACCCTGGCCGGCCTGTTGGCGATTCTCAAGGCCGGCGCCTGCTATGTGCCGGTGGACCCGTCGCACCCGGCCGAGCGCCTCAACTACCTGCTCAGCGACAGCGCCCCGGTGGCGGTGTTGACCCAGCAGGCCTTGCTGGAACGCCTGCCGGCCCTGGATGTGCCGGTGATCAACCTCGATCGCTACACCTGGCAGCACCATTCGGCGAGCAACCCCAAGGTGGCGGTCACGCCGTCCAACCTCGCTTATGTGATTTACACCTCCGGCTCCACCGGCCTGCCCAAGGGCGTGATGGTGGAGCACCACACCGTCGCCAATCTGGTGGACTGGCATTGCAACGCCTTTGACCTGTGCGCCGGGCGCCACACTGCCAGTGTTGCCGGGTTCGGCTTTGACGCGATGGCCTGGGAAGTCTGGCCGGCGCTCTGCGTCGGCGCGACCCTGCACCTGCCACCGGCCCATGACGGCGCCGAGGATGTCGACGCGCTGCTGGCCTGGTGGTGCGCGCAGCCCTTGGACGTGTGCTTCCTGCCCACGCCGGTGGCCGAGTACGCCTTCAGCCAGCAGATCGAACACCCGACGCTGCGCACCCTGTTGATCGGCGGTGATCGCCTGCGCCAGTTCGGCCGGGCGCAGCGCTTTGACCTGATCAACAACTATGGCCCCACCGAAGCCACGGTGGTCGCCACCTCCGGCAAGGTCGAGGCCGGCCAGCCGTTGCACATCGGCAAACCCATCGCCAATGCCACGGTGTACCTGCTGGATGAGCAGCAACGGCCGGTGCCGCTGGGTGTGGCGGGAGAGTTGTACGTCGGCGGCAAAGGTGTGGCGCGCGGCTATCTGAACCGCCCGGAGCTGACCGCCGAACGCTTCCTGCACGACCCGTTCAACGCCGGGCGCATGTACCGCACCGGCGACCTGGCGCGCTGGCTGCCGGACGGCAATCTTGAGTACCTGGGCCGCAATGATGACCAGGTGAAGATCCGTGGCATGCGCATCGAACTGGGCGAAATCGAAGCCCAACTCAACCAGTTGGCGGGTATCCAGGAAGCCGTGGTGCTGGTGCGTGAAGAGCGGCTGGTGGCGTATTTCACCGAAAACCGCCAACTCGACCCGCTGGTGGTGGCCGAACTCCGCGCCCACCTGGTGGCGCATTTGCCGGACTACATGGTGCCGGTCGCCTACGTGAAGCTGGACGCGTTGCCCCTGACCGCCAACGGCAAGCTCGACCGCAAGGCCCTGCCGGCGCCGGACATGGCCGCCGTGTTTACCCGCGAGTACGTGGCCCCCGAAGGTGAAATCGAAAACGTGCTGGCGCAGATCTGGGCCGATGTGCTGCAAGTGGAGCGGGTGGGGCGTCGCGATCATTTCTTCGAGCTGGGCGGGCATTCCCTGCTGGCCATGCGCATGGTCTCGCAGATCCGCCAGCGCCTGGGAGTGGAGTTGCTGCTCGGCGACTTGTTTGCCAATGCCGAACTCGCGGCGGTCGCCGAGGTGTTGGCCCAGTCCGGTCGCAGCGCCTTGCCGGATATCCTCCCGGCCAATCGTGACGAAGACACGCCGCTGTCTTTCGCCCAGCAGCGCCTGTGGTTCCTGGCGCTGATGGAAGGCGCCAACACCGCCTACAACATTCCTATCGGCCTGCGTCTGCGTGGGCAGTTGCACGTGGAGGCGCTGCAACGCGCGCTGGCCCGCATCGTCGCGCGCCACGAAACCCTGCGCAGCCGCTTTGCCCAGCACGGCGATGACGCCCAGGTATTAATCGTACCCGCCGAAGACGTGCTGCCCCTGCAAGTGCAGGACCTGCGCCGTCACCCGCAACCCCAGCAGGCGCTGGACGCGTTGATCCACGGCGAAGCCTCGGCACCCTTCGACCTGGAGCGCGGCCCGCTGCTGCGCGGGCGTTTGGTGGTCATGGCTGACGATCACCATGTGTTGCTGCTGACCCTGCACCACATCGTCTCCGATGGCTGGTCCATGGGCGTGCTCACCCGTGAACTGATGGCGCTGTACCAGGCGTTCAGCCACGGCCAGGCGGACCCGTTGCCGCCGTTGCCGATCCAGTACGGCGACTTCGCCGTGTGGCAGCGCCTGTGGCTCAGCGGTGAAGTGCTGCACCGCCAGAGCACCTATTGGCAGCAGACGCTGGCGGGTGCGCCGGCCTTGCTCACGTTGCCCACCGACCGCCCGCGCCCGGCAGAGCAGGACTACGCCGGCAGCAGCGTCGACGTGCGCCTGGACGAACGCCTCACCGCCGGGCTCAAGGCGTTGAGCCAACGTCACGGCACTACGCTGTACATGACCCTGATGAGCGCCTGGGCCTCGTTGCTCGCGCGGTTGTCCGGGCAGCAGGATGTGGTGATCGGCTCACCCGTGGCCAATCGCACGCGCAGCGAGGTGGAAGGGCTGATCGGCCTGTTCGTCAACACCCTGGCGGTGCGCATCGATACCTCCGGCGAGCCGAGCACCGAGGCGCTGCTGGCGCGGGTCAAGGCCCAGGCCCTGGCGGCGCAGGCCCACCAGGACCTGCCGTTCGAGCAAGTGGTGGAAGTTACCCGCCCGCCGCGCAGCCTGGCCCACAGCCCGCTGTTCCAGACCCTGCTGACCTGGCAGGACAGCAGCGCGCCGACCCTGGCCCTGGGCGACCTGGCTTTGGAAGGTATCGTCGAGAACAGCCACTTTGCCAAGTTCGACCTGTCCCTGGACCTGGGGGAAGTGCAGGGCACGATCATCGGTGCCTTGGAATACGCGGTAGCGCTGTTCGATGAGTCGACAGTGCAGCGGTATATCGGTTACTTCACCCGGGTGCTGCAGGCCATGGTCGATAACGACCAGGCGGTGCTGGAGCAGGTGCCGCTGGTGGACGAGCGGGAGCGTCAGCATCTGCTGTTCGACTTCAATGCCACCGATGTGGCGTACAACCTCGACCAGACCTTGCATGGCCTGTTCGAAGGGCAGGCGATGCGTACGCCGGATGCCGTGGCCGTCAAGGCCGGTGACCAGGTATTGACCTATGCCGAGCTGAATGCGCGGGCCAACCAGCTCGCTCACCACCTGTTGGCGCTTGGCGTACAGCCGGATTCACGGGTGGCGATCTGCGTCGAACGGGGCCTGGACATGGTCATCGGCCTGTACGCGATCCTCAAGGCCGGTGCCGCCTATGTGCCGCTGGACCCGGCGTATCCGCTGGAGCGTATCGCCTACATGCTGGAAGACAGCGCACCTGTCACGGTGCTGGCCCAAGGCGCGACACGTGCATTGCTGGGGGACGTGGCGGTGGTCGACCTGGACCAACCGACCTGGCAGCACCAACCCGTCGACAACCTGCCAGTGGCTGGCGTCAGCGCCTACGTGATCTACACCTCCGGCTCCACCGGCCAGCCCAAGGGCGTGATCAACGACCACCCCGGCGTGGTCAACCGCCTGCTGTGGATGCAGGACGCCTATGGCCTGCAAGCCCATGACCGGGTGCTGCAGAAAACCCCGTTCAGCTTCGATGTGTCGGTGTGGGAGTTCTTCTGGCCGCTGTTCACCGGCGCCTGCCTGGTGATGGCGCGCCCTGGCGGCCACAGAGACCCGGCCTATCTGTGCGAGGTGATTGCGGCTGAGCGCATCACCACGCTGCACTTCGTGCCGTCGATGCTGGATGTGTTCCTGGCCCATGGCGATGTGAGCCAGGCCGAAGGGTTAGTCCGCGTGATGTGCAGCGGCGAAGCCTTGCCCGGCAGCCTCGTGCGGCGCTTCAAGCAGCAGTTGCCAGGCAGCCAGTTGCATAACCTGTATGGCCCGACCGAAGCCGCCGTCGATGTGACGGCCTGGAACTGCGCCGGTGCGGTGACGCCGGACAACACACCGATTGGCAAACCGATCGCCAATACCCGTATGTACGTGTTGGATGCCCACCTGCAGCCGGTGCCATTGGGCGTGGTCGGCGAGTTGTTCATCGGCGGCGTACAAGTGGCACGCGGCTACCTGAACCGGCCTGAATTGACCGCCGAGCGTTTCCTCAAGGACCCGTTCACCGATGGCCGCCTGTACCGCACCGGTGACGTCGGCCGCTACTTGGCGGATGGCACGCTGGAGTACCTGGGACGCAATGACGATCAGGTGAAAATCCGTGGCCTGCGTATTGAATTGGGGGAGATCCAGGCACGCCTCACCGACTACCCGCCGGTCAGCGAAGCCGCCGTGATCGCCCGCGACAATCGGCTGATTGCCTACTACACAGGCACGTTCAGCGACATCGACGCGTTGCGCGCTCACCTGCTGAACCATCTGCCGGAATTCATGGTGCCGGCCATTTTCGTGCATCTCGACGCCTTGCCGCTGAGCCCCAACGGCAAGCTCGACCGCAAGGCACTTCCCGCGCCGGGCCTGGATTCAGTGGTGGCGCGTGAGTACGAAGCACCCCAGGGCGATACCGAAATTGCCTTGGCCAGCCTCTGGGCCGAACTGCTCAACGTTGAGCGCGTGGGCCGTCACGACAACTTCTTCGAGCTGGGCGGGCACTCGCTGCTCGCGGTCAGCCTGATGGGACGCATGCGCCGCCTCGGGTTGTCAGCGGATGTGAAGGTGTTGTTCGGCCAGCCCACGTTGTCGGCCTTGGCGGCGGCACTGGGCGGTGGTCGTGAAGTCGTGGTGCCGGACAACGGCATTGCGGCCGATTGCGCTTATATCACCCCGGACATGTTGCCGTTGATACCGCTGGATCAGCCGGCCATCGAGCGTATCGTCGCCTGCATCCCCGGCGGTGCGGCGAATGTGCAGGACATCTACCCGCTGGCGCCGTTGCAGGCCGGCATGCTCTATCACCATCGCGCGGTGCAGACCGGCGACGACTATGTGCTGCGGGCGCAGTTTGCGTTCGACAGCCCGCAGCGGATGCACGCGTTTGCCCTGGCCTTGCAGGCGGTGATCCAGCGTCACGACATCCTGCGTTCGTCGTTCCATTGGGACGGCCTGGAAGAGCCGGTGCAGGTGGTATGGCGCGAAGCCCCGCTGTGCGTCGAAAACGGGCCGGTGCCGGAACGGCTCGATGTGGCCCAGGCACCGCTGATGCGCCTGGTGTGCACCGAGGACACTGCCACGTTGCTGTTTCACCACTTGGTGATGGACCACGTCGCCCTGGAGATCCTGCAACACGAACTGCAGGCGTTCCTGTCGGGCACGCAGCACACGTTGGGCGCGGCTGTGCCGTACCGCAACTATGTGGCCCAGACCCGCGTGGGCGTTGACGATCACGAGGCGTTCTTTCGTGAGATGCTCGGCGAGATCGATGAACCGACACAAGTCGACAGCCTGGGCCGCACGGAGCAAGTGCAACGGGCCCTCGACCCGGCGTTGAGCCAACGCCTGCGTACTCAGGCGCGCCAGTCCGGGGTGAGCGCCGCCAGCCTGATGCACCTGGCCTGGGCCCAGGTGCTGGGCAAGGTCTCGGGCCGCGAGCAGGTGGTGTTCGGCACTGTGATGCTCGGCCGCCTGCAAGGCGGTGAAGGCGCCGAGCGCGCCATGGGCGTATTCATCAACACCCTGCCGCTGCGGGTCGACCTGGGCCAGCACTCGGTGCGCGACGCCTTGCGGGCCACTCACACGCGCCTGACCCACTTGCTCAGCCATGAGCAGGCGCCGTTGGCATTGGCCCAGCGCTGCAGTGGCGTGCCCGCAACGACGCCACTGTTCAATACGCTGTTCAACTATCGCCACAGCGCGCCGCAAGCGGCAACCGAGGCGTTACAGGGTATCCAGTTGCTCAAGGCCGAAGAGCACAGCAACTACGGCCTGTCGTTGAGCGTGGATGATCTGGGTCAGGGGTTCTCCCTCAAGGCCGTGGGGCAGGGCGCCCGCCGTTTGTGCGATTACCTGCAGGTTGCCGTGGAGCAGGTGGTGCAGGCGTTAGAACAGGGCGGTACGACTGCCATCAGCCACGTGCCGATCCTGCCCGCCGCCGAACGCCAGCAGCTGCTGGATTTCAATGCCACCACGCGGCCCTTTCCGCGCGAGCACACGGTGCAACGCCTGTTCGAAGCCCAGGCCCAGGCCCGTCCTGCTGCGTTGGCGGCGCTGCAGGGCGAGCAGTCACACGGCGTCGTGACAATGAGTTACGGCGAACTCAACACGCGCGCCAATCGCCTGGCTCATCATCTGATGGGCCTTGGGGTGCGTCCCGCCGATCATGTGGCGATCCTGCTGCCGCGCTCGCTGGACCTGCTGGTCAGCCAGTTGGCCGTGCTCAAATGCGCTGCCGCGTATGTGCCGCTGGATATCAACGCCCCCGCCGAGCGCCAGGGCTTCATGCTGCAGGACAGTGGTGCGGCGTGGCTGCTGACCCGCAGCGACGCCTCCGTTGACTACCCGGCGCAGCGCCTGGACCTGGACACTCTGGTCCTCGATCCGCAACCGAGCCACAACCCGGACCTGTCGCAGTCCTCCGACAGCGTGGCGTACATCATGTACACCTCTGGCTCTACCGGCACGCCCAAAGGCGTATTGGTGCCCCATCGCGGCATCACGCGCCTGGTGCTCAACAACGGCTACGCCGACTTCAACGCCAGCGACCGCGTGGCCTTTGCCTCCAACCCGGCGTTCGACGCCAGCACCATGGACGTATGGGGGCCGTTGCTCAACGGCGGCCAGGTGCAGGTGATCGACCACGCCACCTTGCTCGATCCGACGGCCTTTGGGGTGGCCTTGGCGGATGTGACGGTGCTGTTTGTCACCACGGCGCTGTTCAACCAGTACGTGCAACTGATTCCCCAGGCCCTGGCGGGCTTGCGCATCCTGCTGTGCGGCGGCGAGCGTGCCGACCCGGCGGCATTCCGCAGCCTGTTGGCGCGTGCGCCGGCGTTGCGCGTGGTGCATTGCTACGGACCGACTGAAACCACCACTTACGCCACTGCCTACGAAGTCCGGTCGCTTGCGGAGGACGCCGACAGCGTGCCCATCGGTCGACCGATTTCCAATACACAGATCCATGTGCTGGATGCGCAGTTGCAGCCGGTGCCATTGGGCGTGACCGGTGAAATCTGCATCGGCGGGGATGGCGTGGCCAAGGGGTACTTGAATCGACCGGCGCTGACGGCTGAAAAGTTTGTGCGCGACCCATTCGACGCAGACGCCTTGATGTACCGCACCGGCGACCTCGGCCGCTGGACGGCGGGCGGCCTGCTGGAATGCATCGGGCGCAATGACGACCAAGTGAAAATCCGTGGTTTCCGCATTGAATTGGGCGAGATCGAAGCGCGCCTCACGACCTTCGCGGGTATTCAGGATGTGGTGGTGCTGGCCCGCGAGGACGCGCCGGGAGACAAGCGCCTGGTGGCGTATTTCACCTGGGCCGATGAACCCGTCGCCATCGACAGTGTGCGCGCCTACCTGCAGGGCCAACTGCCGGAATACATGCTGCCGTCGGCCTTTGTGCCGCTGGCGCACCTGCCGTTGACGGCCAACGGCAAGGTCGACCGCAAAGCCTTGCCGGTGCCTGCCCTGGAAGCCTTGAACCGCCGCGATTTCGAGGCGCCAGCCGATGCACTGGAGCAGAGCCTGGCGGCGCTGTGGACCGAGGTGTTGAAGGTGGAGCAAGTCGGTCGTCATGACAGCTTCTTCGAGTTGGGCGGGCATTCATTGCTGGCGATCCGGCTGGTCAGCCTGATGGACGAAGCGGGGTTGGCGGTGTCGCTGGCCGAGCTGTTCCAGCACGCCAGCGTGGCCTCGGTGGCCGCGATGCTGCGCCAGCGTACGGATGCGCCGGTGCGCGACACCTCGGTGATCACGGTGCGCAGCAGCGGGACGCAAGCGCCGTTGTTCCTGGTCCATGAGTTCAGTGGCATGGACGTGTATTTCCCGGCGCTGGGCCAGCATCTGCCCGGTGACTATCCGATTTACGGGCTGCCGGGCTTAGCGCTGGGCGAGCCGTACCTGAACACCATGGAAGGCCTGGCGGCGCGGCTGGTCGGGTTGATTCGCGGCATTCAACCCCATGGGCCTTACCGGGTCGCCGGCTGGTCGTTCGGCGGGGTGCTGGCCTATGAAGTGGCAATGCAACTATTGGGGCTGGATGAACCGGTGGCATTCCTCGGTTTGATCGACAGCTACGTGCCGCGCATGACCGACCAGGGCAAGGCGCGCTGGAGCGGGCCGGACGCGCTTAAGCGGCACTTGTTGTTGCAGTGCACGGCGTATTGGAAAGCACAGGGAGGTGTGGATGAACTGGCGAGCCTTGGGCAATTGGAGTCGCAGATTGGACAGCTGGACTTTGCGGGCCTGCTGCGACGCTGTCGCGATCAAGGTCTGCTATACGCGCAAATGGCGGCGGCTGCGGACGCGGACCTCTTGAGCTTTATCGAACGGGAAGTCGGGCACGGGCATGCGCTGGCGCACTACAGCGTGTTCCCGTTGCCGGTTGCGGTGCATCTGTTCAGCGCGAGTGAGCGTCCGACCGAGTTGTCACGACGCAGTGATTCGCTGGGTTGGATCGATGCCTTGGCGCCAGGGCAATTGCGCCAGGTGGAGGTGCCGGGAGATCACCAGAGCATGATGCAGGCGCCGCATATCCAGGCGCTGGGGCAGGCGCTGACCGAGGCCTTGGCGACGAGTGCGCCGGTGGTTCAGGCGCAGCATCAACCGTTGCTGCGAATTCAGAGTGGCCGGGCGGGGTATGCGCCGGTGTTCTGCGTGCCGGGGGCCGGAGATAGCGTCACCGGGTTTGTGGGCCTGGGCGAAGCGCTGGGGCGCGACTGGCCGCTGTTCGGCTTGCAGCCGCGCGGGTTGGAGGGTCAGGCGGTGCCCCATAGCCAGGTGGAAGCGGCGGCGCGGTGTTACTTGGCGGCGCTGGAACAGGCGTGTCCGCAGGGGCCGGTGCATTTGGTCGGGCACTCATTTGGTGGTTGGGTCGCGCTGGAGATGGCGTTGCGGTTGCAGGCGGCCGGGCGGGAGGTGGCGTCGTTGACGGTGATCGACAGTGAGTCGCCTGGGGGCGCCGCGAAGGTTTACACCACCACGGCGGCGTTGATGCGCTTGATTGAGGCGATGCAGTTGTCGGCCGGGAAATCGCTGGGGATTGATCGGGTCGACTTTGCCGGGTGTGATGAGGTGACGCAGCGCCAGCGGCTACACGCAGGGATGGTCGGCGTTGGGTTGTTGCCGGGGCGCGCGGCGGTGGATGCGATGGATGGGCCGGGGCGGACGTATGCGGCGGCTTTGCGCACGGCGTATCGGCCTGTTCAGCGTTTTAACGGGATGGTGCGGTTGGTATTGGCTGAAGACCCAGCGCTGGATGCGGCGGGGAATCAGCGGGAGCAGGGGGGGATGATTGAGGGGTGGCGGCGACAGGGGAGTGGGTTGCAGGTTTGGTATGGCGGGGGGAATCACTTTACGTTGCTCAAGGCGCCGAATGTTTTTGGGTTGGCGCGGTGGTGGTTGGGTGGGGTTGTGGTTGGGGAGGTGGTGTCTTGAGGTTTTGCTTGGGGTACATATCCGTTGCTGCGGTAACGGCGGCTTATGGTTTCGCTCTTACAGCGGGTCACTTTTGGAAAGGCCCAAAAGTAACCCAAAGGCCTTCGCCCCACCACTCGGTGCCTCGCCTAGGCTCGGCATGCCCTCACTCCGGCTTTGGAGCGTGGGCCGCCGCGCTGGGCCATCCTTGGCCCAGCGCGGCTAACCCGGCGTTCTGCCCGCGTGGTTTTACGGGGCGCCGAAGATCAAAAGCCAAAGCAGGGCGCGGCGGCCTTAAAGCCGACCGGTATTGCGATTGTCGATCGCGGTCCAAATGTGGGAGGGGGCTTGCCCCCGATGGCGGTGTGTCAGTTGATGCATCTGTGGCTGTCCCACTACTATCGGGGGCAAGCCCCCTCCCACAATTTGATCTCCATACATCAGGTAGATATCAGTCCGCGGCTAACTCGGCGTCCTGCCGGGTTACCCACGCTCTAAAGCCTGTGTTCGGCCAGCGTGGGTTTACGGGGCGCCGAAGGTCAAAAGCCAAGGCAGGGCGCGGCGGCCTTAAAGCCGACCGGTATTGCGATTGTCGATCGCGGTTCAAATGTGGGAGGGGGCTTGCCCCCGATGGCGGTGTGTCAGTTGATGCATCTGTGGCTGTCCCACTACTATCGGGGGCAAGCCCCCTCCCACAATTTGATCTCCATACATCAGGTAGATATCAGTCCGCGGCTAACTCGGCGTC
>NZ_JBYVMD010000021.1:0-103651 GCF_058145955.1 Pseudomonas sp. A39
GTAGTGAAACGATGCATCGCCGATGGTAGTGTGGGGTTTCCCCATGTGAGAGTAGGTCATCGTCAAGATTAAATTCCGAAACCCCATTTGCGAAAGCAGATGGGGTTTTGTTTTGGGCGGTCGAAAAACGGGCGTGGCAATTCCACGCTTCCTCTGTTGGCTTCAAGCAAACCGGCATCGTCTGTGAATACGGTATCTTCAAGAGCCCACGCCTACCCGTTACGGCCTACCAAATCATGCTCAACCTGCCGTTGGGCAAATGGATACAAAGTGTTTCTGCATTTTTGGTATGGTGCAGCACATTTTCACAGGGATTGATCTTTCATCCGCAGGACGCGGCGTCGACCTTCTTCAACGAGATGCTGTAGAAATGCCTGAACCGATAACGATCAAGGATCACGAAAAAGAGAACCGCCTGGTCAACAAGCGCCTGCTCGCCTGCGCGTTGCTCGTGATTGGCATCACCTGTGCGCTGGTGGGGCGCATGTACTTCCTGCAGGTCGTACAGTTCGACTACCACTCCACGATTTCCGAGAACAACCGCGTCCACGTGCTGCCCATCACGCCGACGCGTGGGTTGATCTATGACCGTAATGGCGTCGTACTGGCCGATAACCGTCCCAGCTACAACTTGACCATCACCCGTGAGCGCACCACCGACCTCAAGGGCGAACTGGACACCATCGTCAACTTGCTGCATCTGCCCGCCGAAGACCGCGCTGTATTCGACAAGGCGCTGAAACAGGCGCGTCACCCTTTTGTGCCTGTGACATTGTTTTATGAACTTACCGAAGAGCAGATCGCGCTGCTGGCCGTAAACGAATTCCGTCTGCCTGGGGTAGACGTAGAACCGCAATTCGTTCGCCACTACCCCTTGGGCGCTCACTTTGCCCATTCGATCGGTTACGTAGGACGGATCAACGAGAAAGAATCCAAAGCCCTCGACTCGGTGGAGTACCGCGGTACCCAGTCCATCGGCAAGACCGGTATTGAGCGCTTCTACGAGTCCGAGCTGCATGGCCACGTAGGCTATGAGGAAGTCGAGACCAATGCCCAGGGCCGCGTACTTCGCGTGCTCAAGCACACCGACCCGATTCCCGGCAAAAACATCGTCCTGAGCCTCGACGTCCATCTCCAGGAAGCGGCAGAAGAAGCCCTGGGTGATCGCCGAGGTTCGGTGGTTGCCCTCGACCCGCAAACCGGTGAAGTACTGGCGATGGTCAGCAAGCCGAGCTTTGACCCGAACCTGTTCGTTACCGGTATCAGCTTCAAGGAATATGCTGCGCTGCATGATTCCATCGACCGACCGCTGTTCAACCGCGTTCTCAGAGGGCTCTATGCGCCTGGCTCGACCATCAAGCCGGAAGTCGCCATCGCCGGCCTGGACAGCGGCGTCGTCACCGCCCAAACCCGCGTGTTCGATCCCGGTTACTACCAACTGCCGGACTTTGACCACAAATACCGCAACTGGAACCACAGCGGTGACGGCTGGGTAGACATGGACGCGGCGATTATGCGCTCCAACGACACCTATTTTTACGACCTCGCCCACAAGCTCGGCATCGACCGCCTGCACGACTACTTGGCTGAGTTCGGCCTGGGTCAGAAAGTGTCGCTGGATATGTTCGAAGAGTCAGCTGGCCTGATGCCTTCCCAGGCATGGAAGCGTGCCACCCGCCGTCAACCCTGGTTCCCGGGTGAAACGGTGATCCTCGGCATCGGCCAGGGCTATATGCAGGTCACGCCGCTGCAATTGGCCCAAGCCACCGCGTTGATCGCCAACAAGGGCGTATGGAATCGACCCCACCTGGCCAAGACCATTAATGGCGTGCCGCCGGTGGACGAAAATCCCATGCCCAACGTAGTCCTCAAGAACCCGCACGACTGGGAGCAGGTCAACCACGGCATGCAACTGGTGATGCACGATCCTCGCGGTATTGCCCGTGCCGCCGCACAAGGCGCGCAATACCGCATCGCTGGTAAGAGTGGTACGGCGCAAGTGGTGGCGATCAAACAGGGCGAGCGTTACAACCGTGAAAAGACCCTGGAACGACATCGTGATAACGCGTTGTTTGTCGGCTTCGCGCCAGCTGAACACCCGAAAATCGTGATTTCGGTAATGATCGAAAACGGCGAGGCCGGTGGTCGCGTTGCAGGACCGGTCGTGCGCCAGATCATGGACGCCTGGTTACTCGATCAGGAAGGCCACTTGAAACCGCAATATGCGACCCCGGTCAAAGCGCCAGGAGACCCAAAGGTTTAAATCAAACCGTCCACTCGTCCCAGCGCTCTACGTCCTCATAGACAAGCCAGGGCACATCATGGGCTGTCCAGATGTGCGCGGTGGGCCTGGCGCCCGGATCAACATCCAGCGTCGCCACCCGCACGATGACGTGCGGTTGATGCCCACGCTCCGCCATCAGATGCGAGCCGCAGCGCGAGCAGAAATGCCTGAATTTACCTGGCGACGATTCAAAGGACGCCAACAGCTCCGCGCCCTGGGTCCAGCGAAAGTGCTCACGCATCACACCGGCTGTCGCTACGAATGCCGCCGCATGCACCTTGCGGCAGCTGTTGCAGTGGCAGTGGCTGATGGGCATGTCGAGGCCGTCTACCTGGTAGCGCACGCCTTTGCAGAAGCAACTTCCATTCAATGGGTCAGTCATAACGTATTGCCGGTTCAAGGATGGGGTCATCATCATTGCTTACAACCTAAGGTTGCGCATTATTTGATGTCGCCTACTGTCAATGGAGGAGGTGACTTATGCACGTATTAGATCGCATAGAACGAAAAGTCCTGCTCAACGCGTCACGTAAAAAGGTGTGGGAAGCCCTCACCGATGCCGAGCAATTCGGCAGCTGGTTTGGTATCGCTCTAAAAGGCAAAACCTTCGTTGCTGGGCAAACGCTCGAGGCGCCTATCACTTATCCGGGGTACGAACACGTGATCTGGAAGGCCAAAATCGAACGCATCCTGCCGCAAACGCTGTTCTCTTTCTGGTGGCACCCCTTCGCGGTCGAGAAGGGCGTCGACTACGACCAGGAAACCCCGACACTGGTGGAATTCACCATTGAAGACCGAGCGCCGGGCATTCTGCTGCGAGTGGTCGAATCGGGCTTTGACGCCGTGCCTCAGGCCCGTCGGCAAAAGGCCTTCAAGATGAACTCCCGTGGGTGGGACGAGCAGATGGGCAACATCGAAACCTACCTGAACCAGGCCCGCCAGGCCTGATCCCGATGGGCATCAGGGTTGATGCCCGTTTTTCCTGTCGAAGCCTCGCAACAAATTTGCGAGATTAAGATCTGCGCACACGGATGCCGAGTAGAATCACGCCCTGAAAGCGATTCCTGAGGTGCGGTACGGTGGATTTACAGCAGGGTTTTGTCCTGACCCGGCATTGGCGCGATACGCCGACGGGCACGGAGGTCAGTTTCTGGCTGGCCACCGACCAGGGCCCGAGGTTTATCCGCCTACCCGTGCAGACCTCCGTGATGTTCGTCCCCGAAGCCCATCGCAAGCCGCTGGATTGGCTGCTCAAGGGGGAGCGCGATATCGAATTGCGCCCGTTGCAGCTATGCGATTTCCACCACCGTCCCGTCCTGGGCTTGTATACGCGTCAGCATCGCCAGGCGATGGACGTGGAAAAGCGCCTGCGCGCCGCGGGTGTCGATGTCTACGAAGGCGACGTGCGCCCACCCGAGCGCTACATGATGGAGCGTTTCATCACGGCGCCCGTGTGGTTTGGCGGCACGCCCGATGCCAGCGGTGTGCTCTGCGACGAACAGATGAAGCCCGCGCCCGACTACCGCCCGCCGCTGAAACTGGTGTCTCTCGACATCGAGACCACCGCCCAGGGTGATCTCTATTCGATTGCCCTCGAAGGCTGCGGCGAGCGCCAGGTGTACATGCTCGGCCCGCCGAACAAAACTGACGCGGTGGACTTCAAGCTCGACTACTGCGACACCCGCGCCCAATTGCTCGAGCGCCTCAACGAGTGGCTCGCCCAGCATGACCCCGACGCGATCATCGGCTGGAACGTGGTGCAATTCGACCTGCGCGTCCTCCACGAACACGCCCAGCGCCTCAACGTGCCGCTCATGCTCGGGCGTGGCGACGAGCCGATGGCCTGGCGCGAGCACGGCAGCCGCAACCATTACTTCGCCGCGGCCGCGGGGCGGCTGATCATTGATGGTATCGAAGCCCTGCGCTCGGCCACTTGGAGCTTCGAATCCTTCAGCCTGGAAAACGTCGCGCAAACCCTGCTGGGCGAGGGTAAGGACATCTCCACACCGTACCAGCGCATGGATGAGATCAACCGCATGTTCGCCGAGGACAAGCCCGCCCTGGCGCGCTACAACCTCAAGGATTGCGAACTGGTTACGCGGATTTTCGAGAAGACCGAACTGCTCAAATTCCTGCTGGAGCGCGCCAGCGTTACGGGATTGCCGGCCGACCGCAACGGTGGCTCCGTCGCCGCGTTCACCCATTTGTATATGCCGTTGATGCACCGCCAGGGCTTCGTCGCGCCGAACCTGGGTGACAAACCACCCCAGGCCAGCCCCGGCGGCTTTGTCATGGACTCACGCCCCGGTCTCTACGAGTCGGTGCTGGTGCTCGATTACAAAAGCCTCTACCCGTCGATCATCCGCAGCTTCCTGATCGACCCGGTCGGCCTGATCGAAGGCCTCAAGTACCCGGATGACAGCGACTCGGTGGAAGGCTTTCGTGGCGCACGTTTTTCCCGCACCCGGCACTGTTTGCCGGCCATCGTCGCGCGGGTTTCCGAGGGCCGTGAAGTGGCCAAGCGCGAACACAATGCACCGCTGTCCCAAGCCCTGAAAATCATCATGAACGCCTTCTACGGTGTACTCGGTTCCAGCGGGTGCCGCTTTTTCGACACCCGACTGGCCTCGTCGATCACGATGCGCGGCCACCAGATCATGCGTCAGACCCGCGAACTGGTCGAAGCTCAGGGCTACGAGGTGATCTACGGCGACACCGACTCCACGTTCGTCTGGCTCGGCAGCGCGCACTCCCAGGAGGAGGCCAGCCGCATCGGCCGAGGGTTGGTGCAGCACGTCAATGACTGGTGGCGCGAGCACTTGCACACCACATTCGGCCTGCAAAGCGCCTTGGAATTACAGTACGAAACCCACTTCACGCGCTTCCTCATGCCAACCATCCGTGGTGCGGAGGAGGGCAGCAAAAAGCGCTACGCCGGCCTGGTGGTTCGCAGCGATGGCAGCGAAGACATGGTCTACAAAGGCCTGGAAACCGTACGCAGCGACTGGTCGCCGCTGGCCCGCCGGTTCCAGCAGGAACTCTACCAGCGCATCTTCCATCGCCAGCCCCATCAAGACTACATACGCGACTACGTACGCCGCACCTTGAGCGGCGAGTTCGATGAGTTGCTGATCTACCGCAAACGCCTGCGCCGCCGGCTGGATGATTACGAACGCAACGTGCCGCCCCATGTGCGCGCTGCGCGCCTGGCCGATGAGTACAACGACCGCTTGAACCGGCCGCGCCAATACCAGCGCGGTGGCTGGATCAGCTACGTGATCAGCGTTAACGGCCCGGAACCGTTGGAAGTGCGCCAGGCGCCCATCGACTACGACCACTACGTCACCCGGCAATTGCAGCCGGTGGCCGACGCGATCCTGCCGTTCGTGAATGACGATTTCAGCACCCTGGTCGGTGGGCAAATGGGCCTGTTTTAAAACGCTTGCCTCGTTTGTGTGAGTGCCTGCACTCTTGGGCACTGACGACCCAAACACGGCGCCGCTTCCATGACCCAGATCACACTGACCGGCACCACGGTCGAACTCCTGCCCCTGCAAAGGGCACACAAGGCCGCCTTGCTCGAGGCCGCCGCCGATGGCGAACTGTGGAACCTCAAGGTCACCCACGTACCTGGCCCGGACACCGTCGATCAATACATCGACACCGCCTTGGCGGGCCGCGACGCTGGCACCATGATCCCCTTCACCCTGGTGCGCCGCGATACCGGCCACGTGGTCGGCAGCACGCGGTTCTGGAAGGTCGACCGGGTCAATCGCAAGCTGGAAATCGGCCATACCTGGCTGGCGCTGTCCGCGCAGAAAAGCGGCATCAATACTGAAGCCAAGCTGCTGTTGCTGACCTACGCTTTCGACGTGCTCGACTGCGTGCGCGTGCAATTCACCACAGACGAACTCAACGAAAAATCCCGCGCGGCGATTCTGCGGCTCGGTGCCGTGCAGGAAGGCATCGTGCGCCACGAACGCATCATGCCCGACGGCCGCAAGCGCAACTCGGTGCGCTTCAGCATCATCGATTCGGAATGGCCGCAGGTGAAAGCCAACGTGCAGGCCAAACTGCAACGCTAGGAGGAAAAGCCCATGTACACGCTTTATGGCATCGACGAGTCCGGCTCCTGCATGATCGAAATCGCCCTGCAGCGCTGTGCGGTGCCATGGCGACGGGTAGATGCAGCCTCTTGGGCCGACGGCGAGGGCAGCGACGAACTGGCCCGCATCAACCCGCTCAAACAAGTGCCCACCCTGGTCACCCCCGACGGCCAGGTGCTGTCGGAAAGCGCCGCGATCCTGATCCACCTGGGCCTGGAGTTTCCCGCTTCTAACCTACTGGCGGGCAACCGCGCGCAGATCATTCGCGGCCTGGTGTACATCGCTGCCAATTGCTATTCGGCGATAGGCATCATCGACTACCCGCAACGCTGGCTGGGCGACGTCAATGAAACGGTGCAGGCGCAACTGGTCACCGGTACCCGGCGCTACCTGCACCAGGCCTGGGTGGTGTTCGCCGATCAGTTTGCCGACCAGTTGTTTGCCGCCAACAACGCACCCAATGCGCTGGGCTTGATGGCGGCTGCAGTGTCGCGCTGGGACGAGGCGCGGGAGGCGTTGAATGGCCTGGCGCCGGGCTTTGCCCAGACACTCGCGCAAGTGGATGCCGACCCGCTCGTAGCGCCCGTATTTGCTCGGCATTGGCCGGAATGGAAGGTCTCATAATGTTTCCGCAATCAGTGGAAACAATGCCAGCCACATCCACCAAACCCTTGCGTAGCGGGCGTCCTGACCTACGCTTTCTTAAAGTGGTGTAGGAATCATCCTTGAATTTGACTGTCGCAGACATGAAACTCAAGAACCCTGCATGGAATTTAAAGGAGGTGCGCATGCTCATCCGGTCGCTGACCCTGGCTACCTTGATGGCTTTTACGGGGCCGCTGTTGGCTGCTGATGATATCAACCCGCTCAAGCAGGACTTGGGCAAAGCCCGGCCGCTGGTGGTGGTGGAGCTTGATGCCGGCAACGACACCTTGGCGACCCTCAAGAAACAGTTGGACGAGCCTGCGACCAAGCAGTCCTTTGAAGAACGTAGCATGGTGTTCTACACCGTGAAGTTCGGCAGCATCGGTGCCGAAGGCGAGAAGTTCGCCAAGGACCCCAAGGACAACAAAAAGCTCACGCCGCCAGAGACCAACGCGCTGATACGCGCCCTCAAGCTGGGTGCGGGCAGCGGCACCAAGGTGATCCTGGTGGGCAAGGACGGCGAGAAGAAACTCGAGAAGACCGTGCCACCGGATACCCTCGACCTGAAGGAATTTTTCAGCGCTATCGACCAGATGCCGATGGCTGAAAAAGAAGCCGCCGCCGCCGCGGAACCTGAACCTGCAGCACCGCCGCCAGCCAAGGGCGCCAAGCCTGCCAAGCACGGCAGCAAGCCAGCCCCTCAGCCCCTCGACGACTGAAATACAAATCTCCAGGTGGGAGCTGCGGCGCCGCTCCCACAGTTGTATCTGCTGCGTCCTTAAGTCGGTGCCTTTTCCCCAACCGCCTTACGCACCGGAAACGGAAAGTAGAAAAACCGCAGGAACGCCACCCGCTTGATCACTTCCCCGATCAACAACGGCACCCCCACCGCCACCACAAAACCGATGCAGGCCGCGATAAGCGCAGGCAGCCCCAGACGCTCCATCAGGTCGAAGGTCTTGTGTTGGATTTCGCCGTGGAAGATCAGCAGGATCAGCGTCGACTGGCCGATGTAGGTCATCCCGCGCGTGATCAGCGCCGACACCATCAGCACCCGCGCCAGCGCCCAGCACGCGTACACCCCAATCACCGCCATCAGGCTGGTCCACAGCCAGTGATCGTAGCGACGCTGCGCCAGGTCCATGGTGTCACCTCGGTAGAGGAACACGGCGGCAAACAGCACGACCGACACCAACAGGGTCAGCAGTGAACCCGCATGGGTGCGCAGCCAGTCCCGCAGCAGATAGCCGTAGATGAAACAGGTGCTGCTGATCAGGGTGATATCCAGGCTGAACGGTAGGCCCGGCAGTACCCAAGTGCTGCCGCCCAGGGTCACCGGCCGTTGCCAGAACCACGGCAGCGTCCAGATGCCGATCAGCAAGGGCACCAGCATTACCAGGCAACGCACGGCCAGCGGCAGGCGCTGGATCAGTCGGAGCACGACCCAACTGAACAGGATCGCCACCCAGAAGTGTGGCAAAAACCACAGCGCCTGCCACGGGATGGTGTCCACCGAGGCATACAGCACGCCGCCGATATCCGGCAGCAGCGGCTGGCCACGCAGGATACTGCGCACGGTCACATAGGTGAGCATGGTGAAGAAAAACGGCTTGAGCAGGCCGTCAGCCTTGCGCACGGCCATCTCCACAAAGGGTTGTTCAGGCTTGAAGAACACCCCGGACAAAAAGAAGAACAACGGCAAGATGAACGACGCCAGTATCGGATACAGCACGTCCGGCGAGGTGGCGACGAACCAGCTGTGTGCATACACGATCACCAGGATGCCGATGCCTTTGGCGATATCCATTTGAATCCAGCGATGTTTCATCTGAGTCGTCCCGATCGATCGTTCATGCCTTGCGCCACGGCTTCAGCCACAGCCCCATCCCGAGCAACACCACGGCGCCGGCCAGGGTGCTCAGCCCCAATTGCAGCCACACGCCCTCAATCCGAAACAGCGCCAACGCCGCCGCGCCCATCAGCACGCCACTGAGCAACCATTGCCGCGCCCAGGGCAGGGCACCCAGCAAGCCCTGGCGTTGCATCAACAGCAACGCGGTGCAGAGCACTCCCGCCAGGGCCGCCAACGGAATGCCCGCCAGCCCGAATACAAACGGCAGTACCCCCAGCAACAGCACATTGACCAGGCTGCCGAGCAGCTCGCAGCGCAGTGGTTGGCGCGTGTCACCGGCGGCGTAGGCATAACGTGCGAGCAGGGCGTTCCAGGCGCCGAATACCAGCGGCACGGCAAACCAGGCCAGCAGCAGCGGCAACGGTGAGTCCAGCGATTGCGCGGGCAGCAGCAACGCCACCAGGCTTGGGGCCGCCGCCACCAGGCCGACGCCGGCGGGCAGGGTCAGCACGCTGGCGGTCTCCAGGCCACGCTTGAGCAGGGCCAGGCGCTCATCGCCCTGGCGGCGGCTCATCATGCCCAGCAGCACCTGGTTGAGGCTCATCAGCGCAATCAGCGGCAGGTTCATCAACTTGCGCGCCAGGTTGACCCAGGTCACCGCGCCTTCGCCCAGTAACGACGCCACCAGCCGTTCGATCAACGCCAATCCCTGGCTGGCACCATTGCTCAATAACAAGGGACCGATGCGTTGGCCCAATTCCCGCAGCGGCGCCAACGACAGCTGCCCATGCCACGGCCGCCAGCCCTGGCGCCACATCGATGGCAACAGCGCCAACGGCATCAACAGGCTGCCCGCCAGACAGGCCAGCGCCAGCGAATGCGGTTGGGTGGCGGTGCCGGCCAGTGCGAGGTAGGTCACCGGCGGCAGGTTGAACAACAACGAGCCCAAGCCTGCCAGCACAAAACGTTCGCTGGCCTGCAAAGGAATGCTGAACAGCGCATGCAGCATCAGCCCCGGCACGCACCAGGCGACAATCTGCAAGTTATTGCTGGCGAGCGCCGTGGCACTGGCCGCCAGGCCCGGCCCGAGCAATTGCACCAGCCACGGCGCCAACAGTGTCAGCAGCAGGCTGGTGACCAGCGCGATCAGCAGCAACGCCGGGAACAACACCGCCAACCAGCCTAGTCGCTCGTCGTCCTTGCGCGCCAGGTACAGCGGCAGCGCAGCGGCGCTCAGCACGCCACCGGCCAACGACATGCGCAGCGCCTCCGGTAAAAACAGGGCGATCAGGAACGCATCGCTGCGTTCTCCTGCGCCCCAGGCCGCCACCAGCAGCCATTCACGGGCAAAGCCCAGGCACAGGCCGAGCAGCGTCGCCAGCGTCAGCCAGACGGCGGAGCCCAGCATCAGGGCTGCGCGCCATCAAGCACGGATTCGCGAACGGCCACGCTTTTCACCTGCGGCAGGCGCGCCGGAAACAGTCGCCGCGCCTCCAGCACATTGATCCCGACCATCAGCCAGAACAGCGCAACCATCACCACCGCAAAGCTGAAGTAATGGTCGAACAGACCGCTGACCAGCGCCGAGAGAATCCCGGCGGTGGTGCCCAGCCACAGTGCATTGTCCTTGGTCAAGCGGATCGGGCCGCTGTCCGGGCGCGCTTCACGCCACCAGCGTACGGTCACCGCCACAAAGAACAGCATGCCGACGATGCCGGTCTTGTAGATGAAGTTCAGCCACAGGTTGGAGATGCCCAACAAGTCGGTGCCCGGCACCGGCGGGTCGACCTTGAAACCGATGCCGAACGGATACGCCAATACCGCCTGCGGGAACATGCGGTATTCGTCGAAACGCACTTCGGTACTGGCGTTGCTCGAGGAAAAAATCGTCGCCAGGCGTTCCTGCAACGGCGGATACGCGATCACCAGCGCCACCGTCAGCGCCGCGCCGATCATCAGCAACCGCCCGGTGTACGGCACCCGGCGCGTGGCCATCCACAGCAGCACCAGCGCCAGGCTGACCATCGCGCCACGGCTACTGGCCAGCAGCAACGCCGCCGCGCCGAGGCAGGCCACGCTCAGCCCCAATGCGCGCTTCCAGCCTTGCTCGGTCATGCCGAAGCAAAAGGCCAGGGGCAGCAGCAACGCCATGATCCCGCCGATGGCATTCGGGTGCATCCACGGTGAGCCCATGCGCGAAGACATGGCCTCCAGGCCGAATTTCAGCATGTCGAAGTTGCCGTAATTGAACAGCGCCAGGATCGGCGCGATACCGGCCCCGGAGCGTGTGCGCACGAACACCGCGATCGACAGCACCAGCATCGCCAGGCTGCCCAGCAACAAGGCGATCACCAGGGATTCGCGGTGCTTGTGGTCTACCAGCAATTTGGCGCAGAGGAACACCGACGACAGGCTCAGCAACCAGCGCAACCAATTGGCCACGCCGCTGGTGTCGGCGTGGATGGTGACCTGGCCGACGATAAACGGGAACACGCTGAACAGCATCAGCCACAACAGCATCTGGTCGGTGGGGCGGCGGGTGAGGCTCGGTGGGTCGGGCAGGCGTGTCAGCAAGTTGTGCCACAGCACCGCGCCCCAGGTCAGCGCCAGGATGGCTTCGCTGACGGTGCTACGAATGCCCAGGTTAACGGTGGAGTACGGCATGAACGTGGCGACCAGGGCAAACAACAACAGGCCCCAGAACGGAAAGCGCAGGATGGTCACTGCCCCGGCCAGGCCGATCACGGCGAGGAAAGCCTTGGCCGGTGACAGCAGCAGGGCGAGGACGCCAAACAGCAGCCCCAAGAGGATTGCGACGAGACTGGGCAGGTTCACGTTCACGTCAGCTCCTTGATCAGTTCGGCCAGGCGCCGTTGATAAGCGTGATGGTTGAAGCGTTCCGCCCATTGCCGGTGTTGCTCGGGCGATGCTTCATCGGCCTGTTCGCTCAGGCTGACCATCAACTGCTTCAACGCCGGGCCATCGGTGGGCGAAAAACGCGGTGCCGACGGTGGCGTAATCTCATCCAGCGACGTGCCGCTGGCCACTGCCACCGGGGTGCCGACGCTCAGGGCTTCGATCACTGGCAGGCCAAAGCCTTCGGCGTACGACGGTTGCCACAGGCGGGAGGCCCGGCGGTACAGCGCGTGCAGTTCGGCATCCGACACGCCACTCAGCGCGCGAATGCCCGGCAGTGCGCGCTGCGCTTCAGGCAGATGGTCGAGGCTGCCCACCAGCACCAACTCCGGCACGGCGGGGGACTGACGCCGCGCCTGTTGCCAGGCCTCCACCAGGAACGGCACGTTCTTGCGCAGCTCGCGGGTGCCCACCAGCAACCAATAGCGCTCGGGCAATTGCCGTGCGCTGAGGTCCGCTGCCAGTGCGGAAAAACCATCGACCTGGTTGGGCAGCACGCGAATCTTGCCGGCTGCCTTGGGGAACAACCGCGCGGTTTCATCGGCGCTGTACTGCGACGGCGTCCACACCCGGTCGGCGCTGTGCACCGCGTAGGCAATCGACAGGCGATCGCTGGTCTTGTAGATCAGCGCCTTCAAGCGGTTGGCGTGGTAGTTGTTCAGGGTGATCTGGAACAGGTCGTGCAACAGCACCACGGTGCGCAGCCCCTTCGGCTTGGGCGGCAAGGGCAGGCCCATGTTGAAGGTGCTGATGTACAGATCGATATGCTGCTCACGCAAGGCACGCGGTAGAAAACCGGCCTCGAAACGCAGGCGATTCTGCGGCTGGTGCATGGCGGTCTTGGCACAGCCCCAGGCCGGGCAGTGGGCCTGCAAGCGGGTTTCATCGCCCAGGGGCGCCACGGTAAACCGCTCAAGCTCAATGCCCGGCAGGCTGTGCAGGGCGCTTTCCAGCGCGTACACCTGGCGGCTGATGCCCGATTGCGGCGAGGTGCCGACGGTGCGGTAATCCAGGCCTACACGCATGCGGGCTCCTTTTGATTTTGCGGTGAAAGGGCGGCGTACACCGTTTCCAGTTGGCTGGCGGCGACGCTCCAGTCATGGGCGCGACGCACATAGGCGCGGCCGGCTTCGCCCATGGGCGCGGCGGCGTCGGGAAATTGCAGCAGGCGCACCACGGCATCCGCCAGCTTGGCGGCGGTTTGGCCGCCGAGGTAGTCCAGGCCTTCCACCAGGTCCAGCCCCGATACACCTTGCTCGGTACTCGCCAGCGGCAAGCCGGCCGCCAGCGCTTCGAGCACCTTGAGCTTGGAACCGCCGCCATGGCGCAACGGCGCCAGAAACACCGAGGAACTCGATTGCAGGCTCAGCAGGTTGGGCACAAACCCCTGCCACTCAATGCGCGGGTCCTGCCAGCGTTCCCGCCAGGTGTCGGGCATGCCGAAGCCGCACACGCTCATGCGCGCGTCCGGGCAACGCTCCCAGACCTTGGGCAGGATCTCGTCCAGGGCCCACTCGATGGCGTCCACGTTGGGGGCGTATTCATAATTGCCGAGGAACAGCACGCGGCGTGCCGACGGGTCAGGGCGGGCGGCAGCGAAGTGGTCGCAGTCCACACCATTGACCACCACCGACACCGGTTTGCCGGCGATCTTTGCCAGGGTCTGTGCATCGCTGTCGGTCACTGCCACCACCTGCGTGGCCTGGCGCATTACGCGACGTTCCCAGCGGGTGTAGCGCCATTGATCGTAGCGAATGAACGGCAGCGACCAACCCGGCAAGCGGTCGTAGGTGGCGGCGCCAAGGGCTGATTCAACGTTGTGTTCCGTCAGCACAAAGGGTTGGGATTTACGCGCCAGCGCCGCTTCGTACGGCTGGAAGCTGTAGCTGTGCTCGATCTGCACCACGTCCCAGCGCTCACCCAGCAACCAATTGAAAGTGTCCTGCAATTCACCCGACAGCCCATTCACGCTGGCCAGCAGCGGGTAGGGCGCGAACAGCCCGGCCAGCAGCGTTGTGGCGCTGCGCAGCGGGCGGCGCGGCAGGATGATCAGTTGTTCGAGAAACGCTTCCAGCACCTTGCGGTCGGTGAGTGATACCGGGTGTTTGTCCTGCAGCAGCAGGGTGATCTGGTGCCCACGTGCGGCCAGGCTGCGCAGCAGATGGAACTGGCGCGTCTTGCCGCCGCTGGTGGCAGGCCAGGGTGAGTAGGGCAAAATCCACAGAATGCGCATGGCAGGCCTTACTCCCATAACAGAATTTGCAGGTTCGACTTGACCGGTACGGTCAGGCCATTGGTACCGCTCACCGGCGTTTGTGTGCCGCGCAGCGGGTCGTACAGGGTGGCGCTGGCCAGGCCCGGCAAGTGCGCGTTGCCACCCTGGGCTGACCAGAAAAACCACAGCTTGCGGCCGTCGGCGCGGGTCCAGCCGATGCTGAACAGGCCGTCCGGCAGCTGGTCGGCGACCGGCGGATCGCCCGGCGTGAGCTTCGGTCCGCTGACGTCGAGGAAATTCTTCAATGCGGTGTAGACGGGCTTGGGGTTAGTGTCGATATCCAACAAGCCATAGGACTGATCACGGATGCTGGCGCGCTGGTCCAGGTCGCTCAAGGTGAACAGGAAGATCTTGTCGTAATCCATCGCACTCATCAGCGCCAGGCGGCGAACCACGTAGTCGGCCTGTGCCTGGGGCGTGATGATGTCCTGGGCGTCTTTGGGCCCCTTGTAGGTTGACCAGCCCCACTCGGTGCTCCACAGGGTATTCACGCCGCCGTTGCGCAGGGCCTGGTTGAGCTGGGTGGTCTTGGCGATGAAGTCCAGGTTGGCCGGGTCGTTGCCTTCGGGCAATTGGGTGTAGGGGTGATAGGACACCACCGTATTCAGGCTGGCCACGCCCAGCGCGCCCAACGCGTCGAACATGGTCTGGCCATTGGGCATTTCGCTGAAGAATGCCATGCCGGCGGCCACCACGGGTTTGTTCGGGTTTACCACCCGCAACGCTTGCGTGGTGGCGGTGAGCAGTTTGGCGTAACCCGCCGGGTCTGCCGCCGGGCGCCAGAAGCCCAGCAGGTTCGGTTCGTTCCAGACTTGCCAGGCATCGACGCTGGGGTAGCGCTGGGACAGCAACGCCATGCGGTTGGCGAACACGTTGGGGTCTTTCGGTGGGTACTGGTCCGGGTACATCGACAGCGGCGGGGCACTGGTGATAAAACGCGCCGAACCGACCAGATAAAACACCGACTTGATCTGGTTCTGTTGCAGCTTGCCTACCAGTTCATCGAGGGTCGCGAGCTTGTATTGATTCTGCGCAGTCTCCAGCTGATCCCAGTGCAAATCCAGGCGTACCCACTCCAGGCCCAGGGCCTTGAGACGGTCGATCTGCTTCTGGTAGCGCTCGGGGCTGAACCACAAGAACTGCGCGTTCACCCCCAGGAAATCCTTCCACACCACCTCCTTGCTGCCCTTGAGCACATGGCTTTCGGCGTCCGCCTGGCGACCCCACAAAAATGCGCTGAGGCCCAGGGCCGCGACCACCGCGAAGGTGGCAAGGTAGGTGCGTTTACGTGCCATAGGTCGACCCTGCAATGGCCTCTTCGAAGAGCTGCTTGAATTTCTGCGCCGTCAACGGCCAAAGACGTTCGCGGCCAATCTCCCCGGCGCGTTCGGCCCAGTCCCTGGCCAATAGCGGCGTGCGTGCCAGGCGTAACAGTTGTTCGCTGAGCGCGGCCACATCACCTTCGGGGTAGATCGCACCGTTGCCGCTGGCGACCTCCTCGGCGAACGCGCGCGCATCGGAGGTGATCGCGCCGCGCCCGCAGGCGGTGGCCCAGGACAACGCGCCGCTGGTGCCGCGCTGGCGCCCCAGCAGGCCGAGTTTTTTCGATTCGCGATACGGCAGCACCATCACATGGTGCGCCTGGATGGTCTGGGCAATTTCATCGGCGGGCAGGTTCAGCCGCCAGTCGATGCAACCGGTCAGGCCCAGCGCGGCGATCTGCGCGGTCAACTGCTCCAGGTAGTTACCGCCCGCGCCAAACGCCATTTCCGCGGCGGTGCCACCGGCCAGGGTCAGGCGCACGCGGTCGCGCAATTCGGGGGCTTGCTTGAACACATCCGCCAGGGCCTGCACCAGGTCTTCGATGCCTTTGCCACGGTAGATAAACCCAAAGTACAGCAGGTGCAGCGTGTCGAGCGACGGCAACGGGGCTGGGGGAACGGCGAGGTTGGCGTGGTTGATCACCGCCACTTTGCCGGCGGGCAGTTGCATGCGCTGGCTCAGGCAGTCGGCGCCCAGGCGGGTGAGGGTCACCAGCCGGGTCAGCCCCTTGGCAACCTGGCGTTCTTCGCGCAAGGTCAGCGGGTCGGCCAGCACCACGGCGGCCTGGGGCAATGGGCTGGGCAGGCGCTCCAGCAGGTTCAGCGGAAACGGCAGGTGCTCACGCCGCCACACCATGCGCTCCGGGTCATGCACGGTAGCCGTCAATGGCAATCGGGGGTACGCCTTGCGCAGTTCACGCAAGGCCAGGAATTCCCCCAGCCGCCCACCGCCCAGCTCGGCGTGCACCAGGTCGACGGCTTGCCAGTCGAACGCGCGGATGGCTGGCTGGATCGCCTCGGAGTTGCCCGCCACACCGGCCAACGGCGTCAGCACCGTCACACCAAGGTGTTCCAAAGCCGTGCGGAAATGGTTCGCGTAGTCGGCAATCCCGTTTTTCTCCGGCGGCAAGGGTGCGAGCAGGGCGATCCGCATCAGAACGCCCCCCGGTATTTACCGATGGTCTGCAGCACCTTGCTCGGCACTTCGAACTTGCGCCGGTTGATGATGATGCCGTCCACCTTGCCGAACGCGGTGTTGAGGATCGACAGCGCATGCTCGACCACCGGCACGGTACTTTTGCGCGCTTCCACCACCAGCCCGATCAGGTCGGCGCGGCGCAGCGCGATAAACGCTTCGCGGTTGTCCAGCAGGGCCGAGGCGTCCAGCAGCACTACTTCACCCGGCGCCGCGGGCTCCAACCCGCCGACGCGCACATTGACGCCATTCTCACGCAGCAGCTGGCGCAATTGCTCGACCACAAAGGTCACCCCTTCGCCGTGGCGTGCCGACGTCAGCCCCAGCACCAGGCCCTCTTCGGCGATGCGGTCGGGCTGCAGCAAACTGTACAGCCGGTAGATGCTCGCATTGAACGCGTTGGCACTTTGCGCGGTGGTGGTGTCCAGCTCCGGCAGGGTGGTCCACAGCGGCAGGCCGAACTTGCGTTCCACCAGGCCACCGTCGTGAATGCGCTGGTCGAGCAGGTAGCACAGGTAGATCACCAGCAAGCCGACGACGATGGCAAACGGGATCGCCAGGAACAGCATCACCAGGGTTTTCGGGAAGATCCGGCCCGGGTTCAGGGTGGCTTCTTCGATCACGGCGATGTTGCTGATCTGGCTGTTGTCCAGCTCGCGGTCGATGCGCGATTTTTCCAGGTTGTCCACGTACAGCGCGTAGTTGCGCTCGGTGGTGTTCAGCTCGCGGGAGAGGCGCGCCAGTTCGGGTTCGATTTCCAGGGCTTGCTTGCGTTGTTCTTCGAGGTTCAACAGTTGTTTTTGCTGTTGGACCAACTGGGTACGCAGCGCCTGGTTGTTGCTGGTTTCGTCCAGCAGCACGCGCTGCAGGTGGATTTCCAGGGTGTTCGGCGCGCGGTTCTCCGAGGCTTGCACCGTGTTGCTCTCATTGGCGACCTGAACCTGCATCGCACGGATCGAGGCATCGAGGGCTTTGACCGGCGGCGCGTTGTCGGTGTAGGTGCGCATCATGTCGGCCTTTTCCAGCAGCTTCTGGTTAAGCAGGCGACGCAAATCCTGCTGCTGCGGGTTCAGTGCGATCTGGCGCACCGTGGTGACTTCCTTGGGCTGGCCCTTGAGCTGGCTGCGCGTGCTCTGGATGGCGCTGTCGGACGAAGCGATCAGTCGCGTGGTGTTGAAGGTCTCGCCGCGCAGCACGTTGATGCGCTCGGACAGGTCTTCCAAACGGTCGGTGATGCTGGCGGCGCCGATCTCATTCAGGTGGATGAGGATCTGCTGCTTGTAGCTCTTGATCTCAGTGGCGCTGTTGGCCGCCTGGCCTTCGTAGAAGGCGTACAGGCTCTTGCGGCCCAGGGCCTGGGTGCGTTCGTTGATGTAGGTTTCGACCCAATCCTTGACCACCGCCTGGGCGATCTCCGGGTCGCCCCACTTGAAGCTGATGTCCATCACCGTGGAACCGGCGGCGTGGCTCACCTCAAAGTTCTTTTCCAGGCCGGCGGCCAGGCGTTCCACCGGGGTGGTTTTCTCAACCACACCGACGGTTTCCAGCACCACGCGGATGCCGTCGAACACCGCCCCCACGCCGCTCTTGACGTAGTATTTGGTGCGCTTCCAGAAGCCTTCCGGCGGCGGCGCGTTGTCGATCACTTCCAGGTAATGTTCAGCCACGGCGCGCACGATGGGGCGACCGGTGAGCAAACGCTCCTCGTCGACAATCGGGTCACGCTGGGTGCTGGGCATCACCAGCGCCTGGCGGTTGCTGATCTCGATCGGCAGGGTCGAATCACGCCCCGGTTTCACCAACAGCCGCGCAGTGGATTCGTACTTGGCCGGCAGCAGGAACGCCCCCAGCAGGATGATCACCAGCGCGGCAATCGCCGCCAGTTTGAACTCGTGCCGGAAGATGAAGAACAAGCGCAGAAGATCACGAAAAGAACGGATCTCGATCATTGGGATGTCGCTCCTTTAGTTGTTGCCGCCGCTGGTTCGGGTGTAGTTGTAGCCAACCCCAATGGACTTGGTGAACGGGATCAGTTGGTTCATGTAGGTGTCCACCCCTTGGATCCGCTCGCCCACGTTCGACTTGGGCACGAACACCACATCGCCACGTTGCAGGTGCACGGGTTTGCGGCCATTGGGGCCGGTGTTAAGCAGTTGGCTGAAGTCCAGGAAATACGCGCGATACGCGCCCTGGGCGTCTTCGCGCAGCAGGGCGACCATGCTGGCATTGCCTGCCGGGCTGACCCCGCCGGCACCGATAATCGCCTGCTCCAGGGTGTTGGCCGTGGCGATTTGCACCGCCGTCGGGTTGTTCACCGCGCCGCCGACAATGATTGAACTGGCGGGCGCCTGGTTGATGTTCACCGTCACGCGTGGCTCGCGGTACACCGGGGCGAGCTTGCTGGTCAGCTCCGTGGCCAGCTCCGAAGGCTGGCGCCCGGCGACCTGGATCGGCCCCAGGAACGGGTAGTTGATCTTGCCGTCGGTCTGCACGGTGTACAGCGTCAGCTCGTAGATGGTGCTGACGTTGAACGCCGACAGCGTCGGCATCTCGCCGGCATCGCGCACGATGCGCAACTGGTCGCCGATGCGGATGCGCTCCACCGCCGGTGGCAGCTGGGCAAGCTGGTCGAGGGCGCGCTTGCCGGCCTCGACGGTGTCGCTGTCCGGCGGGACGATGCGCGCCGGTGTATTGCAGGCGGCCAGGGCCATCATGGCCACGACGAGCAGGGTTTGTTTCATCAAGGGGGACTTCCTGTAGGTCATGATGCTCACCTCCAATAACCGGGAAACATGCTGATGCGCCGCTTGAGGGCGAGGGGGAGGCGACGCTCCAGATGGCCCAGCCGATAGCCGAGCAGTTTGAACGCACTGCGCACCAGCACTTCGGGGACGCGGTGCAAGGCGCCGGCCTTGCGCAAGGCTGCGAGTTCGGCCAGCACATAGCGCTTGCCTTCGCCCCCCGCATCGCCAAAGGCCTGCTTGATCCACGGCTCGCGGCCATAGAACACACCAATGTCGAAGTAGCGGTGAAACTCATCCATGAGCTTGTAATCGTGGGAGTGATGCACCAGCGCCGTGGCGGCGTAGCGCACCTTGTAGCCGTCGAGCAGCATGCGCGCCGCCACGAAAGCGTCTTCGCTGCCGATCACGTCGGCCGGGAACCCGCCCACCGCTTGCAGCACGCTGCGCCGGTACACGGAAAACGAGTCGGAACTGAAGCAGGTCTTGATCCCCAGTTCCGGAGCATCGGCCAGGCTTTTGCTGCGGCTCTGTTCCGGGTAGTTGAAGTGCCGCGATTGCGCGCCCAACACGCCCGCATCGGGGTGGGGCAACTGGCGCCCGTAGGCCACGCCGTTGAGCGGGTCCTGTTGCAACTCCGCGAGCAGGTTGGCGAAGGTTTCCGGGGTGGCGGGAATCGCGTCCTGGGTCATCACGATCAACGCGTCGCCGCTCACCTGTTCGCTGGCCCAGCGCCGGGTGCCGCCGTGGTTGAAGTCGCGCGCGTCGATCACCTCGACCCGTGCACCAAACGCGCGAAAGCGCGCCACGGTGTCATCGCTGGAGGCGCTGTCCACCACCAGCGTTTCGTCAGGTTGCAGGGTTTGCATCTTCAGCGCCGGCAGCAAGCGGGCCAGATGGCTGGAGGCGTTACGGGTCGGGATGATCAATGAGGTGCGCATGTCATTTTTTCACGTCTGCCGGGGCGCGCCCGTAGATGTCGTCGAAGCGCACGATGTCGTCCTCGCCCAGGTACTCGCCGCTCTGCACCTCGATCATCACCAGGTCGATGATGCCGGGGTTGGTCAGCCGGTGTTTGTGCCCGGCCGGGATGTAGGTGGACTCGTTGGCGTTGATCAAAAATTCACGCTCGCCGTTGGTGATCTGCGCCGCGCCGCTGACCACCACCCAGTGTTCGCTGCGGTGGTGATGCATCTGCAGTGACAGCGACGCCTGGGGCTTGACCACGATGCGCTTTATCTTGAAGCGACTGCTTTCCTCCAGCACGGTGTAGGTGCCCCACGGCCGTGTGACCGTGCGGTGCAGGCTGTACGCCGGATGGTTCTGACGCTTGAGCTCGGCAACGATGTAGCGCACGTCCTGGCTGCGGTGGGCGTCGGCGATCAATAGCGCATCGGGGGTGTCGACGATGATCAGGTCGCGCACGCCCACGGCGCCGAGTACGCGCTTGGGCGAGTCGATGTAGCAGTTGTGCACGTCATGCAAAATCGCTTCGCCATTGACTTGGTTGCCATGCGCATCGCTGGGGGTGAGCTGGCGCAGGGCCTCCCACGAGCCGATATCGCTCCAGCCGATGTCGCAGGGCACCACGGCGACTTGCTTGGACTTCTCCATCAGCGCCACGTCGATGGACACATCCGGCGCACTGCCGAATGCTTCCGAGTCGAGTTCACGCTGGCGTGAGGTTTTGTTTTGCAGGCTCTGGCTGTGGTCCAGCGCGGCGCGGGCGGATTCCAGCACGTCGGGGGCATGGGCGGCGAGTTCCTCCACCAGGGTGCTGGCCTTGAAGCAGAACATGCCGGCGTTCCACAGGTGCTTGCCGCCGTCGAGGTAGCCCTGGGCGGTGGCCAAGTCGGGTTTTTCGACGAAGCGCTTGACCCGGTTGCCGGTGCTCAGCGGCTCGCCCTGTTCGATATAGCCAAAGCCGGTTTCCGCGTGATCGGGCTGGATGCCGAAGGTCACCAGGTAGCCGGCTTCGGCCAGGTCGCGGGCCTGAGTCACGGCCTCGGCGAACGCCACTTCATTGAGGATCAGATGGTCGGCGGGCATCACCAGCAACTGTGCCTCACCGCCGAAATGTTCCTGCACATGCAGCGCCGCCACGGCAATCGCTGCCGCCGTGTTGCGGCCGAACGGTTCGAGCAACAGGTCCAGGGGCAGGTGGGCCTTGTTGACCAGGCGGTAGTCATCCAGGGTGCGGAACAGCAGGTCGCGGTTGGTCACCGTCAACACGCTTTCCACGCCGGGCAATTTGGCCGCGCGCTGGAAGGTTTTCTGCAGCAGGCTCTGGCCATCGCGCATGCGCATGAACGGCTTGGGCATGTTCTGCCGCGACACCGGCCACAGCCGCGTGCCCGAACCACCGGAAATGATGCAGGGAATTAATCCGTTGAGTGTGTTCATCAATACACTTCCTTGGTGGAAAGGACGGCGGGGACCGTCATGAAGACGATGTACAAGTCAAACCACACCGACCACTTGGAGATGTACTCCAAGTCGTACTCGACACGTTTCTGGATCTTGAACAGGGTGTCGGTCTCGCCCCGGTAACCATTGATCTGCGCCCAACCGGTGATGCCCGGTTTTACCCGGTGCCGTGAGCTGTATTCGCTCACCGCTACCTCGAAGGGAACGCCTGCCGCCTTGGTCGCGGTGGCATGCGGGCGCGGGCCGACCATGGACATGTTGCCCAGTAGCACGTTGAACAACTGTGGCAGCTCGTCGATGCTGGTCTTGCGGATGATGCGGCCCACGCGGGTGATGCGTGGGTCTTCGCGGGTGGTCTGGCGTTCGGCGGTGAAGTCGCTCTGGTCGGTGTACATCGAGCGGAATTTGAACACGCGGATTTCGTTGTCGTTGTAGCCATAGCGGTTCTGGCGAAACAGCACCGGGCCCTTGGAGTCGAGCTTGATCGCAATCGCCGTCGCCAACATCACTGGTGACAGGCACACCAGCGCCAGGCTGGCCAACAGTAAGTCCTCACAGCGTTTGATCACCGGCGACCAGCCGCGCAGCGGCAACTGCGAGGTGTTGAACATCAAGATGCCGCCCACATCGGTGATTTTGCTATGGCCGTAGCGCAGGGCAGCCATGTCCGGCACCAGCATGACATTCACCGACAGCTGCCGCAGGCGGTTGACCAGCCCGTGGATGCGCTGCTCGGCGGCCCAGGGCAGGCAGATCATCACCTGATTGACCTGCTCGGCGCGGATCAGCTTTTCCAAGTCGCGGGTGTTGCCCAGCAGGGGCAGGTTGCTCAGTTCCTTGGGAATGCGCTCGGTGCGGTCGTCGATAAACCCCACCAACCCGGAGCGGATATCACCGTTGCGCTGCAGGTGATCGGCAACATGCACAGCGGTGTCGGTAAACCCCAGGATCACCGTGCGTTGCAGGTATTTGCCGGCGCGCATCAGCCGGCTGTACAGGCGCAGCATCACCAGGCGCTCAAGGCAAAACAAGCCCAGGCTGGCGATGTACCAGACCACCAGGTTACGCGGGGTCAATTGCGGGAAAAACTGCAGGATCTGGTACATGAACAGCAGAATGCAAAACGCCGCGGTCCAGGCCTTGATCTTGATTTTCAGGCGCAGGCGGTTGCTGAACAATTCCTCGGAATAGATGCCCAGGGCCTGGAACAGAATAATGGTCAGGACCGCGAAAAAAACCAGCAGGCCCAGGAAGTGGGCGCGCAGCTCGGGGTCCATCGGGTCCAGGATGAGCACCAGGACCAGTGGGGGTAAAATGGCACTCAAGCCATGGATCAACTTGACGAATACAACAAAGAACTCAACAAAACCGGCGCGCGTTAAAAACAGGCTGTCGACGGACGACTTATCTCGCATATAAACATCCCTCATTGCACTCCAGATTCCACTGTTCGGCTATTGGCTCAATAAGGCGGCGAGCCGCTTTAGAACGTAGACCGAACGACTACTCTGGGTAATACGCAACTTTCCAATTCAAATGCACGATACAAAAACAACTAACCATTTGAATTGATCTTGCGGGGGTAGTGACTAAAGGAGTGTTCCTTGTATGGTTAGTCAATTGATTGACGATGCTGCGGGAGTGTCGTGCTAGATAGGTTGACCAGTCTTTTTTGAGGCATTTTATTGACGTTCCTTGTCTGAAAACTCAGTCATTGGCTGTGTTTTTGAGTGTAGGAACAAATGCAGGATTTTGCCTGCTTAAAGGTGAAACCTTTTTCGAAACGAGGTAGAAAAGGGGGACAAAGAGGGTGTGGAAAGGCGCACTTAGTGCCCTGCCACCGGGGCTTTCGCCGGAGCAGAAGTTGCTTTTCAAACTCACTGTAAAATTGCGTGGTTCACCGTAGAAGTTGCCCCAGGAGGCGGTGCCGACCGTGTTGTAATAGCTTTTGTCGAACAAATTGTTGCCGTTGAGTGCCACGGTCCAGGCATCCTGGCGCAGCCGTCTTAATTAATAATGTTTCGCATCACACAGTCGTTGGGCGTAACCCTTCGCAAGTGCCGCAGCGCAATGTATCCAGCACAATTTTTTGTCCGCCCTGGGTGCACGGACTAATCTGCAGGCTTTTCCCGGTGGAAGGCTTGAGCATGATCGACCTCGCGACCCTGGCGGTTTTTTCCGGTGCTGTGCTGTTGTTGCTGTTGTCCCCGGGGCCGAACATGGCCTTTGTGATCAGCCATGGCGTCACCCACGGTTGGCGCGGGGGGATGGCATCGGCCCTGGGTATCGGCGTGGCCGACGTGCTGTTGACGGCCTTGACCGCTACCGGGGTGACGGCGTTGGTTGCCAGTTGGCCGCCGTCCTTTGATGTGATCCGGTATGCGGGGGTGGTCTACCTGTTGTGGCTGGTGTTCAAGACCTTGCAGAAAAGCCCTGGGCCGGACGCGGCGCACATCAACCGCGTGCCCTTGGGCCGGGTGTTTCTGCAGGCCATGCTCAATAGCCTGCTCAACCCCAAGGCGTTGTTGTTTTTTGTGGTGTTTTTGCCGCAGTTTGTACGTCCGGAAGCAGGGGCCATTGCGGTGCAGTTGATGGTGCTTGGGGGGGTGTTGACCTTGATTGCAGCTGTATTTCATGTGCTGCTGGGTATTTTTGGGGGGGCGCTGAGGCGGTTTTTTGCTGGTCGCTCAAAAGGTGCTTGGCTACAGAAATGGGGCTTGGCGACGGTGCTGACGGTACTGGCGGTGCGTTTGGCGGTGATGTCTCGGCCTGCGTGACTTGAGAGTACGGCTTAGCCAAATGTGGGAGCTGGCTAGCCTGCGATGTGGGTACCTCGGTGTATGAGGTTCACCGTGGACCTGTGGCGAGGGTGCTTGCTCCCGCGGGCGGCCTAACGGCCGACCGCAATCTGACTGTTGCACCGCGATCAAAATGTGGGAGTGGGCTTGCTCGCGAAGGCGGCCTGGCAGGCGATGTGGGTGTTGGATCAGACTGGGTACATATCCGTTATTTAGGTCACGGCTGCTATGGGTTCCGCCCTTACGGCGGGTCACTTTTGGAAAAGAGCCCCAAAAGTAACCAAAAAGGCTCTTGCCCCAACACTCGGCACCTCGCTCACGCTCGGTGTGCCCGTAATCCGATAGGTATTTGGGGGGCCGCCGCCACGCGCCATCCATGGCGCGGGGCGGCTAAACCGGCATCCCTGCCGGTTTACCCCCCAAATCCCTGTCGAATTCCGGCCAGCGTGTTTGACGGGGCGCCTGAGATCAAAAGCTAGATCAAGATCAGGATCAAGAGCGGCTCGCTTCGCATCGTGGTTAGTGGAGGGGCTGCACAGTTGTGTCGATAACTTTGGTTATCGCCGGCGAGCCGGCGCTTGCAGGTGTTTTGCAGAATCAGCCTAACCGTGCAGCCGCGCGTGCGACGATCTCGCCGCGCACCCTGCGCGATTCGGTGGTGCGTTTGTTGGCTTCTTCCAGCACGTGCTGGGGCGCGGTGTCCGGGCGGCCGGAGTTGAAGGGGGGCGCCGGCGCGTATTCGATCTGCAATTGCACCAGCTGCGCCGCCGCTTCGCTGTACAGCTCGGCCGCCAGGCTCAGGGCGAAGTCGATGCCGGCGGTGATGCCGCCGCCGGTCAGCAGGTTGCCGTCACGCACCACGCGTGCCTGCACGGGGATGGCGCCGAGCGGGGCGAGCATGTCGTGGTAGGCCCAGTGGGTCGTCGCCTGGCGGCCACGCAGCAAACCCGCCGCGCCCAGTACCAGCGAGCCGGTGCACACCGAGGTCACGTAGCGCGCGGTTTGCGCCTGGGCCTTGAGGAAGTCCAGGGTCTGCGGGTCTTCCATCAGTGCGCCCACGCCGGAACCGCCGGGCACGCAGATCACATCCAGGCGTGGGCACTCGGCATAGGTCATGGTCGGGGTGAACACCAGGCCGGTGCTGGAGGTGACGGGTTCCAGGTCTTTCCACACCAGGTGCAGTTTCACATCCGGCAACGAACCCAGTACGTCATAAGGGCCGGTGAGGTCCAGCTGCTGGATGCCGGGGAACAACAGAAAGCCGATCTGCAAGGTCATGAATGAAGCTCCGTCAAAGGGGTGGACGGCTTCACTCTAGAGGCCTAGGCTTTGGCGAATACGCCATTGAGCCCACGAATCACGCCAATCATGCCTCGAATCGTCCATGTACTCGCTTTCGATAACGCCCAAGTGCTCGATGTCACCGGGCCGCTGCAAGTGTTCGCCTCCACCAATGACCTGGCGCGCCAGCGCGGCGAACCCTTGCCGTATGCCGTCTCGGTGATCGCCGCGCAGGCGCAGCCGGTGATGACTTCCGCCGGTCTGGCGCTGGTGGCCGAGCCGCTGCCTGCCGTCGATACGCCGTGCGACACGCTGGTGATCGCAGGGGGCTGGGGTGTATACGGCGCCGCCGAAGACCCGGCACTGGTCGATTGGGTGCGGGAAAAAGCCGAGCACACGCGGCGCATGGCGTCGGTGTGCACCGGCGCCTTCCTGCTGGCCGCCAGTGGCCTGCTCGACGGTTGCCGCGTGGCCACCCACTGGACGCGTTGCGAAGAGCTGGCGCGCAAGTTCCCCTCGTTGACGGTGGAGTCCAACCCGATTTTCATCCAGCAGGGCGCCGTCTGGACCTCCGCCGGTGTCACCGCCGGCATCGACCTGTGCCTGGCGCTGGTGGAAGAAGACCTGGGCCGCGCGGTGGCCTTGGAAGTGGCGCGGCACTTGGTGGTGTTCCTCAAGCGCCCCGGTGGCCAGTCGCAATTCAGCGTGACGCTGTCCCTGCAAAAAGATGACAACCGTTTCGCCGAGCTCCACGCCTGGATGGCCGAAAACCTGACGTTGGACCTGAACATTCCCACCCTGGCCGCCCAAGCGGGCATGAGCGAGCGCAGCTTCGTGCGCCATTACCGCGCCGAAACCGGCCAGACTCCGGCGCGTGCCGTCGAATTGATCCGCGTCGAAACCGCGCGCCGACAACTGGCCGACAGCACGGCGTCGATCAAACGCATCGCTGTGCAGTGCGGGTTTGGCTGTGAAGAAACGTTGCGGCGCAGCTTCCTGCGCGCGCTGGACGTGACGCCCCAGGCCTACCGCGAGCGCTTTTCGCCCAGCAACGCCAGCAGCGCATCAAGCGTGGCTTGCGGCGCTTCCTGAGGAATATTGTGGCCCACGCCTGGCAACACCTGGCGCCGGTAAAACCCGCTGAAATGCTCGACGTCATCATCCACCTCGGGCGGCGGACCTACGCCGTCATCGGCGCCGCACAACGAAATGCTCGGCACCGAAATCGTCGGTTGCAGTGCCAGGGCCTGCTCGATGGATTCCAACGCCGGGTCGCCGGGCGCATACATGAAACGGTGGCGATAGGAGTGAATCACCACCTCGACAAAATCCGGGTTATCGAACGACGCCGCCGTCTGGTCATACAGGCCCGGCCCTTCGGCCCAGGACGGCGACCACAGTGACCACAATAGCTTGCAGAGCTCACGGCGGTTGGCAGTCAAACCGTCGACACCGCGCTGGGTGTGAAAGTAGAACTGGTACCACAAGCGATGCTCCGTCACAGGCGTGCGTGGCGTGAGGGATTTGCCGATGTCCTGGATGTTGTAGCCATCGCCGGTCACCAACCCACGCACCCGTTCGGGCCACAGCGCCGCGACGATACACGCGGCACGCCCACCCCAGTCATAGCCGGCGAGGGTGGCTTGCGCAATGCCCAGCGCATCCATGAAGTCCAGCAGGTCCTTGGCCAACGCTGCCTGCTGCCCGGAACGCATCACCTGCTCATTGATAAACCGCGTCGGGCCATAACCGCGCAGATACGGCACCCACACCCGACAACCGCGCGCGGCCAGCACCGGCGCGATCTCGTCATAGGCGCGCGGGTCGTAGGGGAAACCATGCAGCAGGATCACCGGCGCACCCTCGGCAGGGCCGTGGGCTTCATACGCCATGTCGAGCATGGAAGTGCGCACGGAGTGCAGGGGGAACGCGGTGGTCATGGTGGGCTCCTTTCAGGTGCTGGAACGCTAGCCGATGGGCGTGACGGGATGGCGCACGATTGAAGGCCGTAGCGTGACGTGTCGAGACCGTGGTCGAGGGCCTGCCCATCATGCACACGCCACCTCAGGGTTGCCAGGTGGTTTTCTCGCCGCTGAGCTTACGGTCCAGGAAGGTCGCCGCGCTGATCAGCGCCAGATGGCTCAAGGCCTGGGGCGTATTGCCCAGGTGGCGCGCCTGGCTGTCGAATTCTTCGGCGTACAAACCCAAGGGGTTGGCGTAGCGCAGCAGTTGTTCGAATTCCAAATGGGCCTTTTCCACTTGACCGGCACGGGCCAGGCATTCGACGTACCAGAATGAGCAGGCCGCAAACGCGCCTTCGGTGCCTTGCAGGCCGTCGATCTGGCTGTCGTCGTTGCGGTAGCGGTAGACCATTCCGTCGCGTACCAGGCTTTTCTGGATGGCTTCCAAGGTCGAAAGCCAGCGTGGGTCGGTCGCCGCGACAAAGCGCACCAACGGCATCAGCAGCATCGAACCGTCGAGCGCGGTGCTGCCGGTATGCTGCACGAAATGCCCGCGTTCTTCGTTCCAGAAATTGCTCCAGATGTCGGCGTAGATCGCTTGGCGGGTTTGGTCCCAGCGCGCGAATGGCGCCGGCAGCGAACGCTTGGACGCCAGGCGGATGGCGCGGTCCAGCGCGACCCAGCACATCAGCCGCGAGTGCAGGAAGTGATGCTGCTCGCCGCGCATTTCCCAGATGCCCACGTCCTCGGTGTTCCAGATTTCGCAGACCTGGTCGGCGACATCGACGGTGTGTTTCCAACCCTCGTGGGAGATGGCTTCCCCGTACTTGTTGACCAGGTACACCGCGTCCATCAGCTCGCCATAGATGTCCAGCTGGATCTGGTCGAACGCCTCGTTGCCGATGCGCACCGGTTTGGCGCCGCCGTGGCCGGTAAAATGATCGAGTTCGGCCTCCGGCAATTCCTGGCGACCGTCGATGCCGTACAGGATATTGATCTTGGTCGGCTGGCTGCAGCAGTCGCTGACCCGTCCTTTGAGCCAGCGCATATAGGCGTTGGCTTCTTCGACAAAGCCCAGGCGCATGAAAGCGTAGACGGTGAACGACGCATCGCGGATCCAGGTGTAGCGGTAGTCCCAGTTGCGTTCGCCGCCCGGCGTTTCGGGCAAGCCGAAGGTGGCGGCGGCGATAATCGCGCCGTGTTTGCGCGAGGTCAGCAGCTTGAGGGCCAGCGCCGAGCGGTTGACCATTTCGCGCCAGCGCCCACGGTAGTTCGACTGCGCTATCCAGCCGCGCCAGTATTTCAAGGTGTGGGCCAGTGCCAGGTCGGTGCAACGGCTGTCCACGCGTTCATCGTCCTGGCCGCCGAGGACGAACTCGGCGCCTTCTTCCTGGTCCAGGACAAAGCTGGCCACGGCGGCGCCGTCCTTGATCTGCAGTGGATGGCTGCCGGACAGGCGCAGGCCGGGTTGGCCGTCGGCACTGAAGACGACGGTGCCGTCGTCGATGTTGGCGTGGGTCGGCGTGCGGGCGTAGTCATGCCGTACCGCGCAGCGCAGATGAATATTGGCCTTGCCACTGACTACTCGCACCCGGCGGATCAGCAACGGCAGGTCATCGATTTCTTCGCTGATGGCCAGCAGGTCAGTGATCTCCACCACGGCTTCGTCGCTGAGCCAGCGGGTTTGCAGCACGTTGGTGTCGGGCAGGTAGATCTGTTCGCGGCGCGCGTTGGGCAGGTCCGGAGTGAGTTGGAAAATCCCGGCATCAGGGCTGTCCAGCAGCGAGCAGAAGATCGACGGGCTGTCGAATTCCGGCCAGCAGAAGAAGTCGATACTGCCTTTGTCGTTTACCAATGCGGCACTGCGCATATCGCCAATGATGCCGTGGGCATCGATGGCGCTCTGTGGTTCGTTCTTCAAATCAACCATTGCCACGGAACTCCGGATAAAGGCTCATGCCGCCGTCAATAAAGAGTGTGCTGCCTACGACATAGTCGGAGGCATCGCTGGCCAGCCACACCACGGCGTTGGCCACATCGTCCACATCGCCTACGCGACCATAGGGAATCAGCTTGAGCAGCTCTTTTTCTGCCGCGCCTTCGGTGGCGGCACGATTGATCGCCGTACGGATTGCCCCCGGCGCAATGCCGTTGATGCGGATGCGCTGTTCGCTGACTTCCTGGGCGAGGGTGCGCATCAGCATTTCCACGCCGCCCTTGGATGCTGCGTAATTCACGTGCCCGGCCCACGGAATCAATTGGTGCACCGAGCTCATGTGGATGATTTTGCCGGCAGCCCGCGACACGCCTTCGCGCACGCCCTGGCGATTGAAGATGCGCACCGCAGCGCGAGCACACAGGAACTGGCCCGTCAGGTTGACGCCGATCACCGCATTCCAGTCGTCAAGGGTCATGTCCACCAGGTTGGCGTCCTTCTGCATGCCGGAGTTGGCCACCAGAATGTCCAAGTGGCCGAAGGCATCCAGGGTCTGAGCAAACAGCCGTTCCACATCTTCTTCTATTGAGACGTTGGCGCCGATGGCAATCGCCCGGCCACCCTCGGCGTTGATCTGCTTCGCCAGGGCCTCGGCCGGCGCGGCCTGGCTGTTGTAATTCAGCACCACGGCTGCTCCGGCTTGCGCCAGGGCCTTGGCCGCGCCAGCGCCGATTCCTGAACTGGCGCCTGTCACCAGGGCCACTTGTTGCTCCAAAGAGATACGCATTGCTCACCGACCTTAAATACGTGAGTTCCAGTAGCTGACTGGCCGCGCGCAGGGGAAGTTCATCCGTGTGATTTTAGCGACTACAACCATGGTGAAAAATGGAATAACAGAACTATAAAAAATAACCATAAGATACTAAAAAACCGCTCAAAAGCGTTTGACAGGCTTTTTCGCCACGTGTCTTATAGGCACACCTCAACCCGCTCCGTTGGTAGTTCGGAAGTCATCGCGGGGCCACCTATAAGAGATACCTATGTGCCTTTCGGCCGATATAGGGGAACTACCTGGTCAGGTAAAAGCAGCGGCCTTAGTTGGCGTGCCTAAGTTAATTATCTTCGATTGCGACGGCGTACTCGTCCAAAGTGAAGAAATAACCCTGTCTGTGTTGATCTCCATGCTTAATGCGCTTGCTTCGCGCGACAGGTTGCTTGATGTAACCCGCTTTATTGAACACTTCCGTGGTCGCAAGATTGCGGATTGTCTGCGCGAAGCTGAACAGATATTAAATCTCACGCTGGACACTGAGTTTGAACAGCGTTTTCGCCAGCAGGCCCTGGAAGCACTGACACTCAGTTTGAAGGCGACTGAGGGGATGGTTGAAGTATTGGAAAGCCTGAAGGTTCCCTATTGCGTCGCCTCAAGTGCGCCGCGCAATAAGATAGAACACTGTCTGCGTATTGCTGGACTGTTTTCTTATTTTGAAGGGCGAATATTCAGTTGTTATGAAGTCGGTCGCTGGAAGCCTGATCCGTTGGTGTTCCTGACGGCGTGTGACACTTACAACGTCGATGTCAGTGACGCGTTGGTGATTGAAGACAGTGTTACGGGTATTCAGGCGGCGGTCGCTGCCAATATTAGTGTTATCGGTTTTGGTCCGACGTATCGGCATTCACAGTTGGTCGCAGTCGGCGCAGTGCCGATTACCGATATACGTGAATTACTGACCATTTTTAATTGATCTCATTACTCAGGGAGGAGGCGTCGTGAACACACTTGGTTACCTGGAACAACTTAAGCGCAACGATCAATGTTCGCAAGTTTGGTGGGATTCATCGCCTGCTGTGTACCTGCCTTACAAACACCACTTGCTGGAAAAGTACCCGGCGGCGGCTACCTATATAGAAAGGTTGATGCCGGATGATTTTTCCAAACCCTGGGGCTTGTGCAGTGTGACCACCAACCCCCGATTGGTGACGGCCGTTATCCTCGAAAAGCGTGAGTATTGGTCTTCACGCTTCAACCTCGCCAGCCTCTCTCCGGATGAGTTGCGCAAGCAGCTTTACAACGAAGTCATCATCGAAGGGGCCGCGAGTCTCCAGCCGCGCTGGGTGCAATCGGCACAGGCCGAAGGTTGGATTTCCGCGCAGGTCGACCCGGTGGATGTGCGCTGCGCCGAGCGCATGACGGCCAGGGGCCTGGAGCTGCAGCGCCTGGCACCGAACGTGATGGTCAAGGTGCCGGGCAGCCTGGAAGGCATGGCAACAGTCGAACAACTGGTGGCCCAAGGCGCGTCGGTCAATATCACCTTCTGCTTCACGGTCGCCCAGTTCCAGGCCGGCATCCAGGCCATCGAGCGCGGCCTGGCGACGGCGCGCAGCAACGGTGTCGACACCGCCCACTGCAACCACGTCATCACCTTCATGATTGGGCGTTTCGCCTGCCAGCCTGAATTCACGCTGCAAGCGGCCGAACGCGGCCTGGCATTGAGCGCCGAGGAACTGCGCTGGGCCGAGTTGATGATTTACGAGCAGATCCAGGCGCTGGTGGCGGCCTCGACCGTGCCGGTCAAAACCCTGCTGTCGAGCATAAAGGTCGACGTGGACGAGCGGGGCAACAAGCACTGCTGGCACCTGGAAAAGACCGGGCAGACCGCGACCTGCTACACGCTGACCCCCGACATCGTGGAGTTTCTGGTCGAGCGTGAAAGCCACGGTAAACCGGTAGTGCCCGCCGTGGGACCACAGAAGCCGCCTGCGTCGACGTTCGCGAAGCTGATTCGCATCCCGTACTTCTATGAAGCCTACTTTGTCGACAGCATCGAGCCGTACGACTTTGGCAACCACGAGGCCTTCCTCAATGCCTGCAATGAGGCCAACAGCGCACACCGGCGCCTGGCCGACTACTGCGTTCGGCTCTGCCCGGTGACAAAACCCTTCAAGCGCGCCCTCAACGCGTTGCTGGCGGCCGAATTCGGGGTGATCGCATGAACCGGATGATCGGGTTGTGGGCACATCCACGTTCGCGCTCCACCGTGCTGGAGCGGGTGTTTATCGAGCGGGGGGATTTCGAGGTTTTCCACGAGCCCTTTGCGCATATGGCGTTTTCAGCGGATTCGGCGATTCCTTCGGATGAGTGGGACCACAGTTTGCCCACGACTTACCAGGGTATAAAAGAGCATCTACTCAAGGCCCGCGAACGCACTAACGTGTTTCACAAAGATATGTGTTACCACTGCCTGGACGATTTAAAAGTGGACAGTGGCTTTCTCGCGCAACAGGCCAATATCTTTCTTATTCGCGAACCCGCCAGCAGCATTATTTCCCATCATCGGGTGCACCCTGATATGCCGTTGCAGGCCATTGGGCATAAAGCGTTGTACGACATCTTTTGCGTGGTCACCAAACTGACAGGCAACGTGCCTTATGTGATTAATGCGGATGACCTGGCCGCCGATCCGGAACGGGTGATTCGCAAACTGTGTGATTACTTGGGTATTGAGTTTCTGCCACACGCAATGACGTGGAAGCGCGAATGCCCACAACAATGGAAAACCTGGCGCAGTTGGCATGTGGCTGCAGAAAACAGTGAGCGTATTGTGTCGCCGGAAAAAACATCGGTCGACTTGCGGGCATTCGAGCAGTTTCCGAAATTAAAGGAAATGTACGAATACCATCAAACTTTTTACGCGCGCATGAATGAGTTTTGTCAATAAGGATTGTTGTATGAAAAAGCTGATTGTGACCGGGGCAGCCAACGGAATTGGTCGGGCAACTGTAGAGATGGCGATTCAACAGGGCTACTTCGTTATCGGTGCCGACAAGGACGCCGAAGGTCTGAACGTACTGCAAGGTCTTTACGGTGCCGATGTCTTCGAGGCGCATGTTGCGGACTTTTCCGACATGAACGTTATCAAGGGTTTTATTCCTACGCTGTATGAGCGCCATGCGACTATTTATGGGTTGGTCAATAACGCCGGCATTTACCACGGTAAAAGTGTCTACGCCTATTCCGACGAACAGATAGACGAGATCCTCACCGTCAACCTCAAGGCCCTGGTGTACCTCTCCAAGGATTTCGCCGAGCGGGAAATGCGGCACGAAGCCCCGCGCAGCATCGTCAATATCGCCTCGGTGGCCGGTGAAGTGGGCAGCTGCGACGCTCTCTACGGCGCCACCAAGGCGGCGGTGATCGGCCTGACCAAGGCCAACGCCTGGAACTTTGCCCCGTTCGTGAGAGTGAACGTGGTGTCGCCGGCGCTGATCCATGAAACCGCTATCTACGGCACCATCCCCGAATACCGACGCGCCGAATATGCCCGCCAGGAGGTCCTCAAGGACCCGATCCTGCCGAGTGGGGTGGCCGAGGTCATCTTGCTGCTGGTCGGTGATGCCATGCGGCACATCACCGGCCGGGTGATTCCGGTCGACAATGGAGCCTACCCACGATGAGCCATCCAGTGCGCAAGAAAAAACTGCTGCTGGTGGGCGCCGGCAACCTGTGCCTGCAGATCCTCAAGATTCTGGCGCCGAAGAACGCCTTCGAATTTGTAGTGCTGGGCCGCACTGAAGAAGCAACGATTCGGTTATGCAACCTGGTGGCGTTGTCGTGCGCACAGCTGGGGCAGTTCATCGCGATAAAGCCGATGATTGCCGACCTGACCGACATCGGCAAGGTCGCGCGGCTGCTGCGTGAAGAAGCCCCTGACATGCTGGTGAACTGTGCATCGCTGCAGTCATGGCGGGTCATCACCGGGTTGCCCAAGCTCTCCTTTGAAAAGCTCGACCAGGCTCAGTTCGGCCCCTGGCTGCCGATGCACCTGACGTTGATGCATTGCCTGATGCAAGCAGTAAAAGCGTCCGGCATCACCACCAAGACCGTGAACGCAGCGTTCCCGGATGCGGTCAACCCGATCCTGGCGCGCATCGGTCTGGCGCCGGACATCGGCGTGGGCAATGTGGCCAACCTGATTCCCGCCGTGCGTTTTTCCATTGCGCGGTTGCTCGAATGTGCGCCCGCCGATGTGCAGGTGCAGCTGTATGCCCAGCATTACTTCAGCCATTACGTGCCACGCGGTGGCCTGCCTCCACGTGCCAGCTACCGCCTGTTGTATGAGGTGCGCGACCGGCCGGAGGTAGCTCGCCTGCCGGCCGAAGCGATTTTTTCTACGGTGAAATCCGAGTACCGCCGCCTGGGTGGGGTGGACGGGCAGTTCCTCACCGCGTGCTCCGCCGTCACCGTCATCGAAGGGCTGTTTTCGTCCACGCCGGTGTTGGTGCATGCGCCAGGCCCTCTCGGGCTTCCGGGCGGCTATCCGGTGCAGTTGCAGGACGGGCGGATCGAGGTGCAGTTCTCCGAGGCTTGCCCAATGGACGAGGCGGTGCGCATCAACACGATCTGCCAGAGCCAGGATGGCATCGACGAAATCCATTGCGATGGTTCCGTCACGTACAACCCGCAGTGCATGGCCGTCATGCAATCGATGCTGGGCTATTCCAAGCACACCATGTCGATCGAGCAGTCCGCCGAGTTCGCCTACGAACTGGCGAGCAAGTACCTGTCCTTCAAGAATTCAACCTGGTAGGTGTGTGATGAATCAGATGTCGGGGCGTAAGCACAACGAAGTCGCCAGTTATGCCACGCAGTATTCGGCGGATTTCGTCGAGCGTTGGGATGAGTTGATTGATTGGGAAAAGCGCAAGGAAGGGGAGGACGGGTTCTTCGAAAAGCTGCTGCGACGCCACGGCGTGCAGTCGGTGATCGATGTGTCGACGGGCAGTGGCTTTCATGCGGTGCAGCTCAAGCAGGCGGGCTTCGATGTCGTCGCCACGGATGGCAGCAGCACCATGTTGACCAAGGCGCGAGCGAACTTTCGCAAACACGGTCTGGACATCCAGTCCCATTACCGCGACTGGCATTCACTGGATTCCCAGGAGCTTGGCCAGTTCGATGCGGTGGTGTGCCTGGGCAGTTCACTGTGCCATGTGTTCGCCGCGCACGATCGGTTGCGGGTGCTGGCGAAATTCAGGGCCTTGCTCAAGCCAGGTGGCCTGCTGATTGTGGATCAGCGCAATTTCTTCGCCATTCGTGCCGGCAAATTCAAAGCCAGCGGTCAGTACTACTACTGCGGTACGAAGGCTTCGGTCAGCCTGGGGCAGGTTGATGAGCACCTGTGTGAGTTCATCTATTCGTTCGATAACGAGGAGCAGTACAGGCTGCAGGTTTACCCCCTGTTGCCGGGGGAATTGAAGGGGGAGGTGCTCAAGTCCGGGTTTACCGACCATGAGAGCTACGGTGATTTCGAACGTGACTACGACATGATGGATTGTGATTTCGTCATCCACACTGCGCGCGCCGAATAAGGAGGCTTGATGAGCACACTTGTACAGAGCAATGCCCGCCCATTGGACAGCGTCGTGCTGGCGGTGGTCCTCACAGGGTTCGTGGCCAGTACCTATGGTTTTGGCGTTTACCTGTTCGCCAACCTGGTGGTGGACATGCGTCGCGACATCGGTTTCGACTACACCACGGTGGGCCTGATCACCGGCGGCGCGCAGATCGGCTTCCTACTGTTTTCATCGGTCACCAGCGTGATCAGCCGGTATTTCGAGGGCTGGAAAATCAGCCTGGTGTCCACGGTGATGACGTCCCTGGCGCTGTTGGGCCTGAGTGTCAGTGACAGCATCTGGTTATCGGGAGCCCTGCTGATCCTGCTCGGCGGCTGTTCCGCCTCGGTGTACATCCCGTTGGCGGAAATCGTCACCAAGGGCTTCAGCCCCGGCAATCGCTCGCGGGTCATGGGGCTGATCTCCAGCGGCACCAGCTATGGCGTGTTTATCAACGGCCTGCTGGTGTCGTTCCTGACCCTGAATGGCGGCTGGCGCTCGATCTGGCTCACCGCCGGGCTGATCTCGGTGGCCCTGTGCGTGGTGGCCTGGTTTTTGTTGCGCAACCTGGCCGCCAGCCAGGACCGCGGGTTTGCCGGGGAGCGAGCCACTGCGTTTGACAGCCACCAACCCTGGCTCAGCCGCTCGTTGTACCTGACCTGGGCCATCGCCTTCCTCAATGGCATGGCGCTGCTGCCGTTCCAGACTTACCTGGCGCCGTTCCTTCGCGATGAACTGGGCGTGTCGGTCCAGGATGCCGGGTTTATCTGGACCACCATCGGCGCCGTGGGCATGGCGTCGGGCTTCCTGGTGGGCTGGATTGCCGACAAGGTGGGGGTGCGGGCGTCGCTGGCGATGTGTTTCCTGAGTGCTGGGCTGGCCGCCACCCTGGTGTTCAGTTTCAACAGCCTCCCGCTGTTCTACCTGGCCGCGTTTTTGTTTGCGCTGGCGTTCTATCCCATCTTCGGGCTGGTCCCCAGTTACATCGGGCAAATTGTGCCGGTCAGCCGACTGACCCAGGCCTTCGGTATTGCCAACGTATTGATCGGCCTGGGTGGGGTGTGCGGCAATTTCCTCGGCGGTTTTTCCAAGGACCTGACCGGGTCGTTCTCGACCGTGTATTGGGTGGTTGCGCTGCTGCTGTTCGTGCAATGCGTGATGGTGTTCATGCTGGGTAAACAACCTGTTTCGGTGACGGAGGGGGAGCGGCCATGAGTTATTTTCCAGACAGTCCAAACCAGAATCTGCATGCGTTTGCGTTCAACCACCGGCGCACCGAACACGCGCAAACGAACCATAAGCCAGCCGTGATCTGGATGACGGGTATCTCTGCGTCAGGCAAGTCGACCATTGCCGATGCGCTGGATATTGCCCTGCAGGAACAAGGGCGGCTCACCGCCATTATCGACGGCGATTCGGTGCGTGGCGGGCTGTGCCGGGACCTGGGTTTTACCGACAGCGACCGCGATGAGAATATCCGCCGGGTCGCCGAAGTGGCGCGGTTGATGCTGGAGGCGGGGTTGCTGGTGATCGTGGCGTTGATTTCACCTTCGTCGGCCAGCCGGCATTACGCGCGCTCGATCATCGGCAATGAGTTTTTTGTCGAAGTGCATGTGGATGCGCCGTTGGAAACCGCCGAAGAGCGTGACCCCAAGGGGCTGTATAAAAAAGCCCGCGCAGGCTTGATCAAGCACTTCACCGGGATTGACTCCCGCTATGACGTGCCGGTGTTTCCGGAAGTGCACTTGAATACCCAGGCGCTTTCAGTGGCGCAGTCTGTCGAGACGATTCTGGACTGGGTGGCGCGCAACGACGCTCGCACTTAGCCGTTGGTCTTTGCGCCGAGATGCCAATGTCTGCAACTCGAAAAAACAAGGTAATCTGCGCCATCGCAGGGAGAACGTGTTTTTTCAGGAGCAGGCATGACACATTTTACGGGCACTGCAAAATCGATCCGTCTGATTGGTGGGGCCCGGGTATTGGACTTTATCAATACCACCAATGGCCGGCGTCCCGGCACCGCACTCAAGGTCATCGAAGAGCGGCTCACCAGTTTTCAGTTTTTCTTCGAATGGGCCTTGCATGCGTCATTGATCTCAGCCCGAGAGTTTGATGACTACAAGCCCATGGTGTTCGAGTCGTCGATCGCCTACCAACCGGACCTGGACGCGGTTATTGCGTTCAGGGAATGCCTGTATGAGGTGTTCTATCCGTTATCAATGAACCACGCCGCCCCCGACGAGGCCTTGCAGCAGATCAACCAGATGTTCCAGCAAGGCGTCGCCTGGCGGGTGCTGCGGTCGGTCGACGGTAAGCCCGCCTGGGCGTGGAAAGCCTGCACCACGGCGCAGGAACTGACGGCCATGGTGCTGGGACGCCTGGCTATCGAGGCCACGCAGTTGCTGGTTTCGGGTGATCTGCACGCGCTACGCAGTTGCAGTGCCACGGACTGCGATTGGGTGTTCATGGACATTTCCAAGAACAAACAGCGCAAATGGTGCCAGATGAGCGTGTGCGGCAGCCGCGAAAAACTCAGCCGTCTCAAACAGGTGAGCGCTCCCCATTAGGTTCTGATCCGCCGTTGACTCACCACATTGCCGCGCTTCCTGCTCAGGTTGGGCGGTAATGCTGTCCAACATAGGGGGTTATCTCTCAACCCTGCCGATGCTCTTCCTACTTGGGTTCTGGAAGTTTTCAGCTGTCTCAGGAACCGCTTCCCACCGTTCTGCCACACAGGATATGCCTGCCTCTGCTGGTTGCCTGGACGGCTTATTGAGCGTCAGGGTCGCTGGGACGGTGAGGTCAGGCGCCTGAACACACCGAACTGGAGAACCAAATGTCGGTATCAGCATTCAATCAGAGCGTCGCTCCCTCCACCGATAATGCCCCTCTTGCAGAGGCAAAACCCAATACTGAGCGGTCTGGTACCTCATCAAGTGCCCAGATCACGGTAGGTGTCAGTTTCACATCGCAGTCCAGCCAAAGCGGCCCGGTATTCGGTGGTCCGCCGCCGCGCCCAGTGCCGGACGGTGTGCGCCCGAACCCCGGCCCGCCGCCGCGTCCAGACCCGACGTTACCGGACCCTTATTACTCTAAACAAAGTAATGAGCAATTGGCCCAGGGGCTTCTGGATAATTATGGGGCGTTCAAGGGCCGCTGGCCTTCACGCAGTGTGACGCCCGAGAGCGTGCAGAAGATGGCCAATCGACCGTTGACCGGCAACCCCTCCCTGGACCCGAATATCCGACTGGCGAAGGAACTGTTGCGGCGTCCCGGTCTGATGCAAGCGCTCGATAGAAATGGCAGTACGGGGGCATTGGATGGCCGTTTGTCCAAGGACGACATCAGTAGTGTTGTTCGTTCCGATAACCCGTTGAAGTTGAATAACGACAAGCAACTCGTGCGAGAAATGCTGACCCATTTCAATTCTCTGAAGGGCGGCTACTTCAACAGCACGATCAAGCTCCGCGACCTTAGCGCACGTGCGTCGCAAGCGTTGACCGGCAACCCGTTCAGCGACCATCTCACCCAGCTGTCGAGGGAAGTGATGGCCCGTTCGGACCTCAGGTCGATGATGGACAACGTTGACGGTTGGCGTCGCGATGGAAAGATCTCTCAGCAGGAGTTGTACCAACTGCTTCGTTAGGTGTGGGGCAGCCCTCTGTCGCGGACTGCGCGGCAGAGGTTGGCAAACGCGTGGTACGGGAAATACAGATACACCCGCAGGAACCGTTTTCAAAAACGCACCACAGAGTAAATATCCACCGGTCATTGACTACCGATGGGGGCCTTCATCTACCGGATTAGGTCTGGACCATGAACTCGACATCATTTGAATCCCGTCACTCCCAGTACGACGTCTCGGCCATGGCTACGCTTGCGCAACAGCCAGAGACCCCGGGAACGTCCCAGCCGCAGGGGCTTAACCTCACATCCTCGCCTAAGTTCAGCTTCAAGGCGCCTACCGCCGAAGATTTTGACAAAGGCTCTCGAGCGATCACTGAAGAGCCAGGGTCCAATCCTTTGCTCTGCCTATTTGCCAACCTTTGGCACAAGTTGTCCAGCCGCTAGTGGGCTGTTCCGCGCCAGGAATGGTCCGGCCAGGTGCGCGGGTTACAAACGCTCAAGATTCACTGGGGTAAGTCCGGCGTTTTGGACGGCAGTCTTCGGAACCATTGTTTTCTGAGCACCACTCAATCGGTGCTTGTGCCATGTTGATTTCGAGGCATTTTCGAGGATCAGGCAATCAAGGCCCAGGCTACGGAATCTAGATAGGGTGGAGGTGAATCATGATTGGTAGTGTCAATAATCTGGGCTATACGCAAGCGGCGGGATCAACTGCGCCGAATAAGCCCTCGGCAGGTGCGGGTAGTGGTCAGTCGCGCTATGAGGTAGATGCCCGCGCATTGGGTAAGCCGCTGCCGGCGTCTCAGCCGCTCAACTCCCGTTTCGCGAACGGCGCCGATCGGCATTTTGACGGCCAGAATCTGTATGGAGGCATGACGAAAGTTGGGAACCCTTTTGTCAGCTCAGACGACCACTTGCTGGCGACCGACCTGAAGAACAACCTGCCATTATTGGACGCCTTCAAGAAAGAGGGCCGACTGACCCAGGGATCTTTGCAGGAAATAGCCAAAGAAGAACCCAGCAGCAGCAAGGTGTCGGAGCGCACCATCATGTTGGCGCGAGAGATACTCAACCGTCCCCGGCTGAACGATGCGATTGTTGCCAAAGGCGGTGAAATCACCCATGAAAGCCTTGCCAAAGCGGGCGACTCACAGATCGGCAATACCAACCCCAATACCCAGAGCGCCGATCCGTACCATGCGAAAACCGATGCTCAGGTCGTGCAGGCATTCAGGGGGAAATTTGATGATTGGCGGGACAAGTCGGAAGACTTCAATCCCTTTTTTGGCTCAGAAAAACACCGGTACGTGAAAAGGGAAACGATTGCCGAGATCAGCAAGGACCCTAACGTAACGGACAACAACGGTGAAGCGGTACGGGATCCGCGCACCGGGTTTCCGTTGAAAAAATACAGTGAGCAAGAGGTGTACCTCGCCAAGAATCTCACGGAGAGACCCGGATTAATGGACTCTCTGGACAGTCACAAGGCCAATGGTTTCAGCCTGTTCGGCAGCCGTAACGACGATGGGTGGTTGAAGAACTACAGCCTTGATCGCTGGCTGGAAAACGACAAGAAAGAGAAGGCCGATTAAAGACGCGCGCAGGCGGCACGAGTTGCTTGAAAAACGCCAGCAACTCGTGTTGTTTTACGTTCATACCCGCAGTATTTTTCCACTCACCGCCACCGCTGCCAGCAACCCTGCGATCAACAGGAAGGCCGTAGCGAGGCTGCTGCCATGGGCGATGAACCCAATCAAGGCAGGTCCGGCCAATATCCCCGCATAGCCCAGGGTGGTAATGGCCGGCACGGCAATGTGTTCTGGCATGACGTTCTGTTTGCCGACAGCGGTATACAGCACCGGGACGATATTCGAGCACCCGGCACCTACAAGTGCATATCCCAGCAAGGCCATTTCCCAAGCCGGGGACAAGGTGGCGAGGAATGTGCCGACCGCTGCCAGTGCACCGCCGGCCACGATCACCCGAGTAGCGCCCAGCCGGCGCACGATGGCGTCACCGGTCAACCGTCCGAGCGTCATGGTCAAGGCAAAGGCTGCGTAACCCAAGCCTGCATAGGCTTCGTCCAGGCCGCGCTCGGCACTGAGGAACACCGCGCTCCAGTCGAGCACTGCGCCTTCGGCCAGAAACACAATAAAGCACAGGCAACCGATAAACAGCACCACGCCACGCGGAACGGCAAACGCCGGGCCCGAACTTTCACTGCCGTACGGCAGCAGGTGCGGTGCCGCCTTGAGCAGTGCCGCCAGCGTGATGACGATCACCACCAGGGTTGCCTGCAGTGGCGAAAGGCCCAACCCGAGCAATCCCGAGACCCCCGCCGCGCCGATAATCCCACCCAGGCTGAACAGCCCGTGAAAACCGGACATCATCGTCTTGCCACTGGCACGCTCGACGATCACGGCCTGCAGATTGACGGTGGAATCCACCGTGCCTAAACCGGCACCAAACAGGAACAAACCCGCCATCAGCAACGGAATCGAACTGACCGTCGCCAACACCGGCAAAGCCAGGCAGATCATGATCGTCCCGGCACTCAGCACGCGTCGGCAACCAAAGCGCGATGCCAAGGCACCCGCTGCGGGCATGGCAATGATCGAGCCGACGCCCAGGCACAATAGCAGCAGGCCCAGTGTGCCTTCACTCAGTTCGGCACGGGCTTTGGCATACGGCACCAGCGGTGCCCAGGCGGCAATGCCGAAGCCGGCAATGAAGAAGGCGATACGGGTCGACATTTGCTCCAGCCGCCCGGGAACCACGGGCGCTGAGGTGGAGATGGCAGTCATGAAAAGTCCTTGGTTTGGCGTTCAACGAACGATGTCCGGCGCGACATCCTTGCATATCAGGCGTTGGTGCGCGAGCGGGGTTCCCTTGGCGTTTTGCCGGGCGTGAATTTTATTTTTACACACTTGGAACGGCTGGGCAGTTTGCAGCCACGTAAGAAGTATCGGGTGTGTAGGAGGCGGCCTGGAAGGTGCGTAATCTCCGTGAGGGCTTTTGAACCCCTTCGTGCTCACGGTGATTACCACCTTCCAGGCCGCCTCCCATTGTCGGTAGGTTCTGTAATACGCTGTTGCCTGAGTGTGCAGGCAACCAAACGGACGAACCGATGAAGCTGTTCAGGCAAACCACGCTATGACCCTGTTCTACGATGCTCGCGGCAACATCTATGGCGTGGTCAGCCCAGCCTTGTTAAGAAACAAGGGCATTGAGGTGCCCGACAGCGCGGCGTTGGCCGCGCGTACTCGTAGCCGTTGGACGGCATCGGCCGTCGCTTCCGAATGCGGCTGGGGCGCGATACCACGCCCGGCTGATGCCAAGGCGCATCGCTGTGATGGTTTGTTGGTCGGGCCGTTCCAGGCCGAGCCGCCGTTTGACCTGTTGATCGTTAACACGGATGGCTCTTTGGCCGAGCGCAGCGGCAATGGCTTGACGATTTTTGCCCAGGCGCTGACCGAACAGGCCCTGATGACTGACGCCTGTGAATTGCGCGTACACCACGACAAAACGGATGCGGTATCGCCCGTCGCCACTCGGGTGGAACCGTCCGTTCGTGAGGACGTTGCGGGGTTCTGGCTTGAACTGGGGTTGCCCACGTTCGGACCCTCGGCGGTGGGGGCCCAAGGGGTTGATCAAGCCTTTCTGGAGGGGGCCGAACTGAGCCACATCAGTGAGCTGACGGCGATCAACCCTCAGTGGGCCACGAGTCAATTTGTACGGGTGGGCAACCCCCATTGTGTGACGTTGGTCGAGCGGGTGTCGGCATTGCCCGACAACGCACAAATGCAGCAGCCCGCCCTGTTCGAAGCCTTGAAGGCGATTGCCTTTGCACCTCCCGCAGGCGGTGGGCAACCCTGTGCGGCTGGGGTCAACCTGCAATGGGCGGCGCGAGAGTCCCGCAATCGACTCATCGCGCGGGTGTTCGAACGCGGAGAGGGGCCCACTGCGTCTTCCGGAACCAGCGCCAGTGCCGTGGCATGCGCGGCATGGCGTGCAGGCTGGGTTGAGAGCGGTGATATTGCCGTGGTCATGCCTGGTGGCATTGCGCCGGTGCGCTTGCACACTCAGGACAAGACGTTGCTGAGCGTCAGTCTGTTCGGTGCAGCGCGGCTGCAAGGGTGAGGTGTCTTAACGGCTGACGCTGTGATTTGGCGTCGGCTGTTTCTCTGTTAGTTAGTTATCGTGACGAACTTTAATGTAGGGCATTTCTTATGACTAAGAAGTGGCGCATTGCCTCGTTTTTTCATTTGGTAAAAGACACTTCCAACTTCTTCGTACGAAACTTCTTTTTTATTTTTTCGCGGTCGATTCTTCCCCGTAATCGCTAAGCTTTGAGGCGTTCAGGCGCTTTTTTCTCGGTCACTTATTCTTTAGCGAGAAAGAGTATTTCAGGGCGGTCATTCATTAGCGGCGGGCAACAACGGATGGTTAACGCGTTTATTTCGTCACGTTTCAAACTTATTCTTCCACGCATAAATACCGACTTCCAAGTGCTGGCATTCAACGGCAGCGAGGTCCTTGATCAAGCGTTTTTCATCCACGTACAGGTCGTGAGCGAAAACCCCTCCCTAGCGCTGGAGACGTTGCTCCACCAACCCGCCTACCTGGATTTCGGCGACGCGAACGAAGGCCTGCATGGGCATATCTACGCGATTGGCCGAGATGACCCAGGTCAGCGCACCACGCGCTACCACCTGACCCTGGCACCTCGGCTGGCCTATCTTGCGCATCGGCGCGACCAGCGGATTTTCCAGCGGCGCAGCGTGCCGCAGATCATCGCCGTCGTCCTCGAACAGCATGGCATTCTGGCGGACGCCTACGTGTTCGAGCTGGGCCCCGTGGTTTATCCGCTGCGCACGTTCTGTGTGCAGTACGCGGAAAGTGACCTGCACTTCATCCAGCGGCTGTGTGAAGAGGAGGGCATTCACTATCATTTTCGTCACAGCACGGACGCTCATCTGTTGGTGTTCGGTGACGACCAGACGGTGTTTCGCCGCTTGCCGGTGCAGCGCTATTGCCCGGCTGGCGGGCCGCAGGCCGAAACGCAGGTTATCCAGCGTTTCGAGGTGCGTTTGGGCACACGCAGCCAGGCGACGGTGCGCCGCGATCATGATTTCGAACACCCTTCGTTGCTTCTGCAGGACACCGCCGGTTCTGCTCCGACGCATCCTCTTGAGGATTATCACTACCCAGCAGGATTCAGCGGCCATGTCCGGGGTAAGCGCTTGGCGCGGCGGGGGCTGGAGCGTCACCAACGTGACCGTCTTCGGGCATTGGGCAGGAGTGATCAACCCGCGCTGCGCAGTGGACATTTTCTTGAATTACGCGATCACCCCGACCCGTCATGCAACGATTTGTGGCTCATCACTTCGGTGCGTCACGAGGGCTATCAACCGCAGGTGCTGGAGGAGGCTGCGCCCCCGACTGACCGGTTCCTGGGGTATCGCAATCGCTTCACGGCGACCCCTTGGCAAGCGGTACATCGACCCCCCCTCAAACATCCCAAGCCGAGCATCCATGGCAGCCAGACCGCAACTGTGACCGGGCCGCCCGGAGAGGAGGTGCATTGCGACGCTTATGGCCGGGTGAAGGTGCGCTTTCACTGGGACCGCCTGAATACGTCAGATGATACAAGCAGTTGCTGGGTCCGGGTTGCGTCCGGATGGGCCGGTGACGGGTTCGGTGCAACGCTGATTCCGCGTGTGGGCATGGAGGTGCTGGTGACCTTCCTGGAAGGGGACCCGGACCAACCGTTGATCAACGGTTGCCTGCCGAATGCGTCGCACAGGTCGGCCTATCCCCTCCCGCAGCACAAGACCCGCAGTGTCTTGCGCAGCTGCAGTTCCCTCGGCGGCGCGGGCGCCAATGAGCTGTACCTGGAGGACCGCCGCGGCGAGGAGTTGATTTATCTTCGCGCACAGCGGGACCTGGAGCAGCAGGTCGGCCATGACAGCCGGTTGGAGGTGGCGGGCGAACGCCGGGAAGTCATCCAGGGTATGAGCACCACTCACCTGGGCAGCGAGGAGCATCGCCAGGTCACGGGTGATCGCAGCGTCGTACTCAAGGCCAGCGATCACCTCGAGGTACACGGCGATAGCCGGACCTATGTTGGCCAGACTTTGTTCGTCGAAGCGGGGCAGCAGCTTCACCTCAAGTCCGGTGCCAGCCTGGTGATCGATGCCGGGGCGCAACTGAGCCTCAAGGCGGGCGGCGAGCACCTGGTCATCCAGGCGGGGGGCATCTTCAGCAGTCGGCCCATCACCCTGGGCGGTTCACCCTCCGTGACCCGAGCGGCGAATGCGTTAGCGGCGGCCGACAGGCCAGCGATCTCCGTGGTGCAAGGCACCCTCATGAACCTGGCCAGCCAACTGGGGGCCGACTACTGCCCTGTGTGCGAGCGCTGCCGCGAAGGCCTGTGTGATCTGCCGGGGAGGGCTGCTTGATGCAGAACATGCCAGGCCAATGGATGGATCAACAGCATCAGGCAGGACATCGGTTGTGTTTGATCCTTGAGGGGCAGCATGAAGCCTGTCAGCCACTGCTGGCGATGCGCGATGTTTCACAGTATCGCAGCCTCTACGCCGAGACCGACTTGGCGGAACTGGCGGGGCAAGGCCCAGTGATTCTGTTGCTGGAGCAGATGAACGAGCCTGCATTGCTCGGCCTTTTGCAGCAGCCCGAGAACAACTGGGGCTGGCTGGGCAGCCTGCCAAGCGAGGACCTGGACGTCGTGACTCGGCACTGGCGTGACAGGCTGCTAGTGGGCCCGGAAGGTGCGCAATCGATGTACCGCTTTCACGACAACCGCACCCTGGCACGCGCACTGGCCTATCTGCTCGTGGAACATTGGCCGCAATTCCTCGGCCCGTTGTTCAGCGTTTGCTACTGGCACGAAGGGCGCTGGCGCACGGCTGACAACCCGGCCCCCGGTGAACATCCGGTGCCCAACCCCGCGCTTTGGCTGAACACCCCCAACCCGAACGCTGAAGCCATCCTGCAGGCCAATATCCTGCGTTACCTGTTGACCGAGCACAGTGAAGACCTGGTCGTGTTAGCGGAATTCCAGGACCCGAGAATCTGGCTGGCGCAGGTATTGGAGCAGGCTCGCACCTGGCAGTGGCGAAGGCCCGAGCAACTTGAGTTTCTGGTGGTACGACGGTTGGAAGAGGCCACACGGGGCACGGTCGTTCAGTGGGGGCCGCGGGTTGGGGAGTCACCGGGAGAGCATTTTGAACGGGTGGCAGCCCAGTGGGAATTGATAGGAGGAAAAAATGGCTAGGCGAAGGTGGGGCGTGTTGATTGTGCTGGCGATGATAGGGCTGGCGGGGTGCGTGAGCAAACCGGTTGAACGGTTTACGTTGGAGGTGGATTTGCCGGCGGAGTTTCGCTTCATCGGCGGCGCCAACTATGGTCCCGCGACTGGGGAAACGTGCACGTTGCCGAGACGTCGAGGCAAAAGGCCCGAGAGGAAAATTTTTATTGCGCGTTACAAACCGGTGGCTGAACGCGTGAGTTTTGAGCTACCGCTGACGGAGATCATTGAAGGGTGCCCTACGGTTTTGCGCAGTGTGGATTTTAGAACGTATGCGAAGTGGGGGACCCGATATTCAGACGTCGGGGGAGACCTGGCAGGTTTCTCAATCACAGATCCCTCGAACGCCGATATACCTGGGATGCCAGATTCGGGCGTTCAGGAATTGCACAAGCAATGTCAGTGGTTGTTTCGGACGGCGGGGCCGCAACACGCGATCATCAAGGTTCTTTCATGCAAGGCTTTTGAGGTGGCCCGTCAACCACACGGACAGGGATCAGGACACGTGGTGCAGCGGGATCAGTTGCCGGGAAAGACACTCAGGGTGACGCTGACTTTAATTGACGAGGAAGAACCGTATTTTGACGGTACCTGGGTGGCAGTACCTGGCGGATGGAAGCGTTGTAAAGGTAGCAGCTTTGAAGACCTGTACGCGTTTTGCAACGGTAATACCACCGACTTTAAGCCTATAAAAATGCCCGATGGTCGCATCTGTGATGTCTACCCATCGTGCAAGTAACAAGGAGCAAACTCATGATGTTGGACGCACGGAAGCAACCTTTTTTCAGTGATAACAAGCCGGCTTGTCCATTGCGCGGGCATTGGGTGAGTTTTTGCCTGGCAGATGAACTCGGCGTTGGGACGGCCTACGGTGGATTGCCTTACACCCTTCACGATAGCGCGGGGCAAGAATACAAAGGCAGGCTGGACGGAAATGGATTCGCCACACTCAAAGATATTTACTGTGGGCCTGTGGCCCTTGTTTTTGACGACCTGTATTCAGGAACGGAGCCGTTGTATCAGCAACTGATGTCGCGCCGAGCTTACAAGCTCCCTATCACCGAGCTTCAAATTCGGGCGGAACACACTCGATTTGCTCGCTCCGACGGTCGGCGTACCGAGGGTGATCCGGCTCAACCAACAACGAGTCGGTTTTATCAAGTTGAAGTTCGCGACTTGGTCCGTCATGTCGCCCACTTGCCACCGGTTGCGCAGCGAACTCATCAACCCCAGCGGCACGCGTTAAAGATGCTGGCGGACCTTGGCTTCGGGCCGCCCCAATCGACCTTGGCGGGGATCGTATTATTTCCCAACATCCATACCGCCCTGGAGGTTCGGCCACTGCGAGCGTTGCGTCCGATGCTTTCAACCGAAGACAGCTTCTGTGCCTTGAACCTGTATCAGCTGGCGTTGATGGCCACCTTGAGTTATTGCAATTTCGGCCAGGAGCCACCTCAACGGCCTCGGGACGCAGTTCGATTCCCCTTCGACCCAAGCGTCGGTCATTTTTTTGCTGAAAAGCTCTCGGGTTATCACGAAGCCTGGCGAGTCGATGCAGACCAACAGCAACGGTTCTATCCGCTCTACGAAGAGGTCCCGTATTCCCGGCGCTTCGAGATTTTGCCTTTCGATCCCACGCTGTACCCCCAAAACCGACCGGAATTGGCGGAGAAGCAGGAGCACCCCGCGAGTTTGCATTTTTTTGATGATGAAGAATTTGGTACTGACACGCAGGCATTTATCAGTCATCACGATGAGGTGATCCTGATTGCGGTACGGGGTACTGCCAGCGCTGCAGATGGGCTACGGGATGCAGACGCTCATCAGGTGGCTTTCGCCGAGGGTATCGGCAAGGCGCACGAAGGGTTTTATCAGGCTTATCGGGCGATGCGTGATTTCGTGCTGCATTACCTCACTCAGTTTCACACCGGCCAACGAATAATCATCTGCGGCCACAGCCTGGGTGGCGCAATCGCTTTACTCTTGGCAGAAGGCCTGCGCCGAGCGCCGGAGGGGAACTACAACATCCTCCTCTACACCTACGGTGCCCCGCGCGCCGCCGACTCCGAATTCACCCTCGGTGCCTCAAGCCTGGTCCACCACCGCATCGTCAACCACAACGATCCGGTCCCCAGCGTCCCGGCTCCGTGGATGAACACCACCGCCAAACTCTGGATCCCCGGCGCCGTCACGCTCTTCAGCGCTCCCGCGTCCGGTGGCCTGCTGTTTGCGGCCGGCCTGGTACGTTTCGGTGGCAATCCCTACCAGCACCATGGCGAACAGCAACACTTCATGCCGATCATGCTCGCAGATGGCACGCATTCTTCAGTGTTGTGGAAACCTGGTTGTGAGTCCATCCAGGAAGCCGGCTGCAACCGAGCGTTGCAACTCCACGGTGACATGCCTGACCGTGACAATCTGCTGAAACAGCTGTTTCAGGCCAATCAGCACTTCATGACCGCCAGCTATATCCCAGCCGCCTGGGCGACGCTACGTCGGTGGCAACAAACCCAGGAAAGTAGCGGGCCCTTGGTCACACCGAGAGAATTTGAACGGCTCGATCACGCACTCGAAACCATGCGCCAGCAACTGCGCAACAAACGCCGCGAACTGGTCCGCCTGAAGCCCGCCAACGATCGGGGCTATGAGCACAACGAAGCCTTGAACGCCGAGATCGACCGCTTGCACACCAGTCGTGAGCGCCTTGCGACCCTGCGCTGGCGCCGTTTGGAAGCCCGTGATGTCTACGGCAGTCAAGCCCACAGCGCCAGCTTGCAACCGAGCCTCAGGCGCTGGTTCAGCCACCGTGAAAACCGCGAGCTGGCCCAGGTCGCCAGTATCCCTCCCGCCATGCCTGGCGAATGGGGGAGGGCGCAAACACTGGATATCGACTCGATTGCCTGAACAGAGCCTTTACACAAACTCCACCTGCGCCGGCTGACGTTTCATCAAGACCTTGCCGTTGCGGATCGAGTAAAGCGGCAGGCCCTGGCTGCGGATGACCTCGTAGTCGCTGTCCGCCGAAAGGATCAGCAGGTTGGCTGGCCGCCCAGGCTCCAGGCCGTATCGTTCGCCCAGGGCCATGGCTTTGGCGCTGTTGTCGGTCACCAGGTCCAGCGCGCTTTGCAGGTTGCGGTAGCCAAGCATGTGGCAGATGTGCAAACCGGCTTCCAGCACCCGCAGGATGTTGCCGTTGCCCAAGGGGTACCAGGGATCGACGATGGAGTCTTGGCCGAAGCACACGTTCATGCCGGCCTCCAGCAGTTCGTTGACCCGAGTGACGCCACGGCGTTTCGGGAACGTATCGAAGCGGCCTTGCAGGTGAATGCTCTCGGTGGGGCAGGAAACGAAGCTGATACCGGAGTGCCCCAACAGGCGGAAGAGCTTGGCGCAGTAGGCATTGTCATAGGAGCCCATGGCGGTGGTGTGGCTGGCGGTAACGCGAGCGCCCATGTCACGGCTGCGGGCTTCTTCGGCCAGCACTTCGAGAAAGCGCGAATGCGGGTCGTCGGTTTCGTCGCAGTGCACGTCCACCAGGCAGCCGGTGCGTTCGGCCAGGTCCATCAGGAACTTCACCGAACTCACGCCCTGGTCACGGGTGTACTCAAAGTGAGGGATGCCGCCGATTACATCGGCGCCGAGGCGAATGGCTTCTTCCATCAGTTCGCGACCGTTGCGGTATGACTCGATGCCTTCCTGGGGGAACGCGACGATCTGCAGGTCGATCAGGTGCGTACTTTCCTGGCGCACTTCCAGCATGGCCTTGAGCGCCGTGAGGTCCGGGTCGGTGACGTCGACGTGGGTGCGCACGTGTTGGATGCCGTGGGCGGCCAGGGCCTGGATCGTCTTTTTGGCGCGGGTCTTGGTGTCTGCCTGGGTGATGGTGGCCTTGCGTTCGCCCCAGCATTCGATGCCTTCGAACAGGGTGCCGCTCATGTTCCAGCGCGGCTCGCCTGCGGTCAGTGTGGCGTCGAGGTGGATATGGGGTTCGACGAAGGGCGGAATCACCAGGTTGCCGGCGGCGTCCAAGTCGTCGGCTGCGGCAGTCGTTGTACCCGATTGGGGGGTGATGCTGGCGATCCGGCCATGTTCCAGGTGCAGATCATGCAGGCCTTCACGGTTGCGCAGGCGGGCGTTGATGATGTGCATGGGCAAGTTCCTCTTGGCTAAAAACAATCAGGCAGACAGCCGCCAGATCATCAGCGCAATGCCAATGTCCAGGCGGTCATAAGCGTTATCCAGCGTCAGGCCGCACAGGGCTTCGATGCGCTGGACACGGTGTGTCAGGGTATTGCGGTGCACGGCCAGCCGTTGGGCGGCGGCCACAAGGTTACCATTCTCGTGAAACCAGGCTTCCAGGGTCGGCATCAGGCTGGGGCCATGGTGCACGTCGTGGCGCAGTAATGGGCCGAGGCGTTCATTCAGGAATTGGTCGAGCAGGGCGCGATCACGCACACCGCTGAGCAGTTTGAGCACGCCCAGTTCGTCGTACATGCAGAGCCCGGCCCGCTCGCTGAAACGCCGCGCAGCGGCCAACGCCTGGCGCGCTTCATCCTGCGCCTGGGCCAGGCGTACCGGTGGGTGCGCGGCGGCGCTGAGGCCGATAAACAGTTTGAGCGGCGCCAGGCGCAGGTTCAGCGGGTTGAGCCAGTTGGCCAATTGCTGGCGGTTGGCCAAGGCGGCGACAGCGTCCGGCGCCGGCAGCAGCAGTGTCCATTGCCCGGCCCGTCCGAGTACCGGCAACCCGGCAGACACCTGACGCAAACGCCGACTGATAGCGTCATGTTGCCGCGCCAGCTGCGCCTCTACATAGGCGGCATCGCCCTGGGCAAACAGCCATTCGCTGCCTTCCAATTGCAGTTGCACAACCTGCCAGTGCCCGGCCAGCGACAGGCCCAATTGCACTGCACGATGCAGCAGCAAATCCAGGGATTGGTAATCGCCGGTCAGCAAGCGCTCCAACACATCGTGCCGCGAGCGCCCCAATTGCTCGGACTGGATCAGCGCCGAGCCAATGGCCTGGGTCACCAGCACCATTTTCAGCGAATAGGGCTGTTCGATCAGTGGCATGCCGGCGGCTTCGGCTGCCTCCAGCAAACGCGGGGGAATCGCCTGGATATATGCCGGCCCCGTGAGTATCACCAACCCAGCCACTTGGCGCTGACAGGCTTCATCCAGCAATTGCAGCAAGTTGGCTTCATCCCGTGGGTGATTGATCCCGGTCACGAACACCAGCTCGCCGCCCAAGACCCATTCGGCAATCCCGCTGTTCTCCGCGACATAGGGCCAGCGCACGGTATTATCCAGGCCAACGGCGCCGGCCCGCAGGCGCATTGATTCCAAGCCCGGCAGGGCCAGTACATCGGCAAGGGTCAGGCTCATGCGCGGGCGTCAGCCAGCGGCGCGCGCACCCGGAGTACGGCGGTGAGCACGATGTAGGTCAACGACGCAGCAACGATGCCCACCAACGGCGCGACCCAGGGCGAACTGAAGGCCAGCACCGTGCCCACCGCATACGCTACCAGCCCAGGCCAGTTGAACGCCGGCAGGCGAGCGTCGGCCAGGCGCGGATAGTGGCCGCGGTAACGGTAGAAGAAGTCCGCCATGATCACCCCGCCAATCGGTGGGATCACCGTGCCCAGCAGGATCAAGTAAGGCACCAGCAGGTCGTACATGCCAAGCAACGCCAGCAGGGTGCCGATCACCGCGCCGGCCAGGGTCACGGTCTTGCGCCGCTTAGTGCGCAGCAGGTTGCAGCCGGCCACCGCGAAGTTATAAATGGTGTTGTCCTGGGTGCTCCAGATGTTGAGCAGCAACATGGCCATCGCCGCCATGGCAAAGCCCTGCAGCAGTAACACTTCGACCACATCCGGTTGTTGATAGACGATGGCACCGTAGGCGCCGATCAGCACCATCAAGCCGTTGCCGATAAAGAAACCGATCAGGCTGGCCAGCACCGCCACCTTGGCCGAACGCGAAAAGCGCGTCCAATTGGTGGCCTGGGTCGCGCCGCTGACAAAGGTGCCGAACACCAGAGTGATTGCCGTGGACACGTCCAACGCACCGCTCGGCACCACCGCCAACAACCCCTCCAGCCCACCGACTTTCACGGTCGCCACCCACATCGACAGACACAGCAGGATGCCCATCGCCGGCACCGCGATGTAGGACAGAATCTCCAGCCCGCGATAACCAATGTAGGCCGTGGCGCAAAACACCAGGCCAAACAGCACCATCAACGCCAGCACGCTGCCCTGGCTCAGTTCGAAATACTTGCCCAGCACCACCGCAGCCGTGGCGGTACCCCAGGCGTACCAGCCAATCTGGGTAAAACCGAGGATCAAGTCACTGAGCTTGCTGCCCAGTTCGCCGAAGCAGAAGCGCCCCATCAGCACCGAATTCAGCCCGCTCTTGAACGCGATGTAACCCAGGCCTGCGGCGTAGATACCCAACAACAGGTTACCCAGGGCCACGACGCCGAGCATGTCGATAAAGCTGAACGCCACCCCCAGCTTGCCGCCGGCAAACATGGTCGCGGTAAAAAACGTAAAGCCCAGCAGCACCATGGCGGTCGACGCCAGGCCTTTGCGCGCATGCATCGGGACTTCGCTGAGGGGGTAATCATTGCCCGGTTCTTGCTGCGTCATGTGCCTTGCTCCCTGAATGAGTGACGCAGGCCTACTGCACCGTGCGTGCCAAACCGGCGGCAGTGACAGGCGCACGGTCGACGCTGTGCATCGTGCACACTATTTATAGCCAAACACGGGAGAAACGCAGGAAGGGTTGTACGCCGTGCCCAGTCGGGCACGAAAGCGGTGCAGCGGTGATACAAATTGGATCAGTCGAACAACGTGTAGGTCGTCTCGCCGCGATGAAAGGCGAATGCCGCCTCCAGATCACTTTCGATAGTGCGCCCACGGGACAGCGGCGGCAGCGCATCGAGGCGGAAAAAGCCCACTTCCGTAGTCTCGAAACCCGCCATCGGTGCGCACTGATCCACCGGTTCACACAGGAAGTACAGCTTGTAGAAGTCCCGCACGTCCGGACGATACAAACCCTTGGCCTTGTGCGTGACGCTGTACAGCGCCCGCGCGGTGACCGTCAACCCGGCTTCCTCGCGAATCTCCTTGACGATGTTTTCCGCTGCCGACAAACCGATATCGGCATAACCGCCCGGCAACGCCCAGCAGCCATCGGTCAACTCGCGCACCAGCAGAATTCGATCGTCCTCGATGATTGCACCCCGTACGTCGATCATCGGTGTCGAATAGCGCTGGGCAAAGTCGGTGACTAACCCGGTAATGCGCTCCAAGGGCACATTGCCCAATTGCGCGAGCATGCTGTGGGCAATCGCGGCAATTTCTTCCAGGCGCTCGCGCTCGAAATCATCAGTGCAAAAGTGCAGCCCCGTGGACGCCAACGCCTGCAAGCGTTTGGCTTGGGCCAGCCAGGTGTTTTCCATGGGTTACTCCTGGAGTTGTTTGGTCATGTATACGCGGTGCAGGCCATGTTCTTCGGCCCGGTGGGTTTCGACATAGCCACGGCGCGTGTACAGCCTGATGTTCTCGGCCATGGTTTCATTTGTGTACAGGCGAATGGCGGCGAAGCCTGCGGCGAGCGCCTGTTGCTCGGCAAAATCCATCAGCAACCGCCCGAGGCCCAGGCCCTGGGCATCCGGGGCGACGGCCAGATTATCCAGCAGCAGTGCGTCATCAGCATCCAGCAGGATGATAAAACCCTGAACCCGCCCGGCATTTTCCAGCACGTGTACGCCTCCGGCTTTCACGTGTTGGTGATAATCCTCCAGCATCGGCCCTGGCTTGCGGCCGATCCGTTCGATGTACGGCGAGTAGGCCGCCTGGACGATAGCCTCGATGGCAGCAACATCAGCAACAGTGGCGAGGCGCATCATTGCAATGTGCTCCTTTGGACAGTCGATCAATCTGTCGGCGCTTCGAAGATCCCTTCGATAGGCCGTTCGAACACCTTGGCAATCTTGAACGCCAACGGCAAGCTTGGGTCGTAGCGGCCGGTCTCGATGGCATTGATGGTCTGGCGCGATACGCCAAGGCGCTCGGCAAGGTCGGCCTGGGACCAGCCCAGTTCCGAGCGTAACTGACGCATCAGGTTATTCATGGGTAGCGCCTTGTGCCGATGATCGTGGCCACGCACCAGACGCCACCCATGATCGGCCACACCATAAAGGCCGATAAGCGTGGGAAGCCGGCAGTTTCCAGGAAGCCGTAGCTGAAGGTCGTGAGCGCCGTGCACACAAACGCCACGGCCAGCGCGTCCAGCTGGATCTTGCGGCCCATTTCATCCATGGCGTTCAGCCGGCGGATGATCGTAACCGCCATCGCGATCATCGGAATCACTGGTAGCAAGGCCAAGGCGATTTTTGCGGCGCCGTCGGGCATGGACGACACATAGGCGCTGGAAATGACGACGCACAGCATGTACGCCAGCATTATCACCGCGAATTCCACCAGAAAGCGTTTGACCGACATGACCAACTCCACAAGTAAAGGGTGCTTTACATTAGGTTTGGATTATTGCCATGTCAAGGGTGCTTTACATTGGGGGTGGCAGACGTAAAAAAACCACCCGCAGGTGGTTCTTCAACGCGCAATCGCTTACTCGCCGCGATAGATGCAACCGCTGGTGCAAGTCTCGTGGATGCGAATCGCACTGAGCTCAGGCAGCAGGGGTTTCAGCTCATTCCAGATCCACTTGGCCAGCACTTCGCTGGTCGGGTTTTCCAGGCCTGGGATGTCATTGAGGTAGTTGTGGTCGAGACGTTCATAGAGCGGTTTGAAAATCGCCTTGATCTCCGAGAAGTCGCGAATCCAGCCGGTATGGGGATCGAGGTCGCCGCTCAGGTGGATCGCCACCTTGAACGAATGCCCGTGCAGGCGCCCGCATTTATGGCCTTCCGGTACGTGGGGCAGGCGGTGGGCGGATTCGAATGTAAATTCCTTGAAGATTTCCACGGTATAACCTGTAGGGCAGGGTTTTAAAGGGGTCTGTGCGATTGTCAGGTTTTGGTGTACTGATCAATGTACTGATTGGTCGTTGCTGGGCGTGATTGAGGTCATCCATTCAGCAATTGCCGATTGGCGCCAGGCGACCGAGTTGGGGCCTATTCTAACCTGTTTTGGGAACGTACCCTCCCTGATCCGCCGATAAACAGTATTGCGGCCCAGGCCGGTAGTGTGAAGCACCTCGTCGAGGCGCAGGAAGCGATCAATATTTTCTGCTGCTGCCATGTTGATTCTCCGTGCCGCGGGCGGCGTGAGTCAATGAGCCGCGCTGGGCGGCAGAAGGTGGGTAGTGATTTATCGAGGCGCCGACCACTTGAAGGTCAATGGCTCCGGCGGAAAGAACAGGTGCCGCATGTTTGCGACATTCACGATGTCCTGGTCAGCCGGGAAAACCTCAACGGCATCCCGGCCTCCACGCCCGCATTCGCGCTTGAGGCGCATGAGCTCATCCCAGGTGACTTGGTCAACCCAGCTATCCCCGTTGTGGACGGAGCGGCAGATGCTCATGCGTTGGTAGCCGGATGGCTCGGTGTATATCTGGACGAGAAAGCCGCGCGATCGCCAAACTTCAATCAGGTCTGGCGGCTTGAAGCCTGGCCACTCATCCTGTGGAACTCGCTGGAGATATGGCGGCAGCTTGGCGTTCTGTTTTTCTAGCAGGCGCCGTTGGTTCCTATCCGTGTTCATGGCGATAGTTATCCTCGCCCGCCGCTCACCGGCAGGCATGTAGGGGGATTGGGGTTAGAGCAGTGCGCCTTGCTTCGGCGCAGGCTCTGGGATTTGGTAAGTCCAGCGGGGCGGAGAATTGTGCGACTCGATGCGGCTACGCATTACCGCCGCACGCGCCTCTTTGGTGGGCGGGGAGTACGTGCCGCGCCAAGCCTGGTCAATGCCGATATTCCGGCCGATATTCGTGCTGTCCGCACTGGATAGGGGTAGATGGCCAAAGATTGCCGGGTCAAGCATGCGTAGACCGTGAAGCTTGCACATAGGCCTGCCGTCATCGTCGCAGACCACCCGCATTGCCTTGCTCATCTGCATCCACCACGCCGCGCTGCCCGGCTGGGAATAGTCGCCCGAGCTCCCGATGCACACCCTTGGCCAACTGCTCGCTAGGCGCTCCAGGCGTTCAAGGCTTTCGTGCATGTGCCAGACGGGCGCACCAAACCATCGTGGCAGCGGCCATTCCTCGATCAGTGCATCGTTTGCGGCCTCGTCACCGTCGATCACATCAGGTATCACCGCGAAGTCGCAGGCGGGGATCAGCTTTGCGTCGGCCGCCCAGCGGTAGAACGGCTTCCAATCGGTAACCGGCTTGCCTTGCTTCCAGGCGGAAAACGCTCCGTTGTCGATAGCAAACGACTGGCAGACTTGAGCCGCCAGTGCTAGTTGCCTGGGATCGCTGAAGCTCACGAAGGCGTGGCCACCACCAATCGCAGCAGCGGCGGCTGTCTCTGGCGTTATCGGCAAGCCGTGGTAATGGATCATCCGCTAAGCCTCACTGTTTCGATCTCAACGCCCTGGTGCGTGGCGTTGATGGTTTGATCACCGCCCAGGGATTCAGCTAGGCGGTCGGCGATCTGCTCATGCCAGCCCTTTTTGATCAGTGCCGTCGCCGCCTTGATGTGCTCGACGTGGATCATGGCGTTCGACCGCAACTCAAGCCGGTAGATGATCGTTTCGCCGTCGGAAGGGCAGACGGCGGCGAAGGTGTGTCGATAGGTATTCATGGCCTTGGCCCCTTGTAGATGAACACGTAGGCGAACCAGAGGGTGGCGATCATGGCGTCACCCGCTGCCCGAGCATCACGTCGGAGACAATTTCCCAGAGCTGGGCCGGTGACCACTGGTAACGGTCAAAGTCAGTATCTGGCTGGATTCCTACTCGGCATGTGGAGTGGGCCCCCGCCTGCCATTCGCCGGTCTTGCGCATGATGGTGGCCACACGACCATCGCCGCCCGGCTCGGTACGGTGATAGACGTATGCAGTGCTGTCGTAATCTTTGCCGGCGGGCACCTCAAATGAGACGACCAAATTTAGATCGGCGCGGCCGTCGGGTGTCCAAGGTCGCCCGCCGCTTTCTGTTCGCTTACCCTCGTGCAGATACAGTACGAACTCGCCGTCGTGTTTTTTCTGATGGGCGTGGATATGGTTGATCTGCGTACCTACCAGCACGCGCGACACGAAGTCGAAACGATGGTCGTGGATCGCCGAATGCTCGAAGCAGGCGCGGCGGGGGAGTTCAGGGTGCCAGACATGCAGGCGCTGATTGCCTTCCAGCTGGACCTGCACAAAGCCCAGGCCGTGCAGGGTTATCTTGTCGGTCATTACGTCGTCGATGATGCTCACGGGCGCACTCGTCCTTGCCGCTATAGCGGCTGACTTTGAAGGGGGAGGGGTTACAGGTTTTGCGGGTGGAGTACGGATGTACTCCTATCGGGATTTGGCAGACTCGGCCTTCTTGGCTTGGCGCGCCTTGAAGCGCTCGTAAGGCCCGCTGGGTAACGATGCAATCTCGTTGGCTGCCTTGATCAGCAGATCGCCCAGGGCTTTCTGGGCCTTCGGTGTAAATGCCTTGAATCGTGTGCCCGGCGGGTAGTAGGCGGCGTACGCCAGGCGGGCGCAAAGCGTCGAAGCTTCTTCGAGGCCGCTACTTCGACCGTACCCGATTAGGGTTTCGCGATCTTCCTGAATGGGCGCCGTCGCAACCGGCGCGAGGTGCTCGGCGTTCAGTGGGTTAGGCGAATAGCGCAAGGCCGACTTGTATGCAGCATCGAGCGCGTCATCCAGATCACCGCCAGCCTTCTTTGCCTCGTTGAAGGCGATGATCATCTTCGCGCGGACGTCGTAGCAGCGCTCAACCGGCACGCATGCCATTTGCTCACCCGGCACGCCGTCAATCGTTTGGTTGGTGGTCATGGCTTTATCACTCATCGCACGCCCCGTCGCAAAATGCGTAATCAACAACTGGAGTAACAGGCTTATCCGTTAAAGCCCATGAGGAAACATTGCGCCAGTCAACTCGGTCGGCACGCTGGATAATTTCCTCGCCTCCACCTTTTGCGTGAACGATGGTTTCTGGCTTTAAACCTTTTGGCCTACGAGAACCTTGGGCATTGTGCCGTTTGAAATCACTCATAAATCACCTCAGCAAATCAGTTGTGCCAGTGCCAGCAGGCACCAGCAGTAGGCGGGGAGTTGGGCTTTCATTGCTGGTGCCCATCGCTTTGCATCAGCCATTCAAGGCCGTCCGCTGTAAGCGGGTCTTGTCCACGCGTGCGGCTTTTTGCTGAACGGTGAGCGGAGCAAAACAGCGAACTACTGACTTTTTGCGCATTGCAGCCGATGCAGGCGCACGGATCCTCAATCTCAACAACAAGGGTTTTCCCGCAGCAATGGCAAAACTTCATGCCGTTCTCGGCGGGCGTGCCGCCGTCAGTGAACTCCCAGCCAGTCATGCCGCAGCTGGACTGCCAACTAAATTCAAGACTCGTCCAGGTGCACGGCTCGGGCTCAAGCTTCGCCGCCATTGCTGCCGCCGCACGCACCGACCAGGGTTTAACGAACGCGATGCCAGGGTTGTAGCAACTTCCTTCGGGGTTGTAGTTGAAAGCCTTCTGAGCGTCACGCACCAACCCCTCCAGCACATCCACCCGCTTTTGCAGCAACACGACATCCTCTACCGCGATTGCTGACACTCTTGCGTTGTGGTCTGCCAGCTCATCCGCTGCGGTCAGGCGCTGTTGCAGTGCGGCTTCTCGATCCTTTCCGGCGTCGACGGCCCTCATGGCTTTCGCGTGCTTCCGTCGCCAGTGCAGCACAGCATCCAGTTTTTCAACCGTTTGAATTATCTTGCTCATGCTCAGAACCTCAATTGTCTGTGCCGGTGTAGGTGCGCCATGGCACCTTCACGCCGTTGACGAGAAAGCCCCAGTCACCACGCCACTTGCTGGTGATGAAGAGGGTGTAGACGCCGCCTGGTGATATCTGGTCGATGCGGTGGTACTCGCCGTGGTTGAGGCGGGCGGTGTCGCCCTGATCACGCCTGATCCACTCGCATGCGTCCCTCATTACCCAGTCGACGATCTTCGGGTGGGGGTTTGGAACCATTCCCGACCTGACCGCCTTCTTCCATTCCTCGCTTGCCTGGCGCTGCTCCACATACCAGCCGCGCAGGATGATGGTGCGGGCGTTCCACGGGTGGTCGTGCAGGTCACGGTCTTCGTCATGCCGCATGATGTGGTGCACACGGAACGACCACGGGAACCACCACAGCGCGGGCTTGTGCGTTTCGCGGGAGTAGGGGTTGAACAGCCACCAGCGACCCATGTACATCTCGGTGCCGTCGGCGGACATGATGTGTTGGTACGGGGTGCGCTGGGCGCGGGCGATGAGCCAGGCGGCAACCGCAGGGCGCGCAAGCAGCTTGGCGACGATGCGCCAGAACAAGTTGATCACAGGGTTTCCTTGCCGGGCCATGCCCGGGCGGTGGAGTGGGGGAGTTCAGAGTTGTTGCAGAAGCCGCCGGCCTATCCAGCGAACCACGGTGACGGCCTTGCTGTTGCCGATCGCCTTGTAGCGGGGGCCGTCTGGGCATTCGCTGGCTGGCTTGCCGCGCCAGTGGATCAGGGTGTAGTCGTCGGCCATGCCCTGAAGGCGTTCGCACTCGACTGGAACCAGGCGCCGAACCTGGGTGGGCGCGAGCAGAGCTGGCGGCGGGCTACAAGCGTCCAGGGAAGCCGTGTATTCCTCGTACCACTTGCCAGCGCCGAGAGCCGCTGTGTGATGAAGCTTGGTCGAGTAAGCGGGAACGATTGGCTGCCCACGCCCGGTACCGTCCTCGCTACCTTCGAAACCCTCAGCCTTCAACGTGTGCGTGATGTCTCCAGTGATGCAGACAGCGACCTGGCCGCCGGCGTTGGCGTGGCTGCCTGAGTGATTCATTGCGCGCAGGGTAGGGGCTATCTCCCCGGCGTCGGCGCCGTGATCCTTGCAGGAGAAGGCGGTAACAACGATTGGCGCCGCCCTTGACCTGTCCGCGCTTGTAGTTAGAGGCCTGGCTGTTTCACTCTTGGTGAACGTGCCTTCTTTGTAGTCATCAGCGATAAAGGCCTGATCACCACTTGGTGCGTGCACCACTAGTAGTCCTGATTCGGCGTCCTGATTGGTTGCGCTGCCGGCGGCCTTACCGTTGGCGTTGAGCGTGCCGGCTACCAGGTGTCCCGCCATGCAATGGTCGACATCGGCGCCACCGTCTGTGCTACGTAGTGCACCGGCGATCTCAGGGGCTGACTGGACAAAGAACGTCTCACTGTCCAGGTCGTTGCGGCCTTCGTGATGGGTGAGGGTGCCTGCCTTTTCGATGGATCCGGACATGCGCCCGGCACCGAAGGCAGGGATGCCACCGAACATCGATAACGCTGGACCGAAGTCGCCTTCGCAGTTCGGGAAGCCGTAGGCACCTAACTGCTCGGGGAAGACGTACTCGCATCCCTCTCCGCACTGGAGCGCAGGGCCGAAAGGAGCTGTTCCGGTAACGTCCTGCCCCTGGCCTCGGCGCGGCGCAGTATCCCGGCGCACGCTTTCTCGCTCAAAAAGTACCTCGGTGGGATCGAACCCGTCTCGAGCACTTGCGATAACGAACACACGACGGCGTCGTTGGGCCAGGCCGAAATATTGGGCGTCCAGGACCCTCCACGCGATTGTTCTTTTGGGTCCATACACACAACCAGCGTCCTGCCATTTTTTCCCTGGAGGCTGCAGCTCGCAGTCTTCCCCAGCAAGCGCGCCAAGAAAGCATCCGAAGGCGTTCCCTTTGTCGCTGAGGACGCCGGGGACGTTCTCCCAGACGATGACGCTGGCAGGTTTGCCGTTGATGGCTCGAACATAGTCAACTGCATCTGCAAGCTCCACGTATTTGATGGTGAGGGCGCCGCGCGGGTCGGTGAGGCCTTCGCGCATACCGGCGACAGAGAAGGCCTGGCACGGGGTACCGCCGACCAGCACGTCCGGCGCCGGGATCTTGCCGGCCAGCACCAGGGCGGCAAGCTTGGTCATGTCGCCGAGGTTCGGCACATCGGGGTAGTGGTGGGCTAAGACCGCCGAGGGGAACGGCTCAATCTCGGCGAACCAGGCGGCGCGCATGCCCAGCGGGTGCCAGGCCTGGGTGGCAGCTTCAATGCCGCTGCACACAGAGCCGTAGGTGATATCGGGCATAGGGGATCCTCGCCTGCTGGCGTGATTCGTTGATGAGGTAGGGTTATTTCTTCTGGTAGGTCTTGGTCAGCGCCGCGTTGACGCTGTTACCGCGCTTCAGCACGACACGGGCGAGTGCCGCGCGGTCTTTTTCGCTGTGGCTGGCTTGGCTGAGAAGGCCGAAGTAGCTGTTGGCGGTCTCGCGCAGGTCCTCGGCGGGTGCCGCGGCGGTTCGCTTCAGTGCCTGGGCCAGTGACCGCTTGCGGGTGGTTCGACGCCAGGGCTTGATGACATGGCCAACGAAGTCGACGCCGCGATCCACTGGCTGCAGGATCGTCTTCGTGGGGTTCAGCTTGGCACCGAGCCTCGGCAGGAACGCTTCGACCTCGGCCAGCCACTGGTTGAGCTGATGTGGCGACTCATTCAGGAACACGAAGTCATCGACGTATCGGATGTAGTGCTTGGCGCGCAGCTGGTGCTTCGCGAACTGGTCCAGGGCGTCGAGGTAGATGTTGGCGAAGAATTGCGACGACAGGTTGCCGATCGGCAAGCCGAGGTGCGCGGGCTGCGCAACCAGGCGCTTGTGCTGCGGCACCCGGTTGAACAGGTGCGCCGGGCTGCGGGTCTCGTAATCCTCGCGCGGGTCGTGCATGAGGATCTGCGTGGCCAGGGCCAACCACCAGGGCTCGGTGATTCTGGCCTCCAGCTGCTTGCGCAGCACTGCCTTGTCGATGGCGACGAAGAAGTTGGCCAGGTCGCACTTGAGGTAGAAGACCGGCTTCGACCAGTTCTCGCTGGCGCTGCGGATCTTCGATTCAAGCCGGGTCGCGGCGTACAGCGTGCCGCGCCCTGGGATGCATGCGCAACTGTCCGCTATGAAGCTGGCGTAGAAGCGCGGTGCCACATGGTTGTACATGAGGTGGTGGACGACGCGGTCCCGAAAGGCTGCCGCCCAAACTTCGCGGGCTTTCGGCCGGGTGACCACGAAACAAATGGATCGGCCTGGCCGGTAAGTGCCGGCAATCAGGTCGTCGTGCAGATCCAGCAAGTTGATCTCCATGTCCCTCTCGAACAGCCGGGCACTTGCGGAATTCCGCTTGTTGCGTCGGCAGTCGTAGTAAGCCTGGACGAGATCCTCGAACTGGAAGGGAGCAACACTTAAATCTGCGGACAGGGCGCGCGAGCCGCTCGTTGTTCTTGTCGTTGTTGTTGAGCCAGCCATCTTCAAAGTCCATGTTGTAGGCGTTGTTGGCGGAGCGCTGCGACCTGTCGAGCTATTTACATCGCCAAACCGAAGGCAGTGCCGATCAGCTTGGAAACTGCGCGAGACCTACGCGGACGCTTTAGACCGGCGGTTTCTGTTGTGCGCATGGCGGTGACCCAGAGGTCAGCGGCTCGACCAGATTTGGCGCACAGGCAAGAGGGCCTTGACCCTCAAGCAGCGGGCGCGGTTGCGGACTTCTTCCAGGCATTTGCCTGGCGGCCTACAGAGGCCGTCATCTTCATTGCCTTGGCATGCTGCCCCTTGCTGATCAACCCTCGATTGGTGAGGGCTCTCAGCAGATAGTTCAGCATCCAAATGCTTTCCAGCAGCAGGTTGATCTGGGGCAGTTTGTCCCGGGTCATGTTGGCCCGGCCGATCAGCACCAGGACCTGCAAGCACTCGTCCCGGATCTTTGCCCCGACAACCTGTTTCAGGTCGCGCGGGATATTGCGCACCAGGTCAAGCGAAAGCCCGAGCAGCTCCTCGGCCACCTTGTGGATTTCCAAATCCGTATGAAGCGCCATCCCTGGCCTCCCTGAAAAGCGAGGGTGCTATCGCACCCATGAATGAAGAATTGAATGATCAAATAAACTTTCTGCGGACAGGGCGCGCGAGCCGCTCGTCGTACTTGTCGAAGTGGCTGAGCCAGCCATCTCCAAAGTCCATGATGTAGGCGTTGAGGGCGGAGCGCTGCGAGCTCGTCCAGTGATAAGACTGGGTAAAGACGTCCGGCACGGTAATTTCGAGGAAGGACGCCTCGCGGCGCGCCATCAAGTAGAAGTCCTTGTGACCGTCACGCTCAAAGTTGGCGCAGAACTGGGCGGCCGGGTGGTCGTGCTCCCGGTTGCTGCTTGCCAGGTGGGCGGTGTTGGCTTGGCCATCCCATGGGGATTTGGCGCCGTCGAGCTCATGGCCGTAGCCGCCCCACTCAAGATTGGACTCGGCATCTGCGCCGGTCGGCACGATCAGGTAGTAGGGCTTGTCGCCGCCTGGGAACAGGCCGCCGTTCACGCCTCCTTCGCCGGGCCAGTAATCGCCGATGGCGGGGATGCCGCTTGCCGCAATAGCCGGCGCGGCGGCGATGGCCAGCGTTGCCAGCTTCAGCACCACCCCTTCGTCCGGGCTGCTGATAGTCAGATCGCCACGTGTGTACGTGGTCAGTTCATTTGCGCGCATGAGGTGCTCCTGTGAGCGAGATAAGTTGCAGGTAGCCGGCGCTTCCCGACGAGCTTCTGGCCTGAGCGCCGTCCTGGCGCTCCCGGGAATCACCTGCGAAAAACGATTGAAGGAATGAATTACTGAATAGGGAGGCTGCGGACAGGGCGCGCGAGCCGCTCGCTGAACTTGCCGAAGCTGTTGAGCCAGCCATCTCCAAAGTCCAAGAAGTAGGCGTAGTAGGCGGAGCGCTGCGTACTCAGCCAGTGGAAGCGCTCTTCGTTCAGCACCACCAGGCCATCGGCCTTGGCCGCCATCAGCAGTTGGCCTTCCAGGCACGAAGGGACATGGCCGCCCAGCTCCAGGGCCTTCACGGCGATCACGCTGCCAGCCTCGGCCATGGCGCGGGTGTTCGCTTCGCCATCGCTATAGCTGCCGGCACCCTTGATCTCGACGCCGTACTCGCCCCACTGGCCGCTGAGCTCGTCAGGCAGCAGGATCAGGGCCCGCTCGACGCCGTTGAGCCAGTAGCGGGTGACGAAAACGCCGCCGGCCAGAGGTTGGCCGCGCTCAGGGAGTTCGGCGGCGAGTACTGTTTGCTGCGCTTGCTTGGTCATGGGGTTACTCCGGGTAAGCGCCGCCCTCCGGTTACCGGATGCAGCGAGTAGGGTGGGTTATTCATCGTTGCAGATGCGAATGGCTTTGCGGTTGTAGGCGAGCAGCAGTTTTGCCGACACGTTTTCGGGTATCACGTATTCGTGTCGCGGAGGTGCGAGAAACTGAGCTGATCCTGCTGGGCCGAGGCCGTGCAGGTGGTGAATCATCAGCGTCATAGCCTCGCCCTGTTCATCGATGCCGTTCCAAGCCATCAGGTCAGCCAAGGCTTGGCGGGTGCCGGCCATCGTGTGGAGTCGCAACTCTTCCTCGCCGCGAGTCTTTCGCCTCGCCGCAGTCTTTGCCGATCGTTCCTTCTGTTGAACTGCCATGATCAGACCTGCTGTTCTGTTTTCACGAAGAAGGCAGGCGCTTGGCCTTTGGTGAGCTTCGGGTAGTCGATTCCGAACTTGATCAGGATGCGATCCAGTGTTTTGCAGGAAATCGCCAGCTTTCCGCACACCTGCCGCCGGCTGATTCCAAGCTCCTTGAATGCCTTTATGCGCTCGACAAACCTCTCATCGCGACCGTTGAGCGCTTGTTTCCGCTCAGCGCCGTTATAGCCACCATGGCTCGACCTTCTGAATTTGAAGTCGAACTCTTTGGATAGGCGGGATAGGGTTCTGCTACCGACCCCTAGGGCCATTGAAGCTTCGGTCTGGGTGTGCGTATCAGCGATAGCCAATACCCGCTCAAGCAGTTTCATGCGCTTATCGCGGGCCGGATCAAGCGGCTCAACTGGCAGCTCTGCCGATTCAGCTTTCCGGCGCAGGCATGTCTTGTTGGCCTTCTTTCGTGGTGGCGGCTCATGTCTAGCCGGTGGCGGCCTGAAGTTTGGCCCATCGAGCACCTGAATAGTCCCTCCACCGCTCAAGAAGGCTTCGCGCTGCATTGCCAGCTCGTTGGATGCGCCACGCTGCCTCTCCACTTCGTTCTGTAGGATGCTGATCATGCTGGCTGCCTCGCTTTGTTCAGTTCGGCCTTGCGGATCTCCTTGGCGGCGACCAGCGAGGGCTTGAGGTTGTCGAAGCCGTGGACGATTACGCGCCCGGCGTTGTAAGCGGACTCCAGCGCGGCCATGTCCACCGCCTGACGGACGTCGGCGATCGCATCAACAAGTAGCTCCTTGGCTCGCTCCTCCGGGCTGATACCGGAGTTCAGCCAGCTCAGCAGGCGCTTGCCGGTTTCCTCGCTGATCAGCTCAGGCTGGTCGAACAGCTTTGTACGGTCCTTGCTGGCTGTGGCCGTGTGACCGTCATGGGTGAGGTCCAGCACCACGGTGAATTCGTAGTCGGTGCCGTCGCGCTGCTCGGACTTCATGCCCAGCTTGAGGATCTTCTTGCCCTCGCCCTGGACTGTCTCCGTCTTGCTGCGCATGGTGCAGATGATATGCATCGAACTGGTGAGGATCTTGTCCGTCAGCTTCCGGTGGCGCGGCGTGGTCTCGTTCCAGGCCGCCCACGTGTTGCCCCGGAATTTCTGGTGGGCCACTGTCTCGTTCTGCTCCAGGCAGCCCCCGGAACCTGTCCACTCATGCGAGTAGCTATCGATGATCAGCGTGTCGTAGCCTGCCAGCTCGGCGGCTACGATAACTTCGATGTAGCGCTCCGGGGAATAAGGCGCGTGCAGCTCCATTGCGTCGAAGTCGACCAGGTCGGCATACAGGGATGCGCTTCCGTGCTCGGTGTCTAGCACCGCGACGCGCCCGCCAAGCCCCTGAGCCAGGAGAAGAGCGGAGTAGGTTTTGCCTGATCCAGACGGCCCAGCAAGTGCCAGCCGTAGCTTGGCCTGCTTGCGTTCGGCTTTCTTGAACATTTGAGTTTCCTCAGTTGGGTTGGTTGTCCCACTGCCGCTGGATGCGGCGGGCTTCGTCTTCGTACTCTTTGCGCTGTTCACCGGTAAACCGATCAGGCGAGAAGGCGCCGACCATCATCCAGTCGAACTGGGCGGCCAGTTTTGGCGATGTGCTCATGACGCCCTCGCATACTGACGCTCGTAGGCCGCCAGACGCTGTGCAGCGCTTTCCTGTTGAAGTTCTTGGCGCCTAGCCGACACTGCATTGACCAGCAGCTGCATCAGCTCCACAGACTCTTCTGTGCTGATATGGCCCTGGCCGACATTTGCCTGAATCAAGCCCTCGCAAAAGTCCTCGCTTGGGCAGCACGATTTGCACACCTGCGTGATTTGGTGCTGGATCATGTCAATGGCGCGCTGGTGGTATCTGCTCATGCAACACCTCCTGATGGTGGGCAAATCAGCTCCATCTGTGCCAGGGCGGCACCGATGCGCAACTTGAGGCTGGCTCGCTCCTTGAGGCGCCGAGCCTCATGTTCAGCCAAGTCGTCTGCCGTGTACTCATGGAAAAGGTCGACGTGCTTCTGCCTACCGAAGTCGGGCAAGTCCCAGCGCCTGTCTGATTGCCTGGCCTGGGCGCTATCCGCGTAGCTGGTTGGCATGGCGAGTCTCCAGGCGCCGGGCGAGGGCGCAGGCTTCGTTATGGTCGCAGCGGTACCCCACGACCTTGTCGGTCTGGCTATCCACCACATGGAAGAAGTCACGGCCGGCAGGCTTTACCACCATCCGGAAGGCGACCACTGGCTCAGGCCGGCCAATCAGCTGGTAGAACTCGGCAGTGGCAAGACGGGAACGCTGATGCAGGCCGTCGACAATGTCGCGGCGCATTTGGATGTCAGGGTGCATGGTGGCTGCCTCCAGGCGGCGGGTGTTGAATCAGGCGATGTACCCGCCCGGCATAGTCCTCACGACCTTTCTCGCTGCCGGGTCGTGCATCTGACCTTTGGCGCAGTCGTGTAAGTCGGGGCGGGGCTTGCGGGGTTGTCTTGGGGTGCGTTTCATGGCGCGCTCCTGGTCATTGCGCTATATCGCTTTGCGCTGCGTACCAGCCGCATTGCCATTCGCTGGACTTACTGTGGTTCATTGGCTCACCGTCTTGGCGAGCGTCGTAGCCGCGCTGGTATTCTTTGCTGTGTTCGCTCATGGCGACCTCCAGTGTTTGGGGTTAGGCGGTGGCCTTGGCGATGGCAGCTTTGGTATTAATCAGCAACTCAGCCTTTTCGCTTTCGTAACGATCTGGATGCCATTGCGCATCTATCGCTGCCCAGCGACGCGCAAGGCTCAGCAGCTCGTCGCGCTGCTGCGTTAGCACCATTCGGTCAAGTTGAAGCTGGAACAAATCAAGCGAGCCTGACTCGATGGCGTCGGTCGCAATGTTCTGGCAGGCGTTCCAGCACGCTACAAGGCGGCGGGCGTTGCTCTCTGATGGCGAGCCCGTGTCAGGGTCGATGACATCAGCCGCAACAGCGACATCATCTTCGGGGCGGCGAATGAAATACTCGTCAACCGTGATACCGGACTTACTGCCGAACCCTGCGCTGGAAAACTCCAGAGGGCCTCTTGTGTGCTCGCTCATGATTTGCTCCGTGAGTTTGGTTCACCTGTATTCGTCAACACTCCTTCCTCCCGCTGGTTGCCGATGGGCGCGGGGGAGGAGTGCTGACGTAATAGAGGTGGGTAAGGGTGCCCAGGCCCGCTACTGGCGACGGCCTGGGTTTGTTGCGTCAGCGGTGTGGCCCGTTGCCCGCTGCTGATTGCAGGGCTGGCCGTTCGTCTTCGTAGGTTGGCGATGAGCTTCCTCCCCATGGCGTCGATCAGCATCTGTTCGCCTTGGATCACAGGTCCCTACAACATGCACGCTGCAGCTCGTTTGCCCGGTTATGTGGGCAGGGTGCATGAGGTCCGGCGGTCCCAGCCGAAGCTATCGGGCCCGCTAATTCTTGAATTCGGTGTTTCATCTCCACCACGCGCATCGCCCGATTCATATCTCTGGCCGGCGTCACACATTTCGTGGACGGTGTTCTTCGCCGACCGGCTTGCGTGGTTTCGCGTACTCACATCTGGTGAGTACGGCCAGTTCCAGAGCTGGCATGGGGATCGAATTTAGTTTTCGCGCTGTTCGCCGTATTGGCGATGCCTCAAGGGCTTCCCGTTTCCGGGGATCGATCCGCGAAGATTCCAGACTGTTAAAGAGCGGCGGGCTGTGAGGCCCTTCGCAGTCCCTCGTAAGTCGCTGCGATGGAGTGAATATGTACCAATGGTTCATATTGGTCAAGTACCAAAAGTACATATTTTTACCGTGCGCGCACGAAAGCCCTGCCATCAGCGGTGGGAGGCGTTAAAATGCTAATCAAATTGGGAGGGCGTAACGTGCGAAAGGAAATAGCTGCGGTGGTGTTTTCTCTCTTGAGTGCAGCTTGCTCAGCGAACGAGGTAGGTGATCAGCCTAGGGCGATATATGACAAAAGCGATGCCGCGTATGACGCCCAGCAGATCTGGCTATCTGGATGCTCTGACTTTAAGAGCGGCATGAACGAAGGCGACTTTGTGAAATGGCTCCGCTTAGAGGGCCAGGTAAAGGCAATTCCACAGATCAGAAGAACTGCGGTCGTGAGGCTTTACATGGACGGGTGGGACACAGCTCGTGGAATGAAGGGGGTTATCAGCTGCAAGGATTTCGCCCAAGGCCGGGCGAGTGATTACGCGTCCGGCATCGACATCAGGCAACCTTAGTCTCGGCCCAATAAAAACCCGGCGCAGTGGCCGGGCTTGTTCTTTTCGGGTTTCTAGAGCATTCCGCCACGCCATACAACGCGCCCGATGATGCGAACCTCGTTTATCTCCCCATCACGCAGCGTCTCATCGCCGTAGCGCGCCTTGTCTTGGTTGTCGCTACGGATGATCCAGCCATCGAAGTCCGACTTCACAAGGCGCTTAACGATCGTGCCTTTGGACTCGCTCTGCATGGCGAAGATTTGTCCATCCTTCGGCTCGATCTTCGACTCATCAATCAGCAGCACGTCGCCGTCATTGATGGTCGGCTCCATGCTATTGCCGCTGGCATAGATCACATCCAAATGCTTCTGGTTGAGATTGTTGGCGCGGAGCCACGCCGACTTGAATGCCATGACCCCGCGAATCTCGACGTGCGGGTTGTCGTCACCATCACCGGTTGAGCCGCGAGCAGTAAGTTGGAGCACTCCGGTGTAGCTGGGCTCATCCTGCAGATCAAAGCTGCGCGGAGGGGTTCGGCTTTCATCAGGACCCAGTGGCACTGATTCGCGCATATCTCCGCGCCCGTATTCAAGCCATTCGACCCTTACTTTCAGCGCGGTAGCCAAAGCGAGCATCTTCGCGCCGCCCGGCATAGATTCTCCGTTTAGCCACTTGCTGCAAGCCTTAGGGGTGACCTTCGCCATTTTCGCCAAGCGAACGCCTGCGCCCCACTCAGGAATCCCCGCCTCTGACAGGGATTTCTTTAGGCGCGCTACGAACGAATTGCGTATTTCTTCTATTTGAACCATGGGTTCATGTTCTCACGCGCTTGCATGTACTTTCAGTTCCGACATAAGATGTACCGTAAGTTCATATTTGACTCGGAGGCCATATGCGGCCGCTCAAGAAATCGATTGATGATGCTGGTGGTGTTCCGTCCGTGGCGCTGGCCTGCGGGAAGACCCCGCGCGCTATCTACAAATGGCTTGTTGCCGACGCGCTGCCGCGCACCGAGTACACCGGCGAAACCCAATACGCCAAGAAAATTGCAGAACTGGCTGCCGCCAACGGCAAGCCGTTCGAGCCTGCCTGGCTGCTCGCCGAGGCACACCCTAAGAAATCAGCTGCATAACCATTTCGAACAACCAAGGAGCCTCACCAATGGCATACGACGACACGCGCCACCTGAAAGACCGGGAGATCAAGTCCCGCTATGACGATGAAACCTATGAGGCGTTAAAGGCTGTGGCCCGCCTGCACAAGCTGCAGCTGGCCGTGTTTGTGCGCATGTGCGTCGAGGAGAAGTTGGAAAGCATCGTTGAACCGAATGCTACCGGTAAACACATGCAGGCCTGAAGGCCCTGAAGGAGGCTATGTGCCTGAAACCACGATCAGCCACGGGATCGATGGGCGCCTCTACGAAAAGCTTGAACGGTTGGCAGCAGCGGAAGGCATGACGCCTGACGAGTACGCCGCAAAGCTTGGAGCAGAACGCTTTTTCGAGAAAACCAGGCCAAGAGGGGCTGGAAAAATCCGGCATCTACCAACGACACGGCGTGACCCGCCGAAGGCCGTATTAGGGCCTGAAAAAGGAGGGACTGATGAAGACCCGAATCCATAAACCCAAATCGCAGGCACAAAAAAGCCAGGTTCGCGGCCTGGCTTCTTTAACTGCATACAGCAAAATCATCTGTGAGGCCGATTATGCATACCTCTAACACCGATGTACAGGCCCTGAATAATCCCGCGCCACGTTTTGCGATTGCAGAAAACGTGGCGCGCGAAGTTTCGATGACAAGTCTTGAACTTGTCGAATTCATAAATGCTCATCGCTCACGTCAATCCGCCGAGACAGGTTCTAAATTTGCTCTGCTCATGCACAAGAGCTTTTTAGGAAAAGTGCCAGAGGTTTTGGGCGAGCAGGCATCGGCAAAATTTATTGCCGATCTCCCTGATAGCTATGGGCGCCCTCGAAAGGGTTATTCATTCCCAAAGCGCGAATCCTGCCTGATGGCAATGTCGTACAGCTACGATCTGCAGGCCGCAGTTTTCGACCATATGACAGCGCTGGAAGAGCGATTTTCACAAAAGGTCGCACTCCCTTCCTACGCCGAAGCCCTGCGCCTCTATGCCGACCAGATCGAGCAGACGGAGGTGCTTCGCGTAGAAAATCATCAGCAGGCCACGAAGATTCAATGCTTGGAAGACTTGTTCAGGGAAGGCGAGACGGCAGCTCAGTTCTGCAAGCGCTTAAACGGCTTGAACGTGATGCAAGTTAACGCCTGCCTGAAGGCTAAAAACTGGTTATTCACTGAGGGTCGGTCTGGGACCCGGTGGCGCGTCTCTTCTTATGCCCGCGACAAGTACATGACCGAGCACCAGCACGAAGTCACCCCGCACGGCAAAGACCCATTCATCTCCTACACGCCAATCCTCCTGAAGAAGGGCGCTGCACGCCTGTACGACCTGTACCTGGCCGGCGAGTTGCCCATGAAGAAGACCTGGGACGGCCTGTTCACCCACGACAAAGCTATGCGGGGTGCGGCATGAGCATCGTCACTCAACAAGCCACCGTCTACCTGGCCCCGACTGCTGGTCGACGCTTCCTGACCAAGGCTGCCGCGATCAACAAGGAAGCCCGCGCGATCATCAAAAAGCACTTTCCTGAAGTTCAGCCGCACGACTGCGATGCAGAAACCTGCGGATGGTGCCGTGACCCAGGCTGGAGCCTTGAGACCGATCAGCCGGAGCGCTTCAAGCGCTATTACCGGCTGCTGACTGCCGCGTTGAAGAGCACCGCCCAGAACACCAAGGAGGCCCAATGATGGCCAGATCCCGAAACATCAAGCCAGGGTTCTTCTCGAACGAACACCTGGCGGAGGTGGATTTTGCCACCCGACTCCTATTCATAGGCATGTGGACCGAGGCCGACCGTGAAGGGCGCCTCGAGGATCGCCCGCGCCGCCTGAAAATGGCCCTGTTCCCCGCCGACAACGTCGACATCGAAAAGATGCTCGCTGACCTGGATCATTTGGGATTCATCACGCGGTACACCGTTGGATCATTCCACGCCATCCAGATCGTGAACTGGGCGAAACACCAGAACCCGCACCTCAAGGAAGCCAAGAGCGTCATCCCTGAAATGCTTGTTCCAGAGCATTGCCCGGTAAAGGTTGGTGCTAGCACCATGCAAGCACCAGGCGAGAACAGTTCTTTCCCGGCTGATTCCCTCTCTTCTGATTCCCTTAACCTGATTCCTGATTCCCTTCCTCCGTCGCCCGCTCCGGTGGTGGTGGAAGACCTTTTCCCAAAGTTCTGGAAGCTCTATCCACGCAAGGTCGGGAAGGACAAGGCGGAGAAGGCCTGGACGAAACTCAAGGTTACCCCGGAACTGTTCGACCTGATGGTCAAGGCCCTGGCCAAGCAGGTACTGACGCCGGACTGGCTCAAGGAGAAGGGCCAGTTCATCCCGCACCCATCGACTTGGTTGAACGGTAAGCGCTGGCAGGATGAGATCCCAGACACTCCGAACAACGTCCACCACTTCCCACAATCGCGCCACACGGGTTTCGCTGAACGCGACTACACCGCAGGCCTGATTCAGCGTGAGGACGGTTCCTATGCGATCTGAGCCAGTTGAACAACTGTCGCCTGAGTTCCCGCCAGGCACTCGAATCCAGCCGGCAACGTGCGAGACCCACGGCGACTTCGAGCAGAAGGTTTTCCCGGTGTTGGGCAAGGAGCTGAAGAGCGCCTGCCCTGAGTGCAGCCGGATCACGCGCGAGAAGACCGAGGCCGCCGAGCAGGCCAACAAGGCGATGGAAATCCGCATGGCCATGGAGCGCAAGCTCGGTGCCGCACTGATCCCCAAACGATTCGCCAGCAAGACCCTGGACGGCTACATCGCCACCACCGCAGAGCAGCACAAGGCATTGAACACTTGCCGCCGGTATGCCGCCGAGTTCAAGCAGATTGCCGAGGCTGGCCGCTGCCTGTTGCTGCTGGGCAAGCCCGGTACCGGCAAGACGCACCTGTCCGTGGCGATCGCCAACGAGATCATGGCCAGGTCCAGCGCCACTGCTGTGTACCGCACCATCGGTTCCGTGCTGCAGGCGATCCGGGCGACCTACGACCGCACCAGCGACCAGAGCGAAAGCCAAATACTCGCCAGCCTGATCAGCCCCTCGCTGCTCATCCTGGACGAGATCGGCGTCAGCAAGGAAAAGCCCAGCGACTTCGAGTTGACCACGCTGTTCGCAATCATCAACGGTCGGTACGAGCAGATGCGCCCTACGGTGATCGTCTCCAACCTGGAAGCCAAGGCGCTGCCCGATGCCATCGGTGACCGATGCATTGATCGGCTTCGGGAGGGTGGGGTGATCGTGGTCCCGTTCGATTGGGAATCACAGCGCGGAAAGGAGGGTTTCTGATGAGCATCCAGAAAAATGAAATCAAGCCCGGGTTGCAGGTTGGCCGGTACAGCAACCAAGGAAATCTGGTGGCGGAATTTGAAGTGCTCGAAGTGCTGGATGGCAAGGTTGCTCGAATGAAGGTGCTGCGTAGCCGTCGTCCTGAGCTGGTTGGGCGTATCGAAAACTACACCGTTCGCGACATGACTGAATGGGCTGAGCGAGTTCGCTTGGGCGTGGAGGTGAGGCTATGACTCCGCACTGGAATGACGCGCCTGAATGGGCCCAATGGCTTGCTCAGAACGAAGACGGCAACTGGTACTGGTATGAGTTCGAACCCGGCGCCATCCCGTTCGGATTTTGGCTTGACCCTGGTTATGGGCAAGAGCGTTGGGCTCGCAAAACTCCTTGCTATCGAGAGTGGGATCAAACACTGGGGGCTCGGCCATGACCGACTACACCGAACTGAAGTCGATTGCCGAGACGTGCCAGGGGAACCAGCCGCTTCGCTTTATGCGCAGCCACGGCGCGCTGTATATCCGCAACGACAACGGCATCGTCTTCGACGTGCATCAGAACCGCTCATTCCCTGACCTCGTGGCGCAGAACAAGGATTACGCGGATCTGGTGCTTGCCGCCAGCCCTGCCGCAATCCCGGCCCTGATCGCCGAGAACGAGCGCATCAAAGCTCGACTTTGCGTGTGTCGCGACTGCGGTGGCCAGGGCGAGATCTATTCCGGCCACAGCTCCTATCAAGGTCACAACCAGCCGCCAGAACCGGATATGGATGTGTGTGGGACCTGCGGAGGGGATGGCGTTCTTGGCCCGGTCGAAGACTTTGAGACTCTGGCTGCCGAGCGCGACCAGCTCAAGGCCGAGAACGAGGCGCTGCACGGCCTTCTCCGCGAAATGCGCTCAATCGGAAACCACGCACCTGCAGAGTTGACCCTGCGGGTTGACGCCGCGTTGCGCAAGGGAGAGCGGCCATGACCGATAAAATCTCCATCAACTGCCGCTCCATGCTCACCGAGGCCATCACCCGCATGTCCAAGATGTTCGAGGACAAGCACTTCGTGGTCGTGAGCCTGCGCCCTGGCAAGGATCGTACCCTCGACCAGAACCGTCTTTGGTTCGCGATGTACAAGCGGATCGCCGAGATGACCCAGATCGGTGACGCTGCCGACGCCCGGAGCTACTGCAAGCTGCACATCGGCGTGCAGATCCTGCTGAACGAGGACGCCGGTTTTCAGGCCGAGTGGTACCGGGTGATGCGCCACCTGCCGTACGAAACGAAGCTGGCCATGATGGGGGAGTGCAAGCTCTTCGGCCCGGACGGTTTCCCAGTGACCAGCCTATTCAATCGCGCACAGGGCATCGCCTACACCGATCGCATCGTCGCGCGCTTTGCTCCGCAGGGCGTGTACTTCTCTGACCTGCTTAGCCAGGAGGCCGCATGAAGCGCACGCCACTGCAACGGAAAACTCCGCTCCAATCCGGTCCACCACGGCGTAAACGCTGCCCAGAGTGCAGGGTGATGTTCACGAAATCGCGCGAATCGCAGGTGGTGTGCGGCGAGATCGAGTGCGCGATCGCACACGGCAAGTCCGAGAAGGGGCGGGCGATCGCCGGTAAAGCGCTGGCAGAAGTTGGACGCCGCGAGATCAATGTCCGCAAGGAGAAGCTGAAGACCCGGGCGGATCACCTGCGCGAAGCCCAGGCCGCGGTTAACGAGTACGTGCGCCTGCGTGATGCGCATCTTCCGTGCATCAGCTGTGACTCCACACCGAACGACAGCGACCTCATGACCGGCAGCCGCTGGGACGCTGGGCATTACCGATCTGTCGGCGCCTGCCCCGAGCTGCGCTTCGAGCCGCTGAACATCCACCGGCAGTGCGTGAAGTGCAACCGCAACCTGTCCGGCAATGCCGTGGAGTACCGCATCCGCCTGGTGCAACGCATCGGCGCCGAGAAGGTGGCCTGGCTGGAAGGTCTGCACGCGCCATGCAAGTACACCGTGGAAGAGATCAAGGCCATCAAGGCCAAATACCGGGCAATGACCAGAGAGCTGAAAAAAGGGGAAGCCGCATGAAGTTGATCAACGCACGTCAAGCGTGGACTGATGCACAGCACGAATCAAACGCCTCGATCAGTGCTGCTGCGGCTGACCGGGCCAAGTCCGCAACCGTACTTAGGAAGGAAAAGGCAGCACTCCGAGAGATCATCTTCGCCGCCCAAGGTGAGGACAAGGAAGAGCGCATCATGGCTGTGCGCCAGAAAATCAGCATTGCCGAAACGCGTCGCTCACCGATTGGCCGCTCCACACATCGTGCAGCTCACCTTCTCACCATGGGCAAGGTGCAGAAGGCGATTGAGTCGCTTCCGTTCCAAGTGCAGCAGCTGGGGCACTACCTTTACCACCCGTGCATGACCGTCGTGCACATGCTCAACGCCGAAAAGCTCATTTGGGCGGATACGGACTTTGGCGCGCTCACCGACGCCAAGGCGGCGAAGGTTCATTGCCTGATCACCTGCGCCCTGCAGTCCTACAAGGTAGAGGTGAGCGGCGGTGACGCGTGGGGCCCAGCCCGAGTGTCTGAAGCCATGATGAAGCTGTACGGGATCACCGTGGAGCCCAAGCACTGGGATCGTGATTGGCTCGACATCTGGAATTTCCTGAAAAAAGCTATCGAGGAAGTGGATATCCAGGCGCAAGAGCCTGTATGGCAGGTGATACACGCGGAAAATTCAGAGGATGCGGCATAAAGGTGTTGCCATGGTGGGGAGTTTGATGTACTTTTTCCACACTGCGCAACTTACCTCCAGCGCACGACCACTTCGAAACCTGGCCACCGCGCCGGGTTTTTTATTGCCCAAATGCAGGCGAAAGACCGGAAAGACCCTCCTGCCCATCCATACAGAGGATCTACCGATGACCAAGATTACCCGCTGCAAAATGACTCTACGCTCCAAAGGGCCTGTTCAGGGCTCGACGGAATCTCTGACCCGCCTGCACTTCGGCGCCGTGTGGTCGGCCAATCCAGCGGAGGAGGACGCGATCTACGGCAAGTACACGCCCTACGGCGAATACGTCGTAAACGTGGCCGCCGACCGCGGCGAGCATTTCGAAGAAGGGAAGGACTACTACTTCGATATCTCACCAGCATTCTGAATCCATCGCTGCTCCCTGCTGCATCTTGGCCTCACCCTAATGAGGCCCTTTTAATTCCCTGGTGCCCCTATGACAGAAGTATCGCGCATTGCAGATAGCACGGCGTTCAAGGTCGTCGTGCCGATATTGCAGACGATCCTGTCGGCGGGCGCCATTGGCGCTTTTGTGTACGTGGTGGGGTCCCTTGGATCTCTTCAGGTGCAGCTCGCCGCCTATCAAACCAATCAAGCCCTGATCGGGCAGCGGGTTGAATCGCTGGAGCGATCGAGGGAGTCGACAGACAAGTTCGTCGACTCCCTGCGCGTCAGCACCCAGCGCCAAGAGTTCAAGATTGAGCAAGTCGTCGAAAGCATGCGTGAACTGGTGAAGAACGGACGCCCAAAATGAGAATTGTGCTGATCGTGATGTTCCTGATTGCCGGGTGCACGACCAAGCATGTTCCTCCACCCCAGATTACCTACACGGTATCCGGCCTCACTGCCTCCAACTGCGCGCCTTCTGAGCGACTTGCTCGGCAGCTGCGAGAGGCCCTGAAGAGTCGCGATCAATGGAAGCTCTACGCCGAAAGGCTTGAGAAACTCCCCGCAGCGAAGATATCCCATGACCCTAATCCCTGAATGGCGAAAGTTCTGGCGCATGACCAGTGTTCAACTGGCAATCATTGGTGTTGCCCTCAACGCGGCCGCCGCTGGTTGGTCCGCCTTCCAGGGCGCAGTAGACCCGCTGATCTTCGCTTCGGTGAACATGATCCTCGGTATCGGGGTGGCAGTGTTCCGGGTGATCCAGCAACCAAAGTTGCGCGACGGTGAGCCGAAGTGATCGCCTTGCTGAAGTTGGTACCGGCATGGGTGTGGATTGCCCTAGCCGTGGCAGTGTCGTTCGGCGTCATGGACATCAAACTCAGGCGAGCCCAGTCAAACCTGCTTGAAGTGGCCGGCGAGCGTGATACCGCGACGGCCAAAGCTAACTCGCTCAGCAAGACCCTCGCCCTACAGCGTCAGGTCACCGACGACATCAATCGAGCAGCCGACAATGCCAAGACTCAAAACCAAAGCATCCAGGCTGCTGTTGTTGTCGCTGATGGCCGGGCTCGCAGCCTGCAGCAACAAATCACCGATCTCCTTGCCAGTCGACGCACCTGTACTGCCGAGGTTGCCAGCGGAAGCAAGGCAAGAGCTGACCTTACCGTTCTGCTTGCCGACCTGCGTAGAAGCGCTGACGAAACAACGGGAAGCCTGGCAGAAGCGCTTGACCGAAGCCGAGTAGCCGGATTTGCGTGTGAGGCTGCATACGCAGCAGCGCAGAAGAACAGATAAGCCGCGCCACGATTTGGCGCATACGAAAACGTGGCGCGGAGAAAAGGTTATGGGTAGGCCATATCCGCCGACGTCATTGCTCGATCTTTCCGATCTGGCCGACATCGGTATCCGCCTGACGCCAGCACCCGAAGTGTGGGAGTGGCTCCAAGCCGAGATCCTTGCCGACACCGGAAGCATCCACAACGAAGACCATGCCCACCTACTGGATGCAGACATCCGGATCATGTGGGCGTCGTCGAGCTTTAACAAGCAGGGCCGGACAGTCCTGGGCCAGGCCGAACAGGTAGCGTTCCGCGCCGGCGGTTGGCAGAAGGCACGGATGGAGCAGCAGATGCGTGATTGGTTCGGCGAGGTGCCGGCCTTCATCATCACGTTGGCTGCTGACTACTGCGCCGAGTGCAGCGACACCGACTTCTGTGCCCTGGTGGAGCATGAGCTTTACCACATTGCCCAAGCGACAGATCGGTACGGCGCGCCCAAGTTCACTCAGGAAGGCCTGCCCAAGCTTGAGATGCGCGGACACGACGTAGAGGAGTTCGTCGGTGTGGTTCGACGCTACGGTGCAAGCCCTGACGTTCAGGTGCTGGTGGATGCTGCAAACAAGCCCGCCGAGGTGGGTAAATTGAATATATCGAGGGCCTGCGGAACCTGCCTGCTCAAGCTGGCCTGATTTTGGACAGGCATAAGACAGGTGGAAATCTATGGCAGTCCTTCAAAACGAAGTGAAGGCCTTTATTGTGCAGGCGTTGGCTTGCTTCGATACGCCGTCACAAGTGGCTGAGTTGGTCCAAAAGGAATTCGGGCTGACTATCACGCGGCAGAAGGTTGAATCGCACGACCCCACGAAGATCTCCGGCAAGTTCCTGGCCAAGCGCTGGGTGACCTTGTTCGAGGACACTCGCAAGCGTTTCCGTGACGACACAGCAGATATCCCGATCGCGAACCGGGCATTCAGGCTTAGAGCCCTTGGCCGGATGGCTGAGCGCGCAGAGAACATGAAGAATATTGCGCTCGCTGCCCAGCTGCTGGAGCAGGCCGCCAAAGAAACCGGTGGCACCTACACCAACAAGCAGCAGGTAGATCTCAGTTCGACCGACGGGACGATGACTCCCGCAAAGGACCGCCCGATTGACGCCGAGCTGGTTAAAGCCCTGGTAGACAAGCTGGTGGACTGATGGCTATCAAACCGATCGAGTGGGACGCGCTGAGCCACGCTGAGCGCTCTGCCTTGGTCGCGGCGGGCGAGCATAGCCCCCTGGCCTTTACCAGCCTGTGGTTCAACATCACGCAGGGCGACAGCTTCAGGACGAACTGGCACCACCACTACTTTGACTACGCCGCCCGCCAGATGCTTGCCGGTGACGCGCAGAACATCGTCGTGAACATCCCGCCAGGCGGAACCAAGACCGAGTTCTGGTCTGTGCACCTGCCGGTGTACACGATGGTGAAGCACCGCCGGGTGCGCATCCTCAACACAAGCTATTCCAAGAGCCTGGTAGACGAGAACAGTGAGCGCAGCCGCTCCCTGGTCAAGTCGACCGAGTTCCGCGAGTTCTATCCCTTCGAGATCGAGAAGGACAAGGTTGACGACTGGACACTGGCTCGGGACGGGAAGCGTATCCACCAGTTGTTCAGTCGCTCAAGTGGCGGCCAGATCACGGGTGTCCGTGGCGGCTACATGGGTGACGGTTACACCGGCCACATCCAGGCGGATGACTGGGACAAGATCGACGACCTCTTCAGTGAGGCGAAGCGCCGCAAGTCGCACACACGGCTAGTGAACACCCTGCGCAGCCGGAAGGCTCACAGCGGCACACCATTCGTAGCGATCCAGCAGCGCGGCCACATCGATGACTCGACCGCGTTCCTGCTGTCTGGCGGCATGGGTCTGAAGATCGATCTGCATATCAAGATCCCGGCCCTGGTCAATCAGGAATATATCGATTCACTGCCTGACGGTATCCGCGAGCGCTGCATAAAGAGCGTGTGCGGGTCGGAGCAGGTAGACGGCTACTGGTCGTACTGGCCGGCCAAAGAGAGCGTTCACGACCTGATCGCGCTCCGCACGGCCCACCCGTACACGTTCAGCAGCCAGTACATGCAGGACCCCGACACGCTAGATGGCGGGATCTTCTCGGCTGACGACTTCCAGTACTACGGCGACGTGGATGCTGGTGCCGATCTGCCACTGCCGGAGAAGTTCGACTACCGCTTCATCACTGCGGACACCGCACAGAAGACCAACACCTGGAACGACTGGACGGTATTCGCTGAGTGGGGCGTGTTCGAGGGCCGCATCTACCGGGTTGGCATGAAGCGCGGGCGGATGGACGCCAAGACGCTGCGTCGAGAGTTCGAGGCGTTCGTCAAAGGCGCCTGGGCCAAGAACGGGAAGGCCAACGGAATCCTGCGTCGGGTCTACGTCGAGGACAAATCCAGCGGTACCGGCCTGATCCAGGAGATGGAGAAGCGTCTGCCGCTCAAGGTGACGCCAGTCCCTCGGGATCGCGACAAGCTGACCCGTGCCCTGGATGTGCAAGGCTTCCACGCTGCCAAGCTTGTGTGCCTGCCCTACGACGACAGCCAAAACTACGAGTTCGTGTGTGAGGTCGCATCCTTCACCGCCGACGACAGCCACAAGTACGACGATCAGACAGACGTGATGATCGACGCCTTGTCCGAGGTTTACATCAAGGGCAAGCGATCGATCCGCGACCTTCTATAACCAATTCGGTGACCCCATGAGCAAGAAGGGCTTAGTGCCAGCAGACAAAAAGCTGGGCAAAGCCCTTGTTCGGGCCGCTCAGAAGTACGAGGCGCAGATCAAGTCGTCGAGTGACGGCCTGGTGAACGTCGTGTCCGGCCTGGGCACGCAGAAGGCCAAGCGCTCACACAACCAGTTCCAGTACGGGTTCCTGAACGACTTCCAGCAGCTGGACGCGGCATATCAAACCAGCTGGCTTGCCCGGGCGATAGTTGACTACCCAGCCGAGGACATGACCCGCGAGTGGCGCACCCTCAAGTGCGACGACGCGGACGTGATCCGGGCCGAGGAAGACCGCCTGCAACTTCCTGCTATGGTGAGCGAGGCAACCAGCTGGGCGCGCCTGTACGGTGGTGCCGGCATCCTCATGCTGACCAACCAGGACCTGACCAAGCCGCTCAAGCCGGAGAAGATCAAGAAAGGCGACCTGTATCGCCTACTGGTCATCGACCGCTTCGATATGACGGCGATGGACCTGAACCAGACCAACATCCTGGCCGCGAACTACTTGCAGCCGGAGTTCTACACCATCGCCGCCGGCGCCCAGATGATCCACTGGACGCACTTTGCCCGGTTCGCTGGTGCCAAGTTGCCGCGCCGCCAGCGCGCACAGACGCAGGGCTGGGGTGACTCAGAGCTGCGCAAGTGCCTCGACGACGTGATGGACATCGTCGCATCGAAAGACGGCATTGCCGAACTGATGCAGGAAGCGAACGTCGACATCATCAAGCGCGAAGGCCTCTCGGATGAGCTGGCAAGCGATCAGGACGACGCCATCACGGCGCGTTACGCCCTGTTCAGCATGATGAAGTCGTCGATCAACCTGGCGCTGCTGGATGGTGACGAGACCTACGACCGCAAGACCCTGGACCTTTCCGGGGTTGCTCCGGTGCTTGACCTGCTCATGACCTGGCTAAGCGGTGCAGCTGACATCCCTGGTACCCGTTTGTTTGGTGAGGCTGCAAAAGGCCTCAGCAACGGCGGTGAAGGGGACATGAACAACTACCACAACTCCCTATCGTCGAAGCGCCTGGTTCAAGTTGACCCAGGCCTACGTCAGATCGACGAGGTGCTGGTGCGCTCGGCTACGGGAAGTTGGAACGACGACTTCAACTATGTCTGGAACCCTTTCCAGCAACCAGACGCTGTGCAGATCGCCGCCGCCAACAAGGCCAAGGCCGAAACCGACCTGCTCTACAAGGACGGCGGGATTGTTACCACCAGCCAGATCCAGCGCCGCCTGCAGGCCGAAGAGCTCTACCAGTTCGACGACGACAAGATCGCCGCCCTGGAAGAGGACGAAGACCTGACGATGTTCAACGACCCGGTGGATGACGATGACGATAAGCCAGCTGAAACGTAAGTTGGGGTTGCCGTTCAATCGGAACCCGACGTTCGAGCAGATGCGCGCTCACGGCATTGAGCCGCCAAGGCGCCCACTGATCGCCCCCAGGGCGCCACCGCCGGTACCGAGAGACTGATCCATGGACATGATCGGCATCCAGTACAACGCCAAGCTGCAGCGGCTGGTGAAGCAGGTCAAGGCGGACATCACCAAGGAGGTGATGCCGCTGGCTCGCCAGCTCGCGCCGGAGTACACGCGGGACGCGACGGCCACGACTGACGCCTGGTCAGACCTGGTGCTCAGTACCATGGGTCGCCTCATGGACAAATGGCAGTCAGACCGATTCGGCTCAATCGCTGGAAGGCTGGCTGCTGACTTCGTGCAGGCCGCGCTTAAGAAGTCCGAGCGCGACATGAAGCGATCGGTCGGCATCGATGTATTCAGCGGCAACAAGGTCATGCAGGACTACCTGAAGGCCTCTGCCCAGCAGAATGCTCAGCTGATCAGATCTATCCCCGGGAAGTACCTCGAAGAGGTGCAGACCCAGGTGATGGCGAACATGCGCGCCGGTATGCGGCCCAGCTACATCGAGAAGGCGTTGCAGGAGCAGTACGGCGTCACGCAGCGCCGCGCCAAGATGATCGCCAGGGACCAAACATCCAAGATTCAGGGCGAGATCGCCGAGAAGCAGCAGACGAGCGCAGGGTTCGAGTATTTCCAGTGGGTCGATGCTGACGACGAGCGTGTCAGGGATCGTCACTGGGAGATTGCCAATACCGTCACCGCGTACGGCAAAGGTATATACCGCTGGGACAACCTACCGCTGAGCAGCAAGGGCGTTCCGATAAAACCTGGCTCCGACTATCAATGCCGATGCATCGCGCGCCCAGTGAGTGCACGCGAGGTCAAGGCCAACCAAGACGCAGGCCGCACAGCGCCGGGCGTCTACCGCTAATTCATTCCAGCGACGAGAACGATCATGAAAATCAAGGTTAAGTGCATCGAGACCGGCGCCGAGTCGGAATTCGACACCGACGGCTTCCACATTTCTGTGCAGATGACCCTGGGCGACCTGGCGAATATCAAGTCGCTGCCCGAGACCGAAGATGGCCGAAGCCTCGACGGCAACGACCATCGCACCTACGCATGCGTGCGGCCGGTTGACGACGAGAATCCCGACGAACTCTTTGCATGGGCGAAGCGGTAATGACCGCCTGTACGGTCTTCGACCGTGTCAGTCACCGCATCACCCACCGGGAATACACCGACGAGGGCTTCCTCAAGGTGCCTGGCCGGGTGGCGCGCACCGGAATTCAGGAATACCTGGCCAGCGAGCTTGGCCTCGATGGCGACCCGAACCGCATCGTTCGCGTGTACCGACCAGAAGGTGAGGTGTTCAACGACTCGTCGCTGAGTACGTATGACGGCGCAACAGTCACCAATGACCACCCCAAGGACTTGGTGACCGCGAAGAACTACAAGGCCGTGACTGTCGGTGAGGTGCGCGGCGCCGGTCGTCGCGACGGCGACTTCGTTGTCTGCGATCTGATCATCAAGGATCAGAAGACTATCGACGACATCAACGCCGGAAAGTGCGAACTGTCCGCCGGTTACACCGCTGAATACGTCCACGGCCCCGGCACCACTGCTGACGGCCAGGACTACGAGTACACCCAGCGCAACATCATCATCAACCACCAAGCGGTGGTTACCAAAGCGAGGGCCGGCGGCATCGCTCGCGTCTTCGACCACACCTCAGGAGGCAACACAATGCCTGTACTTATCACCACCGATAGCGGGCGCAGCGTTGATGTTGCTGATCCTGCGAACGCCCAAGTGGTCGCCGACTCGTTCGACCGATTGCTGAAGCGTGCCACCGATGCGGAAACTAAGGCTGATAAGGCCCAGGCGACCGCTGACAAGGCTACCGAAGACCTGGCCGAAGCTCGCAAGGCTTCGAGCGACGAGGCGATCAATGCTCGCGTCGTGCTGATCGGCAATACCCAGGCCATGGCACGCAAGGTTGCCGGCGACGGTTTCACCTGCGACAGCCTCGACGTGATCGAGATCAAGCGCGCAGCGCTGGCTGTTGCCCTGCCTAAGCGTGATTGGTCGGACAAGTCCGCCGGCTACGTTGAAGCCGCCTTCGACGCCGAATCCGACAAGGAGGATGACGAAGAAGACGACAAGGACGAGAACGGCAACAAGAAGCCGAAGATGCCAACCGGTGACACCGCCGCGATGTTCGCCCAGTTCATGCAGCTGGCGAAGGACGGTGCAACCAATGCAGCGACCACCGACGCCGCACCGACCCCGTACCAGGCGCACAAGAAAAGCTTGTCGTCCGCCCACAAACAGAAAGGAGCCTAACCATGCCAGTTCAAGGTGGTAACGCAATCAACCACGGCGTCGCGTACGCGGGCATGGTCGCTGATGGCGAAGTGTCCAACGGCGTCTCCAAGGTCAACAAGGGCACCGTCAACATCGCGTACGGCCTCGGCGTAGTAACCGATGGTGACGACGGAGCCAAGCTGCCGGTAGCCGCTTCGACCGCCGCCCAGTTCATCGGCGTTGTGCGCCGCGAGCTGAACCGTGCCTACACCCAGGCTGATGTCTTCGGGGCCGTCGCCAAGCGCGACATGACCGTCGAGACCATGGCGCCAATCTGGGTTACTGCTCGCGTAGCAGTCGCCAAAGATGATCCGGTCTACCTGGTAGTCGGGGACGGCACCGGCGCCAACCAGGGCCAGTTCTCTAACGTTGTCGGCGCTGCCGCCACTCTGGCAGTCCTGATCCCGAACGCCAAATGGGTCAGCTCCGCCGGCGCCGGCGCACTGGCAAAAATCTCTCTCAAGGTCGGGGGCTAATCGACATGACCCAGCTTAAAAAAATCGTCGTAGCCATCGATGCCGCTATCGCGCAACAGATCGGCCGTGACGCTCACCAAGTGACCTTCATCGACGGTCTGCCGACCATTGACGACGGTTTGGCGTTCTACATCAGCCAGCTGGCCAGCCTGGAATCTCGTATTTACGAGGCTAAGTACGCCGCGATCAACTACATGGAGCTGATCCCTGTAGACACCTCTCTACCGGAGTGGGTGGATCAGTGGGACTACATCAGCTACGACGGCGTGACGATCGGCAAATTCATCGGCGCCAACGCCGACGACCTGCCTGACGTTGCCATTAACGCCAACAAGTCGGCCGTGCCGATTGGCTACGCCGGCAACAAGTACGGCTACAGCCTGGACGAGCTGCGCAAGTCTCAGGCGCTGCGCATCCCTCTGGACACCACCAAGGCCAAACTGGCGTTCCGTGGCGCCCAGGAGCACACCCAGCGCGTGGCTTACTTCGGTGACGCTGCTCGAAACATGACCGGCCTGTTCAACAACCCAAACCTGGCGCTGTCGAACTCCACGCTGAACTGGTATGACCCGGCAACCACAGGTGACCAGATCGTCGCCGACCTGAACAAGATCCTGGTTGACGTCTACATCAACTCGGCCACGGTTCACGTTCCAGACACGATCATCCTGGATGCTACCCGCTTCGCGTTCATCTCGAATAAGCGGATGGGCACCATCACCGACAAGACGATCCTGGAATACTTCCGCACCAACAACCAGTTCACTGCGCTGACCGGTCGCCCGATCAACATTTTCAGCCGCCTGCAACTGTCCGCTGCACAGCTGGCCGCCGCCGGCGTGTCCAACGGCAACAAAGACCGCATCGTCGCTTACGAGCTGAACGACGAGAACCTGGGCATGCAGGTACCGATCCCATGGCGCTCCCTGGCGCCGCAGATGGTGAACCTGAAGGTCAACGTGCCGTGCGAGTACAAGATCAGCGGTGTTGAATTCCGCTATCCGTTCTCTGGCGCATACCGCGACCAGTTCTAACCAGCCGATCCATGGCCGCCTCCGCTATGCCCGGGGCGGCGGCCAATGATTCCGGGCGAGGATTCGACATGTTCCTGAAGAACGAAGCAGCACGACTGATCACCATAAACCACCTGGTGGATGGCACTGAGACCAGCTACCCAATCCTGCCGGGTGAAAACCCAGCAGTCGAAGTGCCGGACGCTGTGGCCAAGATTGATTTCGTGAAGGCCCTGCTGCAAAACGGCGATCTGCGCCGCGTTGGCGCGGACGAACTGGAAGCCGACGAGAGCGACGACGAAGACCTGGTAGCCCAGGCCGAAGCACTCGGCGTAAAGGTCAACAAGACCTGGGGCGAAAATCGCCTGCGCGAAGAAATCGCCAAGGCGCAAGCCGCTCAGTAACACCCGGGCGCCTGGCGCCCACTCATTCATAGTCGGAGAGCCCATGTTAATCACCCCCGAGATGATTGCGGCTTTCCGCAGCAATCCCGTGCTGAAGGCGTTCGAAGATCCCGTGAAGTGGCCCGACGAGTACATCGTTGAGGCCCTTTGCGAGGCTGGTACCGAGACCGGCTCAAGCCGGTGGGGCGCCCTGGAACTGACCTGCGACAACTTCAAGTGGCGCGGCATGCAGTACTACGCCGCTCACTGGCTGGCAACCAACTTTGCCACGCTCGGCGCCAACGGCACGCCAAACTCTGAGGCCCGTCTCAACGTGGCCCAGAAGTCGGTCGGTGATGAATCGATCGCCTACCGCGTGCCGCAGATGATGGACGCGGGCACCGACTGGCTGACCTACACCAACTACGGCCAGCAGTTCTACAGGCTCAAGAAGCGCGCCGGGATGGGTGCCAAGGCGGTTTAGATGATCGACTTAACAGTTCACGGCTTTCAGGAGCTGCAGGACGAACTGGCAAAGGAGCTGAACGCTCTCAAGTCGAATAAAGTCGTCCTGATTGGCATCCATGAAGAGGCCGGCAATGTCGAGTCGGAAGACCTGACTATGGCCAGCCTCGGTGCGATCAACGAATTCGGCGCGAACATCAAACATCCGGGCGGTACCTCATACGGGTATGCCAGCAAGGCGGCCGCTGACCGTGACGAGGTCCGATTCCTTAAAGCAGGGAAGGGCTACATGGAGCTGGGCAAGACCCCGGCGCATGAAATCAAGATCCCGGCGCGCCCATGGCTTGAGCCAGGTGTTGCAAAGGCCACGCCCGAGGTGCTGCTCACCATTCAGGACGGCATGGAGGCTGGCCTATCGATGGATCAGATCCTGGAGATGGTCGGCCTCGTGGCGGCGGGCGCGGTGAAGGTCTACATGACCGAGCTCAAGACCCCGCCGAACGCGGCATCAACGATCCGCAAGAAGAAAAGCTCAAACCCGCTCATTGATACCGGCGCGCTGCGCCAGGCAGTCACGCACAAAGTTTCTGTCGGTCCTGCATCGGAGGGTCTTGAATGAGCCTGAATATGGAGGGCCAGATCGATGGCGTGTTCGAGAGCGTCGAGGCATCTCGCACGGTTGACACTGGCGGCGCGTGGGTAGACGGCATATGGACGCCGGGCACGCCCAGCACATCGCCTTACATCGTGAACATCCAGCCTGCAAGTGACAGGGAAGTCGATTTCCTGCGCCAGGGCGGCGAGCGGATCACCGACGCGCGCCGGATCTACATCAACCAGGGCGACATGCAGCTGATCGACCAGACCGGCACCTGGACGTTCTTGGGACAGCAGTGGAAGGCCGTCAAGGTAGACAACCGCTACTGGCGGAACTACTGCAAGGTCATTGTCATGCGAATTGACGATCAGTCAGGTGGCCCAGCATGACCAACGAAGAATTGTTCAAGAAACTGCGACCGATAGTGATGCTCGCGACCGGCGTGCCTGAGTGCCTGCTGGCTGATCAGATCGGCCCAGGCAGCATGCCTGCACCACAAGGGGCCTACGCAACGATCACGCCACGGCAGTCCGTCAGCGAGCGCGGGCAGGCCAATATCGTTTCGCGCGATATCCCTGGCAACCAGGTAGAGGTCGATGTGCGAGCGCAGATCATGTGCTCGGCGAGCATCAACTTCTATCGCGGCGAGGCCCTGATGTACGCCGAGCGCCTGAAGCAGGCCAACAAGCGCCCCGACGTGAGCATGATGCTGTTCAAGTCCAAGATCGGCTGGAACAGCACCGACGCCGTCAACAACCTTACCAGCCTGCAGTCGGCCAACTTCGAGCAGCGGGCGCAGATCACCATCCGCCTGATGTACGAAACCAGCAGCCTGCCGGTTGTGAACAACATCCTGAGCGTAGAAGTTGCGCTTCAGAACGAGAAGGCACGGGTGCTTGACACCTTTACCGTGGAATTCGACCCCACATAACCCATTGGAGCTAGCACAGTGAGCTATCCAGCTACCAACATCATCCGGATTAATGCCCGGATCAGCCCGGCCGGCCTGGGCAATGCGAACTTTGCCAGCGCCATGCTGTTCGCTCCGCAACTCGAGCTGCCGGTTGGCTTCGCGCCGGACACGTACCGGACGTACTTCACACTGGTCGCGCTGTCTGAAGACTTCGCCGACACCACCGAAACCTACAAGGCGGCCCAGCGCTGGCTTGGCGGAACGCCCGCTACTCGCGAACTGAAGGTGTATGGCGTGGCCACCGCCGATGCGACCCGCGCGGCGACCCTGAACAAGGCGCGCAACCTGCTCTGGTGGTACTGGACCATGTGGACGGCGCCAATCCTTGCTGTCAAAGCTGATGTGCTGGCTATCGCTCAATGGTGCGAAGACAACACCAGCATGTTCATCGACAACCAGACCGGCGCATCGGCAGCCGAGATCCGCGACCCTGCCGACACCGATGATATCGCCACTCAGCTTACAACCGCTGGCTTTCGTCACGTCTATACCGCAGCGCATGCCACTGATCCGTACTCCGGTTCAGCACTGGCCAAGCACTTCGCCGCGGTTAATTACAGCGCTGATAACTCAACCATCACTGGTGAGTTCAAGAAGTCCCCGGGCGTGCCGGCAGAGTCTCTCACTGGCACTGCTTACACCTCGATGCAAAACGACAAGAAGAAGGCCGTCTTCTACACAGTGGTGGACAACCAGGGCTCTACCGATTCCGGCCGATGGATCAACACCGTCACGCACAGCACCTATGGCGAGTTCATCGACGATGTAGTCAACCTGGACGCGTACATCAATGGGCTCACCACCGCTCTGTACAACGCTGATGCCAATCAGCCAACCAAGCTGAAGCAGACGCCAGTGGGTGAAGCAGTGCTGATCGGCGCCGCAAGAGCCTTCTCGCAGGGTTACATCGGTAACGGTTATCTCGGGCCGCGAAACTACATCGATCCGGACGACGGCCTCGAAAAATACACGTCAGGCTTCGAAATTCTTACCAAGCCTGAGGAAATACTCGATCTGTCTGATGCAGACCGGAGCGCCCGCAAAGCTGCCCCTTTAAGAATTCGCCTGTTCCGCGCCGGCGCCATCCATGTGGTTGACGTTGATCTTGACGTTTATTAATAGGTGATCTGAATGTCCCTGAATAATTTCTCCAACGACCTGACAGTCGTCACCATCAATGGCCGGCAGATCCAAGACTGGGGCGAAACTGCTACCCCGTACACGGATGCGCCGATTGATCCGCGCAGCCAGCTGCGCCGGGGGCAGGGCGGGAACGCCGTCCGCCTCGACCGCCAAAACCCTGGCCGCGAGGTGAACGTCTACCTCAACCCGGGCTCGTCCGACTCAGCATACGTGCAGGGCCTGCTCAACTCGAACGCGAACATCACGCTGACCTTCACCCAGATCGGCACGCTGGAAACGGCGCTGGGCTCGGAAGGCGTGATCGTGAACGACGGCCAGCGCGGTCGGGCCGGCTCAACCATCACGGACGACCAGTTCACGATGCAGTTCAACATTTGGGAAGCGACAAGGGGCTGATAGATGAGCGTGAAACCATTCACCATTGGCGGAGTGCAGTACAACGCCGCTATGGCCAGCGCTGTCGATCAAGACCGCCTCATGTCCCTGCTGTCCGGCGCCGTGCTGGAGCGATTCCATGTTGCGGCACGGGAGGGCATCGACGTAGACGACGGTGTTCTGAGCTCGATGTTCATGTCGATGCGCCAGGATGTGAAGGCCCAGGTCGTGCAGATCCTCATGACTCGGGTATTCATCAACGGGACCGAGCGCGCCATCACCGTCGCCGACTTCGGCGGCAAGATGGTGCAGTACAACCAGCTGCTGGCCGAGCTGCTGCGCTGGAACCTCTCCGATTTTTTCGACTGGCTGCCAAGCGGCGAAAAAGGCGCTCGGCAGCCGGGCGCGGAAAGCGCAGTGCAGTAAATTGGTTCCTGATGCGCCCCTGTGTCGGGATCGTTGGCGTTTGCCCGCCGCTATGCACCTGGGCGCAACTTGAAGACGGAACCCATTCCCTAGCCAGCGTCGAGCGCTTTAACCAAGCCATGGACGAACTGTGGGATCAATACGAGGCTGCGAAGAATGGCAACTAAGGTTCTGAAGTCATTCCTGATCGGCATTGGTTGGGACACCAAAGCCCTGGAGGAGGGCGACAAGAAGATAAATGCCAGCCTGGGCAGCATAAAATCTAAGACGTTGGGTGTTTCGGCGGCCTTGGTTGGAGCATTTGGGTTTGCGGCGAGTGCCGTTGTGGGCGTGTCTGATCGTGTCGATAAGCTTGCAATGTCTACGCAGAACCTCCGCACCTCCATGAATACGGTGTACAGCTTCGGCAGCGCAGTGAAGCTGATGGGGGGCGAGGCGTCCGATGCGCTGGACACCATCAAGGGATTTGAAGAAATACAGAACAACCTGCGTCTCAAAGGTGAGGCTGGACCAATCAATGATCTGGCTATGGCCGGGATCGATGTGAGTTCGCTTTATGAGACGAACACGGGTGAGGAATTCATGCGCGCACTGTCGGGCATGATTCCAAAGCTGAACGAGGGCCAGCGGTCGGTCGTACAAAGCTCGCTTGGCTTGTCCGATGGGGTTTTTCGCTCCCTGGCTGGCGGCGTCGAAAATCTTGACGCAACCATGAAGCGCGCGAGTTCGATGACCGGCAGCGTTGACCAGCTTACTGAGAACGCGAGAAAGCTTGCCGATAGCTCGGCCTCGTTTGGTTTGATCATCGAGGGCGTCAAGAACGAGCTATCAGAGAAGTTTCTGCCAAGCCTCATCGGCGCGACTGAGGGGGTTAACAACTTCCTCAAGGAATACCGGCCGGAGATCAGCAAGGGCATTGATGCCCTGGCGGAAAACCCACAGGCAACGGCTGGTATCGGAATCGGCGCTGCAGCGACGGTCGCTGGTGCCGGGATTTCCAAGATCGGGTTGAGCGGCATAGGCGGCGCGCTGAAAGGTGCTGGTCAGATCGGCATGGCAATCAGCCTTGCCGACCTCATGACGCCTTACATTGACCCTATGTTCGACAAGCTCTTCGGCGTTGATCGGGCCGCCCCGGAAGTTTATTCGGGTCAGATTCAGCGCTCTCAGGAGGATATCGACTACCTGGATCATCGGGACCGGTCAGCAACTGACAGCATGCCGCCTACTAGTGGAACAACGCCGGACGAAGACCGCCAAGCATCGGCCGAAGCGCTTGCCGGTGTTCTGGCGCGCACGCCGATCAACGTGAAAAACCAGTTAGGCATCACGCTGGAGCTGGACGGACAGGCCCTCGAAACCAAGATCAACCAGGTCAACGAGCGCCAAAACTACGAAACGCTAGGCGACCTGAAGACCACAACGGAGCGATAGCCGTGAGCATTATCAACATCTTCACGCGCAAGGCCCCGACCATTGCTGGCTACTCGTTCGATGCGGTTCTGGAAGACACGTTCGAGGCGACGGTAACGATCACCTCTATCCCTATTGAATCGGGCGTGAGGATTTCAGACCATCGCATCCTGAACCCCTTCAAGTGGACCATGACCGGCGCAATCAGCAACAACCCGGTCAAGGTTCAGCTGACGGACTTCCTCGGCGGCGCGCTTTCCAATCTGACAGACAACCCCATCGTATCCACGGTGGCCGGGCTTTCAGCTGGATGGCTGGCAGGGAGCGACGAGACGCGCGCCAGTACAACTCTCGACTTCCTGATCTGGCTGATGAAGTCGTACGACCCGTTCGACATCGACGCCGGCGACATCCTGTTGAAGAACATGGCTATCACGCGCCTGTCCAGGACCAAAGAGCCCAGGAACGAGGGTGGCCTGGAGTTCATCGTGGAGATGCAGGAGATCATCGATCTGGACCGCATACAGCGGGACTACCAGTGCACGCCTGACCAGTTGCGCGACGGAGACCCGTCAAAGTCGGCGCTGACCCGCGCCATCAACCGCGGACAGGCAATCGCCAAAGAAGCATCCGACAGCGTTTCAAAGTCGGTAAATGGAATCCTTGACGGAGTCGTCTGATGTACACCATCCCGCTACGCGCCGGTGCCGCCAACGCTCACCAGCGTTTTGGCGTACAGCTCGGTGACAACCTGATCGACTTTGAAATTGACTTCATCTCCTACCTGGATGCGCCGGCCTGGTCCATGAACCTCCTGCGTGACGGCAGCCGCATCGTGGCCGGTGCAATGCTCGAGCCCGGCAGCGACATCATCCAGAGTTACCGTTCCGGTATCGGGCAGATGGTTTTCACCGGCAAAGACGTGACCCTCAATAACCTTGGCATAGATAACTTCCTCGTCTGGATACCTCCACTGGTGGAAACATGAGAGAGCGTGTTTGGTCGATTGACGTGAACGGCCAGCCCTACATTGGTCTGCAGTCCGGCCGCCGGCAGTTCCGCATCCAGTTCAACATCGATATCTCCCCAGGTGACGCGCTGTCGTTCGCCGACATCCGCCTCTACAACATGAACAAGGGGTCCGCGATCGCTCAGCGGTCAAGCATCGTGCTGCGCGCTGGGTACGACGACAACGTCGACGCTATATTCACCGGCTTTGTGACCAACACCTTGCGGGAGAGGGAGCCAGGCGCGCCGGAGATCATTACCAGGCTTATCTGCCGGTCAGGGCAGCCGGCGGTTGACCGAGCATCTGCCCAGCTGTCGTTCGGCATTGGCACCAGGGTGGAGGAAGTGATCCGCGCCCTGGCCGCCGCATGGCCGCTTCCGATCGATATCGACAACGCTCAGTTCGCCGACGCGAAGCCGCTATCGTCTGGGCTGGTGGTGGACGGGGATATCCCGCAAGCCATGACTGACCTGGCATACGCCTACAAATTCGAATGGATGCAGGACCGCGGGCGGATTGTCGTCACGAAGCCGAACATGCCGCGCACCACAACTACGGTGAGGGTGGACCAGTTCAGCGGAATGATCGGCATCCCAGAGGTCTCCAGGGGGCCTGACGGTCTCGGCGTGTTTGTGGCGGTGCAACTCAACCCTGCGCTGCGCATCAACGGCAAGATCGACGTAGAGAGCGAGTTCGCTACGTTCAACACCGGCAACCTCTTCGTGTCCGAACTGAGCGGTGACGCCAGCGCCAACGGCGAGTACAACATTTTCGCCATGAAGCACTCCGGTGATTCCCACAGTGACCTTTGGAGAACCGAGATCGATGGCCTGCGCGCTGGCACCACGCCGGCGGCTACCGAGACCGCAACGCCGCAAAACGGGAAACTGATCTGGGGCGCCAGGGTAGACCAAGCCTTCCGGGTCAAGGTGCGCGAGATATGCGACCGACTGGCCTTCGACCCAAACTGGCTCATGGCAGTGATGGGGTTCGAGACGGGCTACACCTTCAGCCCAGCCGCCAGAAACCCAGGCAGTACCGCAACCGGGCTCATCCAGTTCCTGGAGGCGTCGGCGCGCGGGGTCGGCACATCCACCGCCCAGCTTGCCCGAATGACCGCAGTTCGCCAGCTCGACTACGTGGAGGCGTACTACAAGCCTTACGCGGGCCGTATCCGAAATCTCGGCGATGCGTACCTGGCAGTCCTTTGGCCTGCGGCAGTGGGGCGCCCGGATTCGTATGTGATGTGGGAGCGTGACAGTGGCCCATATCAGCGCGAGTACGCCGCCAACTCAGGCCTAGACGTGAATCGCAACGGGGTTATCACCCGTGGCGAGGCAGTCGCATCCGTCAACACGTCCTACATGCGCGGGCAGCAGTTCGTGCGATGACCATTTAACCAGGCCCGCCCCACGGGTTCACTGAATCCGAGGTAGGCATGCTTGAGTCAGAAGGCCGCGCAAAGCAGGCGAAGCTGATCCGCGATTCTTTCCGGGAGATCCTGAAGGGTGTATGCACATCGCTGCCGGGTCACGTGTTGACATTCGACCCGGTCAAGCAGCTCGCCCAGGTGCAGCCCGGTATAGCTCGCGTCGACATCAACGGCGCAGAGTTCACCATCCCACCGATCATCGAGGTGCCAGTCTACTTCCCCGGTGGTGACTACTGCGTCGAGTACCAGATCGACTCAGGCTGTGAGGGCGACATCCTGTTCTCCCAGCGCTGCATTGATGGTTGGGTGCAGAGCGGCGGGGTGGCGGCCAACCCGATCGGGCGGTTCCACAACATGCAGGACGCCATGTTCCTGCCGGGGTTCAGATCGCAACCCAATGTGTTGCCCGAGTTCCAGAACAACGGCGTGCGCATGCGCAACCGGGCCGGCACACAGTTCGTGTGGCTGAAGAATGACAACAGCATCTCCATGGATAACGGGGTTGCTCGGTTCAACGTTCTTGCCGACGGCACAGCCCTGATGCAAAACGGCGCCGGCAGCTTCCAGTTGCAGGCCGACGGCACGTTCCTGATCAACGGGCTGAAGATCACTCCAGCCGGTGACGTCATTACGGCCACTGGCATATCGCTAAACACGCACAGAACCAAAGGCGTCACGCGTGGCAACCAGATTTCGGATGAGCCAATCATATGACCGTACGCAGACTGGACGACGAAACGGGCGACATCGTGACCCGTGGGCAGCAATTCATTGCCGGCCAGTCCGAGGTTGCCCAGACAGTGCTAACCCGGCTCCGGCTATTCCTGGGCGAGTACTTCCGGGACATCACCGACGGCACGCCGTGGTACGAGCAGATCCTGGGCAAGTTCACCAGCCTCTCGACGGCTGAGGCCGCACTCAGGGCGCGAATCGCCAATACGCCCGGCGTGATTCGGCTCACCAGCTTCTCCGCTGACTTCAATATCGAAAACCGCAAATACAGCGTAACCGCTGGGATCCTCACCGAGTTCGGCCTGGAAGAGGTAACACTGAATGGCTAGCCTGACTTCGACCGGCTACGTGCTACAGACGCAAAACGACTGGTTCGCCCAGGAGCGGCAGTTCTACCTGGACATCGACCCGCTGTGGAACCTTGACCCCTCGACGCCTGACGGCCTGAAGATGGCGCACGACTCCGAGATCTTCTATGCGCTCGACGAGACGCTGCAGCAGGCCTACAACTCGAAAGATCCGAACAAGGCCAAGGGCAACGATCTCGACATCATTTGCTCGCTGACCGGCACCATCCGTTCCGGCGGGTCTCGATCCAGCGTGCAACTGACAATCACCGCCACCCCTGGCACGCCAATCCAGGCAGGAAACCGCTTTGAATCGGTAACCACCGGCAGTCGCTGGGCGACCGACCAGGCTGTGACTGCTGACTCCCTTGGATCGGCGACCGTCAACGCGACGTGCACAGTCGTCGGACCTACCCAGGCAGACGCGGGAACTATCACCCGCATCGTGGACGTGGTTGCCGGTTTGGCCAGCGTTACAAACGCCGCGCCCGCAACACCAGGTACTGACGGTCAGCGCGACGAACAGCTGCGCGTGACCCAAGCTACGGCAGTTGGCAAGCCAGGTAACAATCAGATCGACTCCATGATCGGTGAGCTGTTCGGCGTGGACGGCGTGCGCAGGGTAAAGGTGTACGAAAATGACACCAATTCAGCAGCCGTGACTGCCGACAATCCATACGGACTTCCACCCAAGTCAATCGCAGCCGTCGTAGATGGTGGTACTGACGACGATGTCGCAATGGCGATCTATCTGAAGAAGAACCCGGGCGCGCGGCTCTACCAGGCTGGCACTCCGTTTCAGGTTGAGGTCACTTCACCGAGGTATCCAACCAACAAGAAGCTAATTCGCGCCAGCCGCCCAATTTACGTAGACATGCTGCCCGTTATCCATGTCGTCAACGACGGCTCACTTCCACCGAACGCCGACCAGCTTATAAAGGAGGCGATGATGGAATACGCCGCCGGCGACCTGATCCCGGCGGATGTCGGCTTCAAGATCGACGGATTCGACATCGGTGAGACGGTGCCATTCAGCACCATCTTCACCCCAGTCAATAAGGTCATCGGCTCGTACGGTGACAGCTACGTTGACTTGCCTTCATCCAGCCTCAACGGCGGCCAGACCAACGTCGCCATCGCTTACAACCAGATGTCCAGGTGGACGGAGAGCAACATCACCGTAGTGATCACGTGATGAACATCCCAGACCGAATTTACGCGCAGTACCGCGACAAGCCGAAGGCCGTGGCCTGGTACGCAATAGCGAGAGCTCTTGGCGGCAGCATCGAGGCAGCAGCCCAGGCTGTGCGCAAGAGCTACGACATCGATACCGCTGTTGGCGAACAACTTAACGTTATCGGCAGGATCGTCGTGGCGCCGCGCAGCTTCGTTGGTTCCATACCAATGAATCCAGGCCTTTTCGACCTTACAGACGGCGATGAGTTTGGTGACGATGAGGCAATGTTCAGTGCCCTGACGATTGATCAGGATGGGCAGCTTTCAGACGAGCTTTACCGCCTGGTCATCAAGGCCAAGATCGTCAAGAACAATGGCGACGCCACCATAGAAAACATCCTCGACGGCATGAACTTCCTACTCCCAAGGGCGGATGTTCTGCGCGTAACTGACGGCGAGGACATGTCGTTCAGCATCGAGTTTTACGGGCAAATCACCAACCTTGAACGGTTCGCCTTGCTCAATGCCGGGCTGGTGCCAAAGCCGCAAGCAGTGAAATTTAACGGATTCCTTGAGGGGTTCGAAATGGTCGAGTTCGGCGATATGGACGCTGAATTTGGTGACGAAGACGCAGAATTTGCAGGATATATAGGGGCTTAACATGTCGCTGAAGCTTAATGAGCGCTACCCGGGCAGATACAACAATCCGTCGGCCGACTACCCGCAGGGCTCGTTCAAAAATAGAACAGCACCCGGCGCGAAAGATGGCTCTTACTTGGAACAGGATTGGGCAAACGACAAGGAAGGTTTTTTTCAGTCACTCCTTTCGTTGGCAGGGATAACCCCCAATGGATCGGTAGATAAGGTTGGAGCGTCCCAGTTTTTCGATGCTCTTCTAAAACTGAAGCAAAACCAGGCCGGTACCGCTTTCCCCACGACAGGCCCCTCGGCCGCACTGGTGCTCACACCGTCCCCGGCGATTTCGGCCTATTCGGCTGGTCAGCGGTTTCGCGTGAAGTTCAATCGCGCCAGCACCGGGACTGACACCATCAATATTTCAGGGGCTGGTGCAAAATCCCTCAAACAGTACAACGCGGTCGGCGCTAAAGTTGCTGCCATATTCGCGATCGACCAGCTTGCTGATATCGAGTATGACGGTACCGATGCTGTGCTTCTGGATCAGCTCCCAGTGGCAAACTCGAATTTGGTGGGGGTTCGCGGAGCAGCGCTTAATCTTCGAGTTTCAGCATCGGGAACCAACTCAATAATCAACATCACTGCTGATGAACTTGAGGTCGAGTCCGATACTGGTCAATACATGACGCTGCGCAACGTTTCCTGCACTGCATCTTTTGCGGTGGCGGGAGCAGGTGGTCTAGCAGTGGGAGCAGCGAATAGTCAGGCTGCCTCAACTCTTTACTACATTCACGTCATCTGGAACGGCACATCCCCGACCGGATGGATTACTACGGACGCAAGCCCAGCGACCAGCTTACCCGCGGGGTACACCCATCGAGCCCGCGTTTCCCGAGACTTTACGGATGCTACGGGTAGTAGATTCCCGCTCAGCTACTTGCAGAAAGGCCGCGCTGGGCAATACGTGGTTGGTGGAAACCTTGCTGGTCTGCCGAAGCTTATCTCCGGCACCTCAGGAAACCCAAGTACTCCGACTTGGACATCGGTGCCATTAGCACCATTCTTGGCGCCAACTGATGCTGTAATTTACTTGGGGGCTTACAACGCAGGCGCCGCAACCGCGGTAATTGTCGCGCCCAGCGCAAGCTACGGTGCCGTGAATTCCTCTACAAACTTGCCGATGTGCAACATAAGCAATGCATCCTCCAATTCAAACCTGAATAACTCGCTAGTCCGGATAATTCCTGAAAGTGCCAATGTCTATTATGCATCTAATGCAACAATCAGCAGCCTCAGCGCCTTCGGATGGGAAGACAGCATATGAACGACGAAGTTGAAATGTCGGATGGTGGTGACGCTCTGCCTGCCGAGATATTCCTTGGATGGGCGGTCTGGTACTGGTTTAACCAGGACGGCTCGCGTTTCGGCGTCAAGGCGTGGGTAAACCTCACTTCTATGGAGCAACTGGTTGACGGCGCTGTGTTTCGGCCCGCAGCAGACGGTCCTCCCGGCGATCCTGTTTCTCCTCCCCCTACTGCAGCTGACATTCTCGCCGGACAAAGTGCAGTTCTGGCCGGCCTTACACAGGAGTGTAGCGCCCAAAAAGTCGCGCTTACTGCTCGAATCTCAACGCTACAGGACGCTATCGATGCAAAGGATGATCCGGACGCGGAAGAGTTCTGGGCTACTCCGGAGGAAGAGGCTGAGCTGCCAGTGCGTAAAACCCAGCTGACGAAATGGAAACAGTACGGGATCTTGTTGGGGCGCGTTACCGGTCAGGTCGGCTGGCCGAAAGATGCGGTTTGGCCTGCTAAACCGTCTGGTGGGATGGATCTAAGCTTCTCCGTCTCAGAGCCAACCTAAATTTCAGCCCTGTTTCAATATTATCGCTTGGAGAAAGCCATGCCGATCACCGAGCAGCAGTTGCTGCAGATCCTCCCGAACGCCGGCCGCCAAGCCGGCGTTTTTGTTCCTGGGTTGAATGCGGCGATGTCCAGGTATGGAATCGTCACCAGGCTGCGTATTGCTGCATTTATCGCCCAGGTTGGTCACGAGTCAGGTCAATTGAGGTACGTGCGGGAAATCTGGGGGCCGACCGCACAACAGGCCGGTTACGAGGGCCGTTCAGACCTGGGCAACTCTATGCCTGGAGACGGCTACAAGTACCGGGGCCGTGGCCTGATCCAAATCACCGGACGGGCAAACCATGCGGCGTGTGGTGAAGCGCTTGGCCTGGACCTGGTCAATCAACCCGCCCTGCTAGAACAGCCAACGCACGCCGCGATGTCGGCGGCCTGGTTCTGGTCCACCCGCGGATTGAACACCCTGGCAGATCAGGGGCAGTTCGTGAAGATAACCAGGCGCATCAATGGCGGGCTCACCGGTCAGGACGACCGCGAGGCGCTTTACGAAGAGGCGCTGAAGGCCTTGTCATGATTCCTATAGGGTAAAAAGCCAACCCTTACATATCCGAGCTTTTGATAGGTCTGTTCACTGGATGCTCATGGGAGGGATTCGCCTTCCAGTATGGCGGCGTGGGCAGTCATGCCAGCTCCATCAGATTGGGATATGGTAGGCACCATCAAGCTCTTCAATTGATTGAAAGCACGTTGGCTAAGCTGAGGTTCTTTGAATGGCACTTTCGCCTATCACCAGGCATCTCTATTTAGGCGGCAAAGCTCTACCCAATCAACCCAATCAGCTTGGACATTTTCATCCGTGTAGCTTTTTCCTGTCCGAGAAAGGCCGGGATCTGTATATTTTTCCGCTCGGTGCTTTTCGAAGGACTCACGAAAGCATTCGGCATCATCCCCAATAGGCGCAACAATATTTTTTAGCCGTGCAAACATTTTAGCTCTCCAGTCCGTTGGCGTTCAGATAAACAGGGTTGGCATTATACGCTTATAGCGCTTGAGAATCTGGCCAAATTAGGTTGATGGGGTCGGATCCATAAACTTTCGCAGCTCCATCAGCAGACGCTGATTCTCGTGAAAAAGGTAATCGCGCTGTCCGGTAATCAGATCGATGGGGCGAAAGCTCAAGTTATCTGGAGCCTGATCGTTCAAGGCCGATATGCGCTCAAGGGCTTGCTTAAGTGCCGCCTCTACTGACGCCTTGCCGGTGGCGAGTAGGTCATTCATCTGCACTAGGCCGGCTATATTGGCCCGCGCCTTGCGCAGCATGGCCTCGGTTTGGATCAGCTCGTCCTCGAGTAGCGCGCACTGGTGCTGATACATTTCCAGGGGCGTAGGGCAGCCAAGCCACGCGGAGGTGTCTTCGTCGATGTCGTTCATCTTTGGTAAACTCAAGTACTGTATGCGCATACAGTAATCGAGGTGTGGCGGATTTGGGAGTGGTGTTCGTCGGCAGGACGCCGGGGAGGGCGCTGTGCCCCTCATGAATTAATCGTGATGAGGTCCGCCCACTCCTGCATCATCGGCCTACGCTGCTCCAGGTAGGAGGCGTGGTTGTAAACATCACGGATAATGCTGGCGTCTGCATGCGCGAGTTGTCGCTCTATCCAGTCGCGATTATATCCCCTGTGGTTCATCTCGGTAGAGAACAGGTGCCTGAATCCATGCGGCGACTGTATTCCCGTGAGCCCACAGGAATCCATGACGTTGTTGGCGTAGTTGGTCCCGATCGGTGCGGTGGTGCTGTTGCGGTTGATGAACACGTACCGTTTGTCGCCGGTAATGGGGAGCATGCTCTCGAGTATTGCGATGGCCTGTGTCGATAGCGGGACTGTGTGATCCCTCCGCATCTTCATTTTCGCGGCAGGCGTGGTCCATATTGCTGCGTCCAGATCGATTTCCGACCATTCGGCGTGTCGGACCTCACCCGGACGAGAAGCGGTGTAGATCATCAACATCAGCGCGGCTTTCAGCTGTTGGCCTGAGGCGCAGTCGCGGATCGCCCCCATAATCCTGGGCATTTCGCTGAACGGAAGGAATGGGTGCGGCTTGTGCTGGCCCATCTTCTCGGTCACGGCATGCATCTCGGCGGTGGGATTCGCCTCAATGACGCCGGTAGCGATGGCATAGCTGAACACCTGGCTCATGCGCTGACGGACCTTCACGGCAGTGGCTACCGATCCCCGCTTTTCCACCCGGCGAATCAGCGCAATGACATCGGCGCGCTTGATAGCGTCGATCTGCCGATCGCCAAGCGTAGGTAGAACATCCAGCGCCATGGCATTGCTGATCACCCTGTAGGTGCCCGGCGAAATGCTCCCCTTCCTGAACGCCATCCATTCGTCATAGACGCGACGGAAGGTTTGGCCGCCTGCCGCGATCATCCCGGCTTTCTTTTCCCTTCTTGAATCGCGCGGATCTACTCCATTCGCGATGTCCTCTCGCGCCTCGTCTCTGCGTGCGCGCGCTTCCTTAAGGCCTGTCTCCGGGTAAGTCCCGATCGAGATGCGCACCTGCTTTCCAAGCCATGTAAATCGAAAATGCCAACTCTTAACGCCGCTTTGCGCTACGTAGAGTGAAAGGCCAAGAGAGTCGGGGAGGGTGTATCCCTTTTCCCTGGGCTTTGCCTGCTTGGCTGCTGTGTCCGTGAGTGCCACTAGTACATTGCTCCGTGCGTTGAATTTTTGATGTACTGGATAATGTACTAACTATTTTGCATTGGGAAGGCATTGAGTGGTACGCGGTGATACGCCTAACGTTATGACTTGCGGGCGCTCATGGAGATAATGATTCGAGGTGGTTCTTGGTGGGAGGCAACCGTGGAATTCTTGAAGATTTCCACAGTGTTTTCAGCTCGGTCGGTGTCTGGCAGGCGGCGAGTTTAACAGCTTGATCCCTTGGCGCGCATACCGTCCCTCGCTGTATAGGTATCTACACGACTCGGGGTATGGCGCTGGACCTGTGTTGAGGGAGCTTGCTCCCGCCGGCTGCCTGACAGCCGAGCGCCATCTAACGGTTAGGCTGCGATCCAAATGTGGGAGGGGGCTTGCCCCCGATAGCGGTGTGTCAGTCGATTCATCAGGTGACTGATTCAGCGCCATCGTGGCCTCGGTATCTACACGACTCGGGGTATGGCGCTGGACCTGTGGCGAGGGAGCTTGCTCCCGCTGGCGGCCTGACAGCTGACCGCCATCTAACTGTTACCCCGCGATCCAAATGTGGGAGGGGACTTGCCCTCGATAGCGGTGTGTCAGTCGATTCATCAGGTGACTGATTCAGCGCCATCGAGGCATCGGTATCTACACCACTCTGGCTATGGCGCTGGACCTGTGGCGAGGGAGCTTGCTCCCGCTGACGGCCTGACAGCCGAGCGCCATCTAACGGTTAGGCTGCGATCCAAATGTGGGAGGGGGCTTGCCCCCGATAGCGGTGTGTCAGTCGATTCATCAGGTGACTGATTCAGCGCCATCGAGGCATCGGTATCTACACAATTCTGGGTATGGCGCAGGACCTGTGGCGAGGGAGCTTGCTCCCGTGGCGGCCTGACAGCTGACCTGGATGTTGGATCAGACAGGGTACATATCCGTTATTTAGGTAACGGCGGCTTATGGTTCCGCTCTTACAGCGGGTCACTTTTGGAAGAGCGCCAAAAGTAACCAAAAACGCTTCGCCCCAACACTCGGCACCTCGCCTAGGCTCGGTGTGCCCTCACTCCGGCTTGAATCCGTGGGCCGCCGCCACGCGCCATCCATGGCGCGGGGCGGCTAACCCGGCGTCCTG
>NZ_JBYVMD010000022.1:0-103566 GCF_058145955.1 Pseudomonas sp. A39
GGTCAGTTGGCCCAGGCCCGAGCCCAGCACCACGATGGACGCGGTTGGAGGGGGGGATCCCTACTATCTCCAGACTACTATCGGCCAAGAGCGGTCAGTTGAATGATTAGGAGGTTAAGACGACTAAAAGCAGATTAGCCTGGCAACTAGCCATAGCAGCCGTAAAGCTGGAGTAATTAGGGTCAGAACGTCATGAATCTCCACACTTTGGCGAACCAGTATTCGCAAGTGTTCAGTCGTGATTTGTAGGCAGTTATTAAGTGAGTGAAGTGTTGCCTTAACCGCAGCAGCGTAAGGAACGGGAGAGAAATTGTTCCAACGAAGGTAATGCGCACAACCAAACGGGTGTGGCATCATAAGGCCATTATTCATGTGCTGAGACTGAAGATGGAACTGATAAGTCAAGAAAAGATAATGCAAGTCCTTGATTGGGCCTACGAAAAATCTGTGAATGGATTCACCGGCCTTGATTCCGCCGAGGAGCTCGCGGCCAGCTACGCCAAGGAAGAAAGGCTCGCCTTCGATCAAGCTAATTCCCTGATTCGCTGGCAGAACACCAAGTCGGCTACCTCAGGCTTCATTACCGGTCTGGGTGGATTAATCACACTGCCCATCGCGTTGCCTGCCAACATCACAAGTGTGCTTTTCGTACAAATTCGCATGATAGCCGCTATCGCCCATCTAGGCGGCTACGACGTCAAGGATGACAAGGTGAAGACCCTCGTCTTCGCCTGCCTCACTGCCAACTCCGCCAAGGAGGTGCTGAAAGACATCGGCATTGTCGTCGGCAACAAGCTGGCGATGAACGCAGTGAAGTCAATTTCTGGTAAGACTCTGATAGAGATAAACAAAAAGGTAGGCTTCAAGTTGTTCACCAAGTTTGGCGAAAAAGGCGTGATCAATCTCGGCAAAGCCGTGCCACTGCTGGGAGGTTTGATTGGCGGGAGTTTTGATGCCTACACGACCAACACCATTGGTAACGTAGCGCGTGATACGTTTACACCAAAAGAAATAGCGACTGCATAACGGGCCGCCTTAGCAAAATTTGCATTTCCCTGTAGTCAGGGAAATGCAGTCAAATGGGAGCGGATCTGTTTTCTTACTGTATTAGATAGAATCCGCCAGTTGCTAAAGCTTTATAGTGACTTTTGTCACTGTGAAGAGTCTCGCTTGCTTGGAATGACTAGGAAGTATATGAGTGTCTCTGAATGGGTTTCGATTTTTGCTTTGGGTATTTCTTTGGTTGCGTTGTATTTTACTTTTAAGAAAGATGCTCACCACATCAGGTTGACTTTGAATAAAGGGCCGTCAGGACTATCGGATTTCATTTCTATAAATAATGATAGCTCATTTTCGGTGTTCATATCCTCTATAGGCTATCTCCCGCTTGGCGGGAAAATTGAATGGATAGATAGGATATGCGATGGAAAAGTCAATGAAAGTTTTGAGTTTCCTGTAAGCGTTCATGCCAAGTCAACGTATCGAGGGGTAATTCTTGGTGACTACGCTTTAAAATCAAAGCAGTATGCTTACTGTGTTCAGTTGGATTGCGGAAGAACGTTTGTAGTGTCAAGTACGTTTCCATGCAAGGACTATGTCAAGCTAAGACTGTTATCCTTGCTGTCTTGGTGGAGTTCTGGTCGGATTGGATTTAAGAAAAATGATGTTCATATTTCTAAATATAGATAGATTTGGTGAGTGAAGGGCAAGTTTTTAATGGTAGTTAATAAGTTTGTGCCCATTCGGGTGCGAGCTGTCACTCGAGAAGGGCTGCTGGGTGTCGACGGCAGTCAATCTTGACAGGCAGTAATCGGCCACAAACAGTTTGTCGTGTCTACAAAATGTTGTGCGATTCATAGCTAAGAGGGTTGTGATATTAGGCGCGAGTCAGATAAAGCCAGATGAGGGTGAAATTAACAGCGATGGAGCAAGGACGCAACGTGGAAATTACATGTCCAAAATGCAGCAAGATTACTGATTTTAATGTTACTGATGCGATTAGCTGCGAACACTGCAAAAATAGTTTTAGTACACTCCGTCTGGTGGTTAAGGCCACTTTGGTCCCGACGGTGGGGGCGCTAGCCATAGGTGGAGTAATTGGCCATCAATTGGACAATTTTTTTGAGGCGAACCGTTATCCGGTTGAAATTGAGTACGCACTTGTCGAAAGTTGCGTGCAGGGTGCGAAGCGCTCTGAATACTGGCGGCTGGCTGAACAGAAATTTGTACTGTGCAGCTGCGCGCTCACGCACGCTCAAAAAAGTATAAATTTCAAAAAATTTAAAGAAGCACCAGCCCAATTCAGGCAAGCCATGACAGTGTCAACTCAGCGCTGTAGTGCTGGTTAGTTATTAGTCCGAGCGCCGATGTTACAGCGCTCGGGTTATCAACAATCAGCCTTTGCTGGGAGCGTTTCCGCGTCCTCCGCCAGATGGATTGCCGGTTGTACTTGGCCAATTACCGGCTTGAGAGCCAGTACCAGGGGCTGTTCCCGAACTGCCCTTGCCGCCAGCGCTCTGGCTACTACCACCTTTGCTGCCACCGATACTGCCGTTAACCTTAGCCATACTCTTCTCTCCCTGGTTTTACTTGGTTGTTTTCGGCTTTACTTCTGCCACGGTTTTCTGAACTCGGCTCGTGAACGAGTCAGTACTGACTTTGCCGTTATCTTTGATGGCTTCAGCGCTGTGAATCCGGGCAGCGGCCTCGGGTGTCATTGGTGTTTTCTTGCTCATTGACGTTCTCCTTGAGTTAGCACCACGCTTGGTGCAAGGTCGACTTTAAGCAGTCACACGGGACAAACAGGGACAGTTATGGATGATGTCAGGAAGTTGCAAACCACGATTAGGCAGAAACTCGAAGAGCTTGGGATCAGCCAGGCCGCACTGGCCGAAAGGATCTTTATCGAGGACCATGATGAGGATGATGAGACTGCCTTGGCCCGTTTCACCGAAACCTTAAAAAAGCAACTGCAAAGAGCATCCACGCCGACTGAAAAGCTTCATCGTTATCTGGAGATTCTCTTGGCTGATCGACGGGGATTGGAGGCTCGCCACCTGAGCCTCGCGTCCTCTTATCTGTCCAAACAGGTGCTCAACGACATGCATCAGCTCTCAGCTTCCATCGATGAACAGCTTCGTAAAAAGTGTCTAACTGAGGTTGTGCCCTCTGAGGGAGTGAATCGCTCCTGATTTCCTATACGTTTTTGGCCGGCTGATTTTCACCAATTTTGTTGAAAAAGTCGGCTTCGGTTCCGATGGCAGAAAAGTTCGCGCCTGAAATAGAAATCTGTGCTTTGGGCAGAACGTTCACGACTCGTGATTTCATGCAAAAGCACGCAAAAAGCGGTGTTTTTGCCCATCAGTATTCAAGCGTTTTGGGCGAACCGACTTTTCCAGCAGAATCGACCGAACACCTCCCCTCAGGACAGCTGATTATCCGTCGGTTGCCTTCGCACAGGGATGATCAAGCGCGTCGCTAACGGCCCGAAATCTTTCACCGGTTACGCAATGCTCCTCCTTTCTTGTGGTCTCTACTCCGACTCCGCAAAAGGACAGGCTTCATGTCGATACGCGCTGCGTTCTGCCTGCTGCCCCTGCCATTATTCGCAGGCTGCCAGTACTTCCCACACACCAATTACTTCACTGCACCTGTAAACGAGCCCAATCCTGCCTGGATACGCATCGTCAACTTCACTCAGCATGCCGATCTGTACCAATACGAAAACGGTATACGTTCGGGCGGCGTAATTCGCAGTGGGCCGCTTCCTTTCACCCGTACGCAGGATGAGGGTATGCCGAAAGCAGGGCAAAACCTCACGTCGGACTATTACGAAACCCGGATCAGACCCGGCATCGAAACTCACGTGGGTATGTTCTGGGAAGGGGCGCGCACGCAATCCTGCTACGTCACGACGAAGTTCATGCCTCAAGCTGGGCGCCTTTACCAGTTCAGGCTGACATCCGGTTCATCAGGCACCTGTACGTTGTACCCGTCGCTGATCGAGCGCGACAAGGACGGAGGCGGGTGGCATCTCACTCCAAACACGCAGGTGACGTACAAGGGCGAAGGGCCGACGGCCAAAACCCATTACAACAATAGCCGCTTTGAGGATCCCGATTACCATCCACCTGCGGATCTCTATCCCGGCATAGACGTTTTATAAATAGGCAAACGAGCACACGCTTGTGGCTGCCAACACGACTACAAGGAATCGTTCATTGGGTGTCAGAAAGTATTGGCTAACGCTTGGCGAACGAGCATCAGAGGGTCTGTGGAGCAATGGGAAGATGTCCGATATAACGACATTGGCGTCAGCGCTGGGATGAGGCTGCCCCAGCATTTTTACTCGGGCATAAAAAACGGCTTACCTCTCGGTAAGCCGCTTTTTAGTCAATGATGTGCATCTGATCACCAGGAGTATTTAACGCTGGTCAGTAGCGTGCGCCGCATCCCGGGGTAGCACTCATAGGAATCGTCACAGGTGGCCACATATTCAGTGTCCAACAGGTTTTGCGCATTGACCGAGACGGTCACGTGTTTGTTGATCGGGTAGCTGGCGCCCGCATCGAACAGTGTGTAGTTGTCGATGTGGTAGGTATTGCCGTTGTCGCCATACAGCACGCCGGTGTAGCGGGCACCGCCGCCCAAGCTCAGGCCTTTGAGCGGGCTGTCGTTGAAGGTGTAGTTCAACCAGGTGGACGCCATGTGCCTGGGCACGTTGGCCGGGCGTTTGCCTTCGTCGCCGCGATTGCTCTTGGTGATTTCGGCGTGGGTGTAGGTGTAGGACGCGATCAGATCCCAGTGCTGATCCAGCCGCGCCTTGATCTCGGCTTCGATGCCGCGCGATTGTTGTTCGCCCGACGCAACGGTGAAGCCGGTGTTCACGCCGCCGACGATTTCCGTCGTCAGCACATTGGTCTTGGTCAGGTCGTAAGCGGCCAGAGTCATCAGGATGGCGTCGGTGGGCTGGTATTTCACACCCACTTCCCATTGATGCGCCATGCTTGGGTCGAACGCACTGCCGTTGCGGTCTGTGCCGGTGTTGGGGGTGAACGACTCGGCATAGCTGACGTAGGGTGCCAGGCCGAACTCGGTGAGATAGGTCAGGCCCAGCCGGCCGGTGAAGGCATTGTCTTTCTGGTTGGAGGACGCGCCGACATGGTTATCCAGAGCGTTGCGAACATAGTCATAGCGCCCGCCGGCCGTGACGATCCAGTGGTCGTCGAACTTGATCTGGTCTTGAATATAACCGCCAACCTGTTCGATGGTCTGGTCGTAATCAATTGAGCTCAGGCTGTTGGCGGCGTTGGGACGAGCGATCGCCAAGCCATATTGTGGCGCGTTCAGGTTCAGGCCTGGCGCTTGAGTGCGCCAGCGCGAGATATCGGCGTCTTGCCAGGTATAGTCGACGCCCATCAACAGGGTGTGGCTGAGCGGGCCGGTGGTGAAGTCGGCCTGCAATTGGTTGTCCAGGTTGAACGTGTCCATGTGCTGGTCGAAGCGGTCGGCGATCCGCGTCACGTTGCCGGTGTTGGTGTCGACGGCGGTGGGCAGCAGATTCTGGAAGATCAGGTCGACCTGCCCGTAGCGGGCGTTCTGGCGGAACTCCCAGGTGTCGTCCAGCCGATGGCGAAACTCGTAGCCCAGGCTGAATTGTTCCTGGTCCAGATGGTTGAAGCTGTGATCGCCCATCAGCGTGTTGGTGGTGTGGCCGTTCGGCGTGCTGTAGGCGAACAGCGAGCCGCCGTTCGAATCGCGCATGAAGTCACTGAGCAGGGTCAGGCTGGTGTCTTCATCCGGCGCCCAGGTGAGGGACGGCGCGATGTACAGGCGGTCGTCTTTCAGCGCGTGGCCGTCCGCATAATCCACTTGGGTATCGGCTTCACGGGCCAGGCCGACTACGCGGTAGAGCAGGTGTTGCTCGTCACTCAGCACGCCGCCGATATCAAACTGGCCTTGCAGGCGATCATGGTTACCGCCGGTCAACTGCACTTCGTTGACGTGATTGGCCTCGGGCTTTTTGCTGACCCGGTTGACAATGCCGCCCGCATCCCCTTGGCCGAACAGGCTGGAGGCCGGGCCACGCACAACGTCTATGCGGTCCAGCGAGTAAGGTTCGCTGCGGAAAAACGCGTAGCTGTTGTTTTGCTGACGCAGCCCATTGAGGTAGTCACTGCTGGCCTGGCCGTTGAAGCCTCGAATGTACAACCAGTCAAAACCCTTGGGGTCCAAGCCGTAGGCTTCCACCTTGACGCCGGGTACGTAGCGCAACGCGTCGGTGACAGTCTGCGCGCCTTGGGCCTGCATTTGCTGGCGGGTGATCACCGAGATCGACTGCGGGATTTCGATGATCGGTGTATCGGTCTTGGTACCTGCGCTGCTGCGGGTGGCCACGTAACCTTCCACTGGGCCTGCGGCTGACTCAACCGATTGGCCGGTGATGCTCGTGGGGTCCAATTGCAGCGTTGCGTCGACGGCAGGGATCAGCGAGTAGCTGCCGTTACTCAGCGACACGGCCTGCAACTTGCTGCCGGCCAGCAGCTGGCGCAAGCCTGAGTCCACCGTGTAGGCGCCGTGTAAACCAGGCGAGCGTTGCCCTTGCGCCTGGGCAGGGTCGAACGAAATATTGACCCCCGCCGTGGCTGCAAACTGTGCCAGTGCGGTGTTGACCGAGCCGGAGGGGATGTCGAACTGGGTCGCGGCCGTCTGCGCCCAGGCGGGCGCGGCAACCATGATCGAGGTCAGCGGCGCGCCCAGGGCCATGCCGAGCAGCGTGCGGCGCACGATGCGGGTCAGTGAAGGGGGTCGTTGAGTGGTTGGCTTGTGTACGGACATACCGTTTCCTTTCGCCCAGTGGCAGTAGAGTGAGAGCGGCGTCTGATGCGCCTCTATCTACCAAGTCGAATGAGAAATTGAATCAACAACCCCTGGCGGGCATTTATTTTCTGGCGCTTGTTCAGACCGACTCCACGCGCGTCCAATAGCGACTGAATTGGCGGATGCGCACAGGCAGGGTAGCGGACAGGTTTTCCAGGATCGTATCGATATTGTTCAAATGAAACGCCCCCGAAATACGCAGCCCCGCGACCTGCGCTTGGCAGCCCAGGTGCCCAGGACGGTAGCGTTGGAGTTCAAGGATCAAATCCTCCAAGCGCCAGTTGTTGACCACCAACATGCCGTGGGTCCAGGCATCGGCGTCGGGGCTCGCAGGCTGCACGTCAGCCACCTGGTCCTGGCTGAACCACACCTGCTGGCCCGCCTCCACCCGCACTGTCGGCGTGTGGGTTGCGCTGCGCACTTCGACGGCATGTTCAAGCACACAGACCCGGGTTTGAGCGTCTTCGCAGCGCACGATAAAGCGTGTTCCCAGCGCACGGACACTGCCTTCGCGGGTGTGCACCACAAAGGGCCGGGCCTGGGCATCACGCGCGGTTTCTACAAAGATTTCCCCGCTGAGCAATTGCAGCTCGCGAAGGCTTGGGCTGAAGTGAATATTCATTGCGGTGGCGGTATTGAGGCGTACCCGACTGCCATCTTCCAGGCGCAGGCTTTTGCTTTCCCCCGTCACGGTGCGCTGGTCTGCCACCAGTGACGGCAGTGCAGTGGTGCGCCAGGCCAACGTGCCGGCCCCACCGGCCGCAAGTAATAGCGACAGCACCTTGAGCACTTCACGGCGCTTGACCCGTGCACTGTTGAGCGTTGGCCGAGCGATACCGGAGCCGACCCGATCAAAGCGTTCCTGCAGTTGGATCAGCCGTTCCCAGGCCTGACGATGTCCAGGCGCACCCTCAAGCCAGCGCCGATGCGCTTCCTGGGTGGTTTCATCGGCGTCATCACATCGCAAGTCGACGTACCAGCGTGCGGCGGCTTCAAGGGTTGCGTGATCCAGTGCCACGCCTTACTCCTCGGTGGCCAGCAGGCAGTGCATCAACGCGCGCACCGCGTGTTTCTTGACGGTGTTGACCGACACGTGCAGTTGTCGGCCGATCTCCACATAGCTCAAGCCATCCAGCTGGGCCATCAGGAAAATCTGCCGAGTGCGAGCGCCCAGGCCATTCAGAATCCGGTCGATTTCCAGCAAGGTTTCAATGATCAGAAAGCGTGTTTCCGGCGAGATATCCAGCGCTTCGGGTCGGGATGCCAGGGTTTCCAAATACGCCTGTTCCACCGTCCGGCGCCGGAACATATCAATCATCAGGCTGCGCGCGATGGTGCTCAAATACGCACGCGGCTCACGTAGTTCAGGCGCTTTTCGTTGGGTCAGTACCCGCATGAAGGTATCTTGAGCCATGTCCGCTGCGTGATCGACACAGCCCAGGCGTTTGCGCAGCCAGCCACACAGCCAGCGATGATGATCGGCGTAGAGGGTGTGTACGGTCTGTTGGTGCAGGCGGTCGACGGAGGACATGGCTCAAACCTGAAAAGGTTTATATGATAATCAATCTCATTTTCGTGTTTGCTGGATGATTTTGCAAGGCTGGAAATTGGGGCAGGCGGCGTCGTTGCGGCTGGAGCCCCTGGAGAAATAACCATGTCGCCCTATAGCCCAAGGGACGCCTACCCTTCAGGGCATTTCTTGCTGCGCACTCCGCAGAGGATCGCCGTTCCACACGCGTTCATCGGTCTCAAGGATCTGGCTAATCAGGTTGCACACAATCGGCAGCCTCTCATGGCGGCGAAACAAAGCCCCCACCTCTGAAAAAATGGGAGGCCCGGCGATCTCCCGAAAGACCACATTTGGCAGTTGAATCGTTTGAATCAGAACGCTGGGAATGACTGCTATACCCACGCCCAGTGCCACGTGTGTCAGCACTGCGACCAGACTTCCAGGCGCCGAGACAATGTATGGATCGAATCTCCCGCGCTTGGCCACCTCACGCACCCCTAGCGCTTGTTCAGGCAGCACAAATGACTCGCTCGCAAGCGCACTCGGGCGAATGGCATCATCTGTCTTTGCCAAGACATGGTCAGCTGGCAACGCCAGGCAGAAGCGGTCGCGCGCCAAAATACGGCTGGAGATTGCATCAGGTAGATGCACGGGCATTCGTACAAAGGCCACATCAATCCGCCCATCCTCAAGAAGTGCCGTGAGGTGCTCGGTAGGGAGTTCCTTGGTGTTCACCATGACGTCTGGCCACTGATTGCGAAAGCGCTGGACTTGGTCCTGGAGTACCCCGAAAAAGGCGGCTGAGCCAACGTAGCCGATTTCCACTCGGCCAACCTGGCCTCGGCCTGCACGTTGGCCCACGTTAATAGCCCTCTCAAATTGCTCAAGGGTAGAGCGGGCTTCTGTCAGAAACGCTTCCCCAGCCGGCGTCAAAACGACAGACCGCTTTGTTCTATTAAACAGCCGAGCATCTAACAAGCGCTCTACTTCCTGGATCTGCGCAGTGAGCGTTGGGGCCGAAACGCCCAACTGCTCAGCTGAGCGTGAAAAATGTAGATTTTCCGCAACGGTGACGAAGGCGCGAAGATGGCGAATGTCCATGTCACTTGATTCCAATATTCAGTTCTTCTGAATTATATAGCTGATAGGCTTTATTGTTCTGAATTGTCTCTCCTGTTTCAATCGTTGGACTCACTTTCCCAGGAGTTCACCGTGTTCCGTCTTCTCCACGTCGCAATCGCTGTTGGCCTAGCGGGATCCCTCGCACTTGTTTCCTTGCCAGCCGCCGCATTAGATTTGCCCAACCAGCCAGTTCTGACGCTTGCCGCCGCTCAACAGATCCTCACAGCGGCGCAAACGAAGGCGCAAACGGCTGGGTGGCCGTGCGTCATCTCCGTTGTCGATAGTGCTGGTCTGCCCATTCTCCTCGTTCGCATGGACAACGCCGCTGTGCCAGCGGGTGTTGAGCTCGCCCCCGGAAAAGCGCGTACCGCCGCTCTGTTCCGACGTCCCAGCGGCGCCTTGGAAGATGCCATCAACGGCCCCCGACCTGCCGCGATCACCGCCCAAGGCTTTGTGCTGATGCGTGGTGGTTTTCCGATCATCGTCAACGGACACACCGTTGGGGCGGTAGGGGTATCTGCGGACACACCCCAGCACGATGAAGAGATCGCTCAAGCCGGGCTGGCTGCATTTAAATAAATGCCCTGTTGAAAACGTGCAGTTACCGCTCCCGCTATTAGAAGAGACTGTCATTCCATGAGAAAAGAAGCGGCCATACTGGTTGTCGCGTCGGCGGGCTGTGCCATGACCGTTCTAGATACGAACGTCGTGGGCATCGTTTTGCCAACCATTGCCAGGGATCTTCAAGCCTCGTTTGCAGAGGTCGAGTGGGTCATAAGCACCTATGTGCTGTGCTTCGCTGCCCTCCTGCTTCCGGCGGGCTCCATCGCTGACCGGTACGGCCGGCGACGCGTCTTTCTGTTCGGAATAGCGCTCTTTGCAGCCTCTTCCCTGGCCTGTGGTTTGGCGCCTTCAGCGGCAGGCCTGTATCTGGCGCGAGCGGTACAGGGCGTCGGAGCCGCTTTCCTGCTTGCTCCTGCCCTCGCCATCATCGGGCACACGTTTCACGATGAAAAATCGCGCAGCCACGCTTGGGCGATATGGGGCGGCATCATGGGACTCACCATGGTTGTCTCGCCGCTCATAGGTGGAGTGATCAGTAGTTCACTTGGATGGCGCTGGGCGTTCTATATCAACATCCCCGTCTGCGTATTGCTGGCGGCAGCGGTCGTGACGCTGGTGGATGAATCTCGTGATCCCACGCCGAGAACGCTGGACATCCCGGGAATTGCGCTTTTCGCGCTGGGGATGTTCAGTGCCACATGGGCACTCATCGCCGGTCCCAGTCATGGATGGTCGAGTATCCCTGTCCTCATGAGCATGATCGGGGGGCTGCTGTTGTTCGCAGTCTTTGTCTGGGTCGAAAAACGTCGGCCCCACCCGATGCTGGATCTCGAATTGTTCACCGCCAGGCCCTTCGTTGGCGCCGTACTCGCGATGCTAGCCTATGCCTCGTCTGCTCAAGTCATGGCATCGCTGTTACCGCTCTTTCTACAAAATGGCCGTGGCAACGGGGTCCTCCAAGCGGGTATCGCCATGCTTCCATTTGCCGTTGCGATGCTGATTTTTCCGCAAGTAGGTAGGCGACTTTCGCCTTACCTTGAGAGCGCGGGCATCCTGGCGCTGGGCCTCTTAATCGTTGCACTTGGTAACCTTATCCTGATGTTCGCCGCCGTTCAGCAGGGAGCACTGTTGCTGATTTGCGGCATGGCAATTCTGGGAACAGGCGGTGGATTACTGAATGGCGAAACCCAGAAGGCCATCATGGGCACGGTTCCTCGAAGTCGCGCCGGAATGGCGTCCGGCATTAGCACTACCTCCAGATTCACCGGCATATTGTTGGGTTTCGCTGGACTCGGAGCGGTACTGGCCAGCGGCGTGAAATCGGCGATTGAAAGCAAACTAATAGACGCGGGAGTTTCTGCTCAACCCGGATTTTCCGAATACGTCATGGCAGGCGACTTCGAACGTGCTATCGCACTGTATCCCCACGACTTAAACGAAACGTTGAGTGGGCTTGCCCAGCAGAGTTACAGCCAGGGGTTTGCCGGCGCATTTGTGATTGCCGCTATGTTCTCGCTACTCGCATCCGCTGCGGTGTATGGGCTGATGCGCAGCAAACGACGCTGTAGCCAGAATCCTGCAATCTAACCAGAGTCCTGCAAAACGCGAGTAAAGCCCATGCCGATAAACGACCTGAACATTGCACACCCGGTAGAGACAGGCGCGATCATTTTTGACCTCGACGGCACGCTCGTCGATTCAGCGGGCGACATGACAGCACAACTGAACACCCTTCTTATCGAGTCGGATCTTGAGCCTCTTTTGGTCGCAACAGCTTCAAAGTTCCTCGGTGACGGGCTGCGGTCATTTGCCAGGCGAGCGTTCTGTTTGCGAGGGATGAATAATATGGAAGAAGCGATCAATACCTTCATCTCGCGCTACGAACACACCGACCATCCGATGACAAAGCCTTATGACGGGGTGATGGAAACCCTTGGCGTGTTGCAAGAAGCGGGGTGGAGAATGTCTGTCTGTACCAACAAAGACGAATCGATTGCCATCGATATTCTTAAGCAAACCGACCTGTTGAGGTTTATTGATAGGGTGTGCGGCGGGGATACCGTGTCGTTCAAGAAGCCTGACCCCGGACACCTGGGTGCGTTGGTAGCGCGTGCCGATTACGCAACGCTTCCCAAAATAATGATAGGCGACAATAAGAACGATTTTGAAGCCGCACGCGGATACGGAATACCGTTTGCCTTTGCCAGTTGGGGCTATGGATCCCTGCCTGACGATTGCACAGCCGTTAATCTCATAAAATTCAGAGATATTCTCGGCATCGTTGGCTTGCATGGGCACTGAGCAGCAGCTAAGGATGGGCTCTCGTCCTTGTCGGTCTACTAAATTCCGGGCCCTTTGCACGCACTAAGGTCAGCGGTTTTCCAAGGGTGGGCGGCGCTCATATCGGTCACCGCGCGAGTGGCACCGCGCGTACGGTTCGGTTGAGTGCTGTCACCGACTAGCGTCTGACGTCTCTCGTATCGCTGAGGATCCGCCCAGCATCTTTTGCAGGGGATAGCCCGAACACCCGGGCATAATCTCGACTGAATTGCGTGGCGCTTTCGTAGCCAACCTCGAAGGCTGCAGCCATGACGCTCATGGAACTTGCAACCATCAATGTTCGCGCCTGTAGCAAGCGCACGCGTTTCTGATACTGCAAGGGGCTCAAGTTGGTGACAGCCTTGAAATGGCGATGAAATGCCGAGACGCTCATCGATGCTCGTTCCGCCAACCGTTCTACGCCGATGGGCTCGGCAAAGTCGCGGCGAATCCATTGGATAGCCATGTTAACGCGGGCCATTGCGGTATCAGGCGCTGCGATTTCTCTGAGCATCCAGCCATGCGGCCCCTGTAGGACGCGGAAGATGATCTCCCGCTCGTAAACCGGGGCCAACGCTGCGATGGCCTCTGGATCGCCCATCAGTCGGAGCATGCGTACCCATGCGTCCATCAACTCGGTCGTAACCGAGGCCACCGAAAAGCCGGGATTATTTTCCATGCGGGCTGCAGGTTTGGGCAGGTCGGCGAATAATGTCGACAGCACCACCGGATCAAGCGTCAGGCTGACTGCCAGATAAGGCTCGCCTGATGCGGCGGGATGTACTAAACCCACGGCGGGTAAATCGATGGACATGACGAAGTAGGTCGCAGAATCATACCTAAGCGTGCGATTACCCACGGTCATGCTTTTGCTGCCTTGCAGAATCAAATTGATCATGGGGTCATAGACCGCCGCCAGCAGGTGCTCGGGGATCTTGCCTTGAACCATCGCTACGCGCGGGATGCCTGTTTCGGTTCGGCGGTTTTCAGCGCCGGCCGCCAGTGATCTGAGTTCTTTGAGTGAGTTGTCCATGGTTGGCATGCTGAAGGCATAACGGCTCCACGCGCAAGCAAAAAGCAGAAACAGGCAGGTTTCGAGTAGGAACGGATATGACCTGCCAGGCGCTGATTATTACTCTGGATGCACATTCCAAGCACAGAGGAAACGGATATGGGCGTCATCGTGATCACAGGCGGCAGTCGCGGAATCGGTGCCAGTGCCGCTGAGCATATTGCCAAAAAAGGGATGGGCGTCATCCTGACCTATAACGCCAACCCCCAGGCGGCGGCGTCGGTGGTGAAGCACATTGAGGACGCGGGTGGGAAAGCCGTAGCGCTCAAGCTCGATGTCTCGGACGTTGGCAGTTTCGAGGCATTTCGCGAGGCAGTCGTGGTAGCCCTGCGGGAGACGTGGAATGCCACTGCGCTGAGTGGCCTGGTCAACAACGCAGGTTATGGGTTGTTCAACCCGTTGGCTTCCGTCAGCGAGGCGCAGTTCGATGACTTGTTCAAAGTGCATCTCAAAGGTCCGTTTTTTCTCACTCAGGCATTGCTGCCGCTGCTGGCGGAAGGCGCCAGTATCGTCAACCTGACCAGCGCCACTACTCGTGTAGCCACCGCTGGCGTTGCACCGTACGCCGCGTTCAAGGGCGGGCTCGAAGTGCTCACTCGCTATATGGCCAAAGAGTTTGGTGAGCGGCACATACGGGCCAATGCCGTATCACCGGGTGCTATCCGTACCGAGCTGGGTGGCGGGCTGAACGACGAGTTCGAAGCGATGCTGGCGGCGCAAACAGCACTCGGAAGGGTGGGTGAGCCCGAAGATGTCGCGCGGGTGATTGCCATGCTGCTGTCCGAAGAGGGCGCTTGGATCAATGCCCAGACGATTGAAGTCGCCGGCGGCTACAACATCTGAACATACGGGGTGTAAACCATGCTTGATCATATTTTTTTGTCGGTAAGCGATATCGCACGCTCTATCCGTTTCTATGAGGCTGCACTGACGCCGCTGGGCATCACCGCGCGTTTGGACTACGACGGCAAGGACGGTCCACCGGGGCATCCAGACCTGAAAGGTTTTGGCGCCAATGGCCGCATCTTTTTCTGGTTGCGCGAAGGTGTGTCTGAAGGGCGGGCTGTGCACGTGGGTTTCGTCGCGAACAACAAGGCCGAAGTTGATGCTGCCTACGCCGCGGCCATAGCGCAGGGCGCCATCGATAATGGCGCGCCGGGCGCCCGCTTACACTACGACCCCGATTACTACGCAGCCAATGTACTGGACCCGGATGGGTACAGCCTGGAATTCGTCTATAAAAAATGGCAGCACGCCCAATGAGCACACTTCTGATCTACGGAGCCACGGGCTACACCGGTCGTATGGCGGCCCAGCGGGCAAAAGCGCTTGAGCTGAATGTTGAAATCGCCGGACGCAGCGAGCAGCGGCTTGCCACCCTTGCCGCGCAATTGGGCGTGCCATATCGAGTGTTCGATACGGGCGCAGTGACCGACACTGATCTGTCTGGCATCGCGGTATTACTAAACTTCGCGGGGCCATTCGCGCAAACGGCAGAACCATTGATACACGCGTGCATCAAGGCTGGCGTCGACTATCTGGACATCACCGCCGAGATCAACGTTTACCGGCTGGCTGAGAGACTGGGCGTTCAAGCCGCTGCCAATCAGGTGATGCTGTTGCCAGGCGTTGGTTGGGACGTCGTCCCCACTGATTCGCTGGCGGTGCAGGTTGCCAGGCGCGTTGAACAGCCGCTGGCGCTGAGCATTGCACTTCAGGTCCCAGGGTCAATGTCCCGTGGGTCTGCCATGAGCGTCAGTGAGATCATCGGTGCCGGCCTACTCACCAGGGTGGACGGCGAATTGGTTATGGCGCCCGATGCGACGCCACGGCACTTTGACTTTGGTCAGGGGCCGGTCCTTTGCGCGCCGCTTTCCTTTGGTGACCTGGTCACAGGTTGGCATTCGACGGGCATTCCTAATATCGCGATGTTTGTGCATATCGCGGGCGATGCGTTTCCAGACGGTGATCTGTCGCAACTGCCTGACGGGCCCACGGCAGAGCAGCGGGATGCACATCGCGCCCGCGCAGTGGTTGAGGTCATAGGTGCTGATGGAACAATCGCAAGGTCTGTGATCGAAACCGTGAACGGCTATTCCTATACACCCTTGGCAGCGGTGGAAGCTGCGCGCCGTGTACTGAACGGCGAACGACGCACGGGCTTTGCGACACCGGCCACGGTCTTCGGCGATGGATTTGCCGAGAGCATTGCCGGGACGGTAATTACCAACGTTTAAGGTTGGTGCTGGCGATTCAGATGGTTGCAGTGCGCTCTCGGGCGAAGGCGGGTGGCCTAAACCTTGTCGTATAGTGCGCAGACGGCAGGCCATAAGGCCGAGTACGCTCGTTTGAATTGCGAGGCACCTTCATACCCCACTGTATAGGTGACCGTCCGCTTTTGGCCGATTCTGTTGAAAAAGTCGGTTTGCCCAAAACGCTTGAATACTGATGGATAAAAACACCTCTTTTTCGTGCGTCTGCGTGTCTGATCGGGATCAGACCACATGTTGGCGAATTTTATAGTGTGGTCTGACACCGGCTCATCTATGTAAGAGGCTATCGTGCTAGCTTTCGCATCCCAAGTCATTCAATTCAGCAGTGGTCTTTCCTGACTTTAAAGCATTCATGCAGAGTTTGAATTTTTGCTTTTCTACTGCCAAATTATATTCATCGGTGAGCGCTGTAGCCTCTTTTTTGTCGTTGCTGCTGAAAGAGTCAAACACTTTTCCGACTGCGCCGAAGTAAGCGCCTATGACATCGGCGGGTAATTTAGCCAGTGCAATAAGCTCGCCTTCTGTGGTTTGCTCATAGGTTGTTGGTACTCCATCGGTAAATGCAAAATTCGCCATGTTATTGGAAAATACCGTTCCTGAGACCGGCATGAAATATATGGGGGAAGCGGAAGGCGAGGAGACGAGTTGTGTTATGTTTATGGACTTGTCGTTGCTTGATGTTGTTAATTGGTAAGGAATATTTTGTCGATAGAACACTCCGGACTCCTCTTTTTTGCTGCTGTTGGCGACAAATTTTTTGCTTCCGGTTTGCGGAACGTTGCTGCGGGGTATCAGGGTTATGTTGATGTCACAGAAGTCGAATGGAGTATTGGCTGCGCTCGGAGCTACTATTGTCGTGTGCGTGCCTTTGGTGCATTGCGTGGTGGGAGCAATCGAATAGATGTAGGCGGCGCTTGTTGCGAGGTTTTGAAATGCCTCGGAAACACCACTGGTTGTTGTTGATTTGGTTGTTTGCAATAAACCGTTTACGCCCAAGCCTACACTTAATTCATTTTTTCCAAGTAAATTATTTTGATGGTGTAAGACGAATCTTTGCGACGTGTCTGCATAGGCTAATGACTCTTTTATTTCTACTTTTTCTGGCTTGTTATCGGCACCTGTAGTGACCGTCACGAAAAAGTCTTTACTCGGCATGTAATAAACTAGTCCATCCAGGTTTTCCGGGTCTGGGTTGCTGATAGACTTTATGCTGGAGCAAGCTGTTGTCATTGCTATCAAGCAGAAAATGGAGAAACCATTCGTGGCGTTCATTGGTAGCGCTCCTTGTAAGGCCGTTAATGGCCACCAGCCAGTATAGATGCAAATGACGAGAGTGCTGGCAACGGGCCTTCAATAGAGTCTTTCTTATTTTGTACTCCCTTGCTTGGCATTGAGCGCATCAGGAAGTGCGTTCTCGCGCGTTCTGATGGTGAAGCAACAGTACCCTGGAAAATTGTCGATTCGGCGTAAGTGGGCTGCGACGAATCGGCGGTCTATTTGATGAGCGCGCTTAAATGCTGACCGCCAGCTTCGGTAACGCCATCCACCAACAAAGTCACCAACTCACGGTTAAAGCGGGCTCACTGTTGGACACTGGCCAATATTGCTGAAAAGTTACTCTTTTGGGTCCACTCGACGGCATTCCACCCCAGTTTTTTTGCGGCGAGGACGTTGCCAGGCGTGTCGTCCAGCAATAGCAACTCGCCCGGAAGGAACCCTGAAAGATTAATGATTTTTTCGTAAAACCCCACGTCAGGTTTCTTGCAGCCTAGCGCAGCCGAATAGTAGACCCCATCACAACGCTCTCCCAGCCCAAGCTGCTCAACCAGAAACGACGCGCGCAGGTGTTCCTGATTGGTCGCCAGATACACCTTGACTCCCGTCTGTCGTTGCCGGTTGAGCTGGCTGAGTAAGCGAGTGTCTAACCGTGCATCGTTTTTGAACCAATAGGCGATGAACACCTCAGTGCAGAGGCCAGGTGCAATGCGAGCAAGGACTGGCTCCAATGCGCTTTTTAGGTCTACACGCCCAGTGACAATGGCGTGCCAATACGGTGTAAAAAATGCCCGCTGCAAGTCCGCGCTGTTTACACCGAGGTCAGCCTCTATGGACGCCGCCCAAGGTTTGCCATCGGCTGGGCGGCCGTGGACCAGGACACCATCCACATCGACCATGATTGCCTTGATCATCTATCCCTTCGCCACACCCACCCGCCACTGCGCCGGCGGCAAAATCCCGTTCACCAGGTAATTCCCCACAATCCGCGACTTGTACACGCGCGGGTTGTGGTTCGCCAGGGTGCGCGCATTGCGCCACAGCCGGTCCAGCGCTTTGTCGCTGGCGGTGGCACTGGCACCCAGTGCATCGAACAGCGCCGTGGTTGCCGCAAGCGTTGCGTCGACCACCGGGTTGACCGCCAGGCACACTTCCAGCTCCGCCAAGGCCACCTGGGGGTCGTCATCCTGCAGCGGTTGGTCGTGGGCAATCACATACTGCGCGGTGTGTTCCAGGCGTTGCGCCGCTTGTTGGGTGATGGCTTGCGCGGCATAGGCTTGGCTGGCGACTTCGCCGATCACTTGCAGCAGCTGCACGTCGTGGCCTGCGGTGTCGGCGTTGCCGGTGGTGAAGGTGCGGGCGCGTTTGCTGAGTTCTTCGGCACCACTGAGCGCGGCACGCCGAGCGATGCCGGCGAGGGTGCTGAGGTGGTAGAGCTGGAAGAATGATTGCCCATGGCCAAAGCGCTGGTGGGTGAGGCGCACATCGTCGTCCACCACCGGTGCGTTGTCGAAGATGCAGGTACCGCTGGCGGTGAGGCGTTGGCCGAAGCCGTTCCAGTCATCGATGATCTGCACGCCGGGGGCCTTGAGGTCGACGACCACGCTGTAGACCGTGCCGTCTTCGCCAGTGGCGATGGTGTTGATCAGGTCGCTGTAGAGCGCGCCGGTGGTGTAGAACTTTTTGCCGCTGATACGCAGCGCACCGGCGTCGTCACGGTGCAGGCGGGTGTCGAAATCGCCACGGGCCTGGCTGCCGACTTCGGTGCTGCCCGGCGACAGCAGGGCGCCCTGGCCGAGCCGGTCCAGCCATTTGGCGCGCCAGTCGCGGTCCTTGGCGCTGAGCACGTCTTCGCAAAAACCAAAGTGGCCACGCAGGGCCTGAGTGATGTTGGAATCAGCGGCGGATAACTCGGTGAGCAAGGTGAGCAGCTCGACCAGCGTGGCGTCCTGGCCGCCATAGCTGGCCGGCAGACGCCAGCGCGGTAAGCCCAGGGCGTTCAGTTGCTGGATCACCGTGGCGAGGCTGGCGCGTGTCTGATCCGCCTCGGCGGCCTGCGCGAGGATGTGCGCAAACAGCGGCCGAAACGGCGCGGCCAGGTGTTCGTAGCGGGCAGTGGGCGGCGTGCCCCAGATATTCAAAGCGGAAGTCGGCATGCAATGGACCTTGCAGAAAGTGGTTCAGGTGCTGGGGTCCAGTGGTCTGGTGACGTCACCCTAACTCAGGGGCGGCCAAGTTTTTAATACGAAAAGCAGCTAGCGACCTGTACGACGGTTCTATCGATAGTGCGCAACAGTATTAAACCTCGCCCTCTTATTGCGATAGCTTCTACGCTGAACGACCAGACTGCATGCCCACAGATGGTTGAAACAGCCATCTAACCGTGTGGGAATTTTTATGATCAACCGCCGAACACTGCTTTCTTTGCTGGGCCTTGCTTCCCTGACCCTGCAGGGCCCTTCCGCCTGGGCAGCGGAGCCGCTGACCCTGACGGTGGGCGACCAGTTCTTCTCCAACCGCATCGTGCTGGAGCTGTCCGGGGAGCTGAAAGACCTGCCGTACACCATCGATTTCAAGCGTTTCAACACCGGCTCCCCCGTGGCCTCGGCAGTGGCCAGCGGTGCGCTGGACGTGGGCATCGTCGGCGATACCCCGGTGATCAGCCTGGCCGCGAATGGCGCGCCGGTGAAGGTGGTCGCCAGTACCCAGACCAGCCTCGACGGCGTCGGCATTGTGGCGCGCAAGGGCATTCATTCAGTGGCCGACCTCAAGGGCAAGACCGTCGCCATCTGGAACGGTTCGTGGAGCCAACAGTTGGCGTACAAGGCGTTGGATGAGGCCGGTGTGCCGCGCAGCAGCGTCCACTTCAAGTACCTGCTGCCGGCGGAGGCGAGCCTGGCGTTGACCCAAGGCGACATCGACGCCTTCGGCACCTGGGAACCCTACGTGTCGTTGCAGGAAAAAGAAGGCAGCAGCCTGATCCGCAACGCCAAAGGCTTGATGAGCGCGCCCACCTACATCGTGGCGTACGAGCCGGCCCTGGCGCAGAAAAGCGCGATCATCAAAGACTTTATTGCCCGCCTCACCCGCGCTCGGGAGTGGAGCAACAAGCACATCGATGAGTACGCCGAAGCCTGGTCCAAGGCCAACCAGTCGGCGCCGGAAATCGCCAAGGTGTGGTTCAAGCGCGACGCGATCAAGGTACTCCCGATCTCGCCGACGATTGTCAGCGAGGCCCAGGCCACGGCGGATTTCCTGGTAGATGCCCAGATGCTGAAGCAGCGGTATGACGTGGCGCCGTTGTTTGATCGGGTGCTGAACTAGGATTTTTCTTCCGGGGCTCATCGGAAACAAAAAATCACTGGCATCGACAGGGAGTAGCCATCAGGCTACAAGTGATTCTGTGACTGATTTGATTGGCAGGACGCCTGAGTTTGATACAGGGCTCGACGGTTTGAGGGGGGGATAAAACCGACCAGAAGCGAGGAATCAAGCGCGCAAAAGAGATTCTTGATGCCCTGAGAGGTAGATGACATGAACGAGTCGAAATTCAAACCCGAGGACATGCCGATCCTCGATCTTGATACGTCCGGTACCAGCGTTTATGAAGCGTCGCGCTTCCTCGATAGCCCGGAAACCATCAGTGCGTATCTTGCGCAAAGCATGATGGCCCAAGATCCGCAGGTGCTCATGAAGGCGCTTGCCGAGGTCGGCAAAGCGCAAGGCGTGAACAACGTTGCCGAGGCGGCAGGCGTTAGGGGTTGAGCTGACCGTACAGCCCATCAAACGACCACAATCGGCAAAATAACCAAGGTCAACTGTGGGCGCTCGACAGCTCCCACATTGACCTAAGTTCCCTTAGGGAATTACCGCACCAGGCACGGCTGCTTGTTGTTGAAGCGCCATCCCGGAATCAGGAACTGCATCGCCACGCTGTCATCCCGCGCGCCGAGGCCCATGCCTTTGTATACCTCGTGGGCCTTGGCCACCGCGTCCATGTCGATCTCCACACCCAGGCCTGGCTTGCTCGGCACTTTCACGTAGCCGCCTTCGATTTTCAGCGGTGCCTTGGTCAGGCGTTGGCCGTCCTGCCAGATCCAATGGGTGTCGATGGCGGTGATGTCGCCGGGGGCGGCGGCGGCGACCTGGGTGAACATCGCCAGGGAAATATCAAAGTGGTTGTTGGAGTGCGAGCCCCAGGTGAGGCCCCAGTCGTTGCACATCTGCGCCACGCGCACCGAGCCCTGCAGGGTCCAGAAGTGTGGGTCGGCGAGGGGGATGTCCACCGATTGCAACTGGATCGCATGGCCCATTTCGCGCCAGTCGGTGGCAATCATATTGGTGGCGGTCTTGAGGCCGGTGGCGCGGCGGAATTCGGCCATGACCTCGCGGCCCGAGTAGCCGTTCTCTGCACCGCAGGGGTCTTCGGCGTAGGCGAGTACGTGGTGCTGGTCGCGGCACAGGCGGATGGCTTCTTTCAATGACCAGGCACCATTCGGGTCGAGGGTGATGCGTGCGTCGGGGAAACGTTCGGCCAGGGCGGTGACGGCTTCGATTTCGGCATCGCCACTGAGCACGCCGCCCTTGAGCTTGAAGTCATTGAAGCCGTACTTGGCTTGGGCGGCTTCGGCCAGGCGCACCACGGCGTCGCTGGTCAGGGCCTTTTCGTGACGCAGGCGGAACCATTCATCGTCGCTGTCGGCTTCGTTGCGGTAGGCCAGGTCGGTCGCGTTGCGGTCGCCGACATAGAACAGGTAGCCGAGCATTTTCACCGCATCGCGCTGCTGCCCTTCACCGAGCAAGGCGGCTACGGGGACTTCGAGGAACTGACCCAGCAGGTCGAGCAGCGCGGCTTCCACGGCGGTGACGGCGTGGATGGTGATGCGCAGGTCGAAGGTTTGCAGGCCGCGGCCGGCCGCATCCCGTGAGGCAAAGGTGCTGCGCATCTGGTTGAGGACACGCTGGTACTGGCCGATCGGCTGGCCCACCACCAGGCTGCGGGCGTCTTCGAGCGTTTCGCGGATACGCTCGCCGCCGGGGACTTCACCCACGCCGGTATTACCGCTGCTGTCCTTGAGGATGACGATATTGCGCGTGAAGTAGGGGCCATGCGCGCCGCTGAGGTTGAGCAGCATGCTGTCGTGGCCGGCGACGGGGATGACCTGGAAGTGAGTGACGACGGGAGTATTCATGGCAGGTTCCTAAAGGGGCTCAGAGAGGTTTGCTGATGGCAGCGCCTGTTGGCGCGCTGGGCGACGTCAACACGGCAGACGGCGACGTCTTGGCGAAGAACACCAGGATCGCGGCGAGCACCGAGGTGCCGGCCAGGCCGTAGAGGCCGCCCTGGATCGAACCGGTGGTCTGTTCGAGAAAGCCGAAGGTGGTCGGCGCAACGAAGCCGCCCAGGTTGCCGATGGAGTTGATCAACGCGATCACCGCTGCGGCGATGCGCACATCCAGGTAGCCCTGGGGGATTGGCCAGAACAGCGACGATGCCGACTTGAAGCCAATGGCCGCAAAACAGATCGCCACAAAGGCAAACACCGGCCCACCGGTGGTGGACATGAACATGCCGGCCGCTGCAATCAACAGCGCTGCCGCCACCCAGGCCTGCTGGAACTTGAACTTGCCCGACAGCGAAGCGAAGGCGTACATGGCGATGATCGAAATCAGCCAGGGAATCGAGTTGAAAAAACCGACCTGCACATCACTCAAGTCTCCCATTTTCTTGATGATGCTCGGCAGCCAGAAGGTCGCCGCGTAAATCGTCAGTTGGATGCAAAAGTACAGGGCGCAAAACAGCAGGATCTGACGGTCCTTGAGCAGCTTGCCAATCGTCGGTTTGACGGTGGTGAGGGCTTCACGTTCGCGCTGTTCCTGGTCGATAGCGTTGACCAGTGCGTCCTGTTCTTCGCGGGTCATCCATTTGGCGTCGTGGGGCTTGGAGTCCAGCCAGAACCACACAAAAAAACCGATCACCACCGAGGCCAGGCCTTCAATGGCAAACATCCACTGCCAGCCGTGAAAGCCAAACCCTTCGATCTGCAACAGCACCCCCGACAGCGGGCCGGAAATCAGCGAGGCCACCGCAGAACCACTGAGGAAAATCGCGATGGCTTTACCGCGCTCCACGCCCGGCAGCCAGCGAGTGAAATAGTAGATCACCCCAGGGAAGAAACCGGCTTCGGCCACGCCCAACAGAAAACGCAGGATGTAGAAGTGGGTTTCGTTCTGGATGAACGCCATCATCGTCGCGACGATGCCCCAGGTGAACATGATGCGGGTCAGCCAGATACGTGCCCCGACCTTTTGCAGCAGCATGTTAGAGGGCACTTCGAAGAGGGCGTAGCCGATGAAGAACAACCCGGCGCCGAACCCATAGGCGGCGGCGCCGATGCCCAGGTCATGTTCCATGTGCGTGCGTACAAAGCCGATATTGACCCGGTCGATGTAGTTGAGGATGAACATGATCACGAACAGTGGGAGCACATGGCCCTTCACTTTGCTCACGGCGCGCGCGAGGACCGAATCACTTTCTGGTGCGGCAGATGCATGGCTTGAATTGTTCACAATTCAAAACTCCCCCTGATTATTTTTATGCGGGTTTGCGTGTTTTGTTGATAGACATCATACAAGTTGTTTTCTTTTTATCGCAATGCATGGGGGCTATTTTTGTTCTTATAAGGGGCCTGCCTGATTGTGTGTTCTGGTTATTTTCCAGTGTTTACGGGTTTTTTGCGCGTTTGGCGAAAGGGGAGGCGCATTTCTGAAATTATTACTAAATCGGCGGTTCAGGTTGGTTGTCATACAAGTTTGGCGTATTTTTGATTTGCAGGACCTTGCCCGTCCAGGCGGTGTTAAGCTCCCCCCAGCCCAACCCCGTGGACCCGCCGTAATGCCGATTGATAGCGCAGCCCCTCCCCGTAGACGCTCCACCAACCTGGCCCAAGGCGTGGTCGATGCCCTGACCCAGCGCATCCTGCTCGGCCAGTTGAAGCCCGGTGAAAAACTGCCGTCGGAATCCACCATCGTGCTTGAGCATGGGGTGAGCCGTACCGTGGTCCGCGAGGCGCTTTCGAAGTTGCAGGCGTCCGGGTTGGTCGAGACGCGTCATGGCATCGGTACCTTTGTGCTGGCGCAACAGGCTCAACAAGGGCTGCGCCTGCACGTGGACACGGTGGCCAGCGTGCGCAACATGCTCGAACTGCGCCTGGGCCTGGAGGTGCAAGCCGTGGCGCTGGCGGCCTTGCGCCGAACCGGGGAACAACTCGCGCACATGCGCCAAGCGCTGGATGACTACCAAGCCTCCCTGGCCAACAACGACAGCTGCGTGGAGGAAGACAAACGCTTTCACCAACTGATTGCCGAGGCCACCGGCAATACCTTCTTCACTGAAATCATGCTGCACCTGGGCAATGCGATGATCCCGCGCACCCAAGTGAAGGGCGATGAACGTGGCGGTGCCGACTTTGCCAAACTGGGTCAGTTGGCGAACCTGGAACACGAGGCGATCTTCAATGCGATCAAACGCCAGGACCCGGACGCCGCCCGCGCCGCTATGGTGCTGCACCTGACCAACAGCCGGGATCGTTTTTCGGGGGAGCAAGACCGGTGAACGAACACACTTTATCCCTGCGCCTGGAGCGCGTGGCGGCGAACGTGCCCCATGGCGCGCGCCTGGCCGATATCGGTTCCGACCACGCTTACCTGCCGGTCGCGTTGATGCGCCGGGGGGTGATCGCTGCGGCAGTGGCGGGGGAGGTGGCGACGACGCCTTTTCATGCAGCGCAACGCACCGTGCGTGACAACGGCCTGGAGCAGCACATCACCGTGCGCCTGGCCGATGGTCTGGCGGCCATCGAGGCGTCGGACGGGATCACCGCGATCAGCGTCTGCGGCATGGGCGGCGAGACGATCCGGGACATCCTGGAAAGCGGCAAGGCGCATCTGAGCGGCCAGGAGCGGCTGGTCCTGCAACCCAACGGCGGTGAGCAGCCGTTGCGTCAGTGGCTGATGGACAACGGTTATTCGATCCGCAGTGAAGAGCTGCTGCGGGAGAACCGTTTCTATTACGAGATCATCGTTGCCGAGCGCGCCGGGCCGGTGCTGTATAGCGCTGAACAGCTGTACTTCGGCCCCTTGCAGATGCAGGCGCGTAGCCCGGCGTTCATCGCCAAGTGGCAGCGCATGTTGCATCAGAAGCAGAAGACCCTGGCGAGCCTGGAACACGCGCGGCAGGCGGTGCCGGAGGACAAGGTGCAAGAGATTGCCCGGCAGGCGGGGTGGATTGCTCAATTGCTGGCGTGAGCGGGTGAAGGGTTAAAAGCGTCAGGTGGCCAACGTTCTTTTCGGGGCTGCTGTGCAGTCCAGCGCGGGGCAAGCCCGCTCACCACCAGTAAGTTTGCGGGCCCTCAAGTTCGGTTGGGGAGCGGCCGATAGGATGCCTGTGATTAAGGGTGTTTTGGAACGCGTCTCGGGCAGTCGTCTCCGACGGTGACAGCGCCGTTGTCGATGCTGAGTGTTTTCGCCCCATTTTCGAGCACGCAGAGGAGGCTGCTGGTGCACCGCCCGCCCTGTTTCAGGGCTGTGCAGCAGCGGCCCGTATCTTGCTTGGGCCTTCTCAATCAATGACATGGCATTTTGCCGTTAGTCATTTCAAGCATTCGCCCACCGTCGCACCGTGTGGGTTGTTTTGGGGAGTTGTCGTACATGCACAGCCTTTTGTCACCCGGTATCCGCCTGCTCGGGCGTTTCGGCTTTGCGCGTAAGTTCCAGGTCCTGTTTTTCCTGTTCATGCTGCCCCTGGCGGGTAGCCTGTGGATGATGGGGTCCGACTATCGCGACAAATTAAGCGTGATTTCCAGCGAGCAGTCCGGCCTTCGGCAGCTGTTAGCGCTGGACGCGTTAGATGGCCAGTTGACGGCTCAGCGCAACCTGGCCGCGCGCTGGAAAGCGGCAGACATCCTGCACGCCCCGACGCCGGCGGCGAAGGCCGCGATGGACAAGGTCGATGCGAATTTCCCAGTGATCCAGCAAAGCCTGCAAGCCTTGGGCGATTCGTTGAAAACCCAGAACGCCAGCGCTGACACCCTGTCGCGCTTCGAGGCGTTGCAGGCCACGGTCAAGGGCATGGACTCCCAATCCCTGCGCACCGTAGGCTGGTGGCCGGACGGTTATGATCGTTTCACCGCGGCCCTGACGGCGATGCAAACCCTGCGCGAGCAGATCACCCTGGACGCCGGGCTGATCCTCGATCCGTGGCTGGAAACCTACATGCTCATGCAGATGGGCACCCAGCACACCCCTGACCTGATAGAGCGGGTCGGCCGGATGGCCAGCGTCGGGCAGTCGTCTATTTCTTCGGGACAGTTCACTTTGCAAAGCCGGTTGCAACTGCGCGACCTGCGCAGCCGCATCGGCGATGCGCGGGACCAGTTGGCCAAGGCCGCCGCCTCGCTCAAGGCCAAGCAATACGCCGGGATGGAACCGTGGACAGCGCAGTACGACACCAGCCTGCAGTTGCTGGATAACGAACTCAAAGTGCTCGACGACGGCGTATTCGGCGGCAGCATCAAGCTCGACACGGCCGGTTTCGAACGCAGTATCGACGCGATGCTCGACTCGCTCGGCGCGCTGCGCATTCAGTCGCTGAAGTCCATGGATGCGCGCCTGAGCTACTACCACGACCGCGCGAGCCAGCAGTTCATCCCGCTGGCGCTGACGTTCGGCCTGCTGGCCTTGGCGGCGCTGTACCTGTTCATGTGCCTGCAAACTTCCATCCGCCGCAGCGCCAGCGGCATCACCACGCTCGCCGAGTCTTTGCGCGATGGCAACCTGTGTGTGGAAGTGGCGGTGGAGGGGCGCGACGAACTCGCCGCCATCAGCACCGCGCTGAACGTCGCGGTGGTGCAATTGCGCACCAGCCTGCTCGGGGTCAATCACGAAACCCAGCAGCTCGGCTCGGCGGTGCTCACCCTCAATTCGCAGTCGGGCAGCACCCTCACCGAAGTCGAAGACCAGCAGCACCAGATCAGCCAGATTGCCGCCGCCGCCACGCAGTTGGCCGCCACCTCCCTGGGCGTCGCCCAAAGTTGTGAACAAGCCTCGGGCAGTGCCCAGCAAACCCGGCGCATCGCCGAAGACAGCAGTCGCGACAGCCAGCGCACCACCGCCAGCATCCAACAGCTCAACCAACGCCTGACCGACACCGCCAATGCATTGGAACAAGTGAGCCAGCAGGGCCAGCAGATTCAGTCGGTGGTCGACACCATTCGCGGCATTGCCGAGCAGACCAACCTGCTGGCACTGAACGCCGCCATTGAAGCGGCGCGTGCCGGCGAGCAGGGCCGGGGGTTTGCCGTGGTTGCCGATGAAGTGCGCAGCCTGTCGCAACGCACCCAGGCCTCCACCGCGCAGATCGCCGGCACCGTGGACAGCCTGCGCGCCACCGTCAGCCAGGCGGTCACCCTGATGGGGGCCGCGTGCGATCAGGCGCTGACCGACGCCGAGTCCGTCACCGGGCTGGGCGCGCGCTTAGGCGAAATCGCCGGCGCGGTGCAGAACGTCACCGACACGCTGGCGCAGATCGCCACGGCGGTCGAGGAGCAGGCCGCGACGGCGGACGAGGTGAGCGGCAACATCCAGCAAGTGGACCAGGCGGCGGGGCGCTTGCTGGAGGGTGCGCGAGCGGTCAACCGCGCGGCGGACACCCTGAGCAAGGGCAGCCAGGCGTTGAGTGACAACACCGCGCGGTTCCGGTTGAGCTGAGGGTTATTTCGCTGCGGTATGCAGCACTTCAATCCACAGCGCGCCTTTGCCCGACGGTGCTTCGCTCACCCGCTTCAAGGCACCTGTGTCGCTGACGGCATAGGTGCCAACGGTGTCGCTTTTTTCACCCGTCACCAGCAGCCACTGCCCATTGGGTGAGAAGGCGATATTGCGCGGCTGTTTCTCTTCTACCGGGTAGTTGTCGAGAAAACGCAGGCCGCCGGTAGCGGCATCCACCGCAAAGGCCGATACCGAACTGCTGGTGCGCTCACTCATCAGCAGCAGCTTGCCATCCGGCGAGAGGCGCAGGTCGGCCGCCCAGATGCGCGGCGTCGGGTCGTCTTTCAAGTCGTTGTTGCGCGCATCCCGCACTTCGCCGTGGGCCAGTTTCAAGCGATCGGGAATGCCGTTGGCCACGCCAATCGGGGTCAACGCGCCGCTGCGGTCATCGATGGAAAATGCGGTGACGGTGCCGCTCATTTCCCCGACCACGTACAGGTATTTACCGTTGGCCGAAAACGCCAGGTGCCGAGGCCCGGTGTTGGCCGGGACACTCACGTAGCCTGTACCGATGGGCGTGAGTGCGCCGGTGTCGGCGTCGAAGCGGTATTGCAGCACATGGTCCGCACCCAGATTGCCCGCGTAGGCAAAGCGATTGCTCGGGTCGGTGCGCAGCGAATGCGCGTGGGGGCCGGTCTTGTAGGTGAGGATCTTGTCGGCCTTGTCGACGGGCTGCACGCTGAGGGTGTCTGCACCGTAAGACGCGGCGAGCAAGTAACGCCCGGCGCGGTCGGTGGCCAGGTACGCCATGCTCTCGGCCAGCGGCGCCTTGGACTGCGGCGTCAAATGCCCGCTGGTGGGGTCAATGCTGAAACCCTGGACCTGAAACGGCTTGACCCGCAAGGCGGCGAACAGCGTTTTGCCGTCAGGGCTGAGGGCCATGGGGTTGACCTGGTCGCCGGCGTTGACTTGATTGATCAGCTTCAGCGCACCGTTGTCTTCGTCGAGGCGGTACTGGGAAATCATCCCGTCACCGGGGCTGGAGATATACGCAAAGGTGGCGGCGTTGCCGTGTGCACTGAAGCCGCAGACAACGGCGGCGGCCAGGAGGAGAGGTTTATTCACTGCGGAAGCCTTATTTTTATGATTGTGGTCAGTCATCGTATGACTGTAAATGGATCTCGGCAATGGTTGTTTTTTTAACGCGATGGGGTCATGTACCTCTGCGCACAAGGGCTGTCAGGCGATCGCCTCGCTCCCTTGCCGGCCTCATCTGGTGATCGAGCTTTTGTGGTGAGAGGGCTTTTGTGGTGAGCGGGCTTGCCCCGCGCTGGGCTGCGAAGCAGCCCCAAAACCTGACCACGCGCTCTGCCTGATTCAACGCACTGGTCGCATTGGGGCTGCTGCGCAGCCCAGCGCGGGCGGTGCGACGATTCGACAAGCCCGCTCACCACAAAAAATTGCTAACCGCCTCACCCTGCTTACCCCAACGATCTTAAGCGCCGCAATAGGCCCAGATACATTCAGTCATCAAGTGATACTGGCCCCCCGCACACCGCACGCTAGCGTTATTGCTCTTCAGGACGTTCACCAAGAGCAACGGAATGCGCCCCACACCCCAATCCCATCGTCTGCGTCACGGTCGCTATTCGGAACACGGACGCAGCTACCTGATTACCGTCGTCGTTCATCACCGTCAGCGTCTATTCACAGACCTTTCCCTGGGGCGTCTGCTGGTTGCTGAATTCCGGCAGGCTCATGAGCGGGGACTGGTCGACTCTCTGGCCTGGGTCATCATGCCTGACCACATTCACTGGTTGTTTGAGTTGAAGCAGATGACCTTGGCCGACGTGGTGCGACGCATTAAGTCGCGTAGCACATTGACCATCAACCGACGCCGTCAAAGCAAAGAACGTGTCTGGCAACCGGGCTATCACGACAGGGCGGTGCGGGAAGAGGACGATATTCGCAAAATGGCCCGCTACATCATTGCCAACCCATTGCGAGCCGGCTTGGTGGAGCGGGTAGGGGATTATTCATTATGGGATGCGGCGTGGCTTTAAGCTGAAACGGAGGTTTTTCCAGCAAGACCGCCCGTTCGGCTCACCCTGTTTTTGATGAGCGGACTTCTCTGGCAAGCAAGCTTTTGGGATGAGCAAGCTTTTGTGATGGTCGAGCTTTCGTGGTGAGCGGGCTTTTGTGGTGAGCGGGCTTGCCCCGCGCTGGGCTGCGCAGCAGCCCCCAACCTGGCCACGCGCTCTGCCTGATTCAACGCACCGGTCGCATTAGGGCCGCTTCGCAGCCCAGCGCGGGCGGTGCGACGATTCGACAAGCCCGCTCACTACAAAAGGCCGACCCGGCGCATTAACTCAGGAACCTTCAGCCCCCCGCAGGGCTCACTTGTCTGGTCGCCCCGTTCCCTGCCGAAAGGAATCCGCATGCCCTCGACCTTGCCAACGCTCCCCATGCACGCCCCTGTCGAACGTGAGCTCAGCCTGCGCGCCGTGATCACCGGCACTGTCCTTGGCATTCTGCTCACGCCTTCCAACGTGTACGCCGGGTTGAAGATCGGCTGGTCGTTCAACATGTCGATCATCGCGTTGCTGGTCGGCTACGCGATCTGGCAAGGCCTGTCCAAGCGCTCCTCCGGGCAGCTGCCGTGGACGCTGCATGAAAGCAACATCAACCAGACCGTCGCCTCGGCAGCGGCGTCGATCATTTCCGGCGGGCTGGTGGCGCCGATCCCGGCTTACACCTTGCTCACGGGCAACCAGCTGGACGCTCTCCCGATGATCGCCTGGGTGTTCTCGGTGAGCTTCCTGGGGATCTGGATCGCCTGGTACCTGCGCCCATCACTGCTCAATGACAACGCACTGAAATTCCCCGAGGGCATGGCCACCCTGGAAACCCTGCTGCACATCTACAACCACGGCCGCGAAGCCGCGACGCGATTGAAGGTGTTGCTCAGTGCGGCGTTACTGTCCGGCTCGGTCAAGTGGGTGGATACCTTTATCTGGGCCTTCCCGCGCTGGTCACCGAGCGCCTCGTGGGAGCGCCTGACCTTCACCGCCGACCCATCGCTGTTGCTGGTGGGCTTCGGCGGGATCATCGGTATTCGTGTGGGCCTGACCCTGCTGCTCGGTGCTTTGCTCGCCTGGGGTGGCCTGGCGCCGTGGCTGTTGGCGCAAGGCCTGGTGACATTACCGGCCGACAGCAGCGGCCCCCAGTTCGCCGCCCTGGTGGAGTGGTTGCTGTGGCCGGGGGTGAGCCTGATGGTGTGTTCCACCTTGGCCTCGCTGGCCATCCGTTTATGCGCCTTGCACCGGTCGACCCAAGCCGATGGCGGTACCCCTTGGCGTATCCCCAAGCCCGGACCTGCCGCCGGTTTCGCCCTGTCGATTGTGCTGGTGGTGGGCCTGCAGGCGCTGTTATTCGGGATCAACCTGTGGATGGCCTTGCTGACCATCCCGTTGGCCATCTGCCTGGCCGCCGTGGCCGCGCGCGTCGTCGGTGCTACGGGTATTCCGCCCATCGGCGCCATCGGGCAACTGTCGCAGCTGAGCTTCGGCATCGTCGCGCCGGGGCAGGTGCCGATCAACCTGATGAGCGCCAACACTGCCGGTGGTTCGGCCGGGCAATGCACGGACCTGATGAATGATTTCAAGGTGGGCAAGGCCATTGGCGCCACGCCGCACAAGCAAGTGATCGCGCAGAACCTGGGGATTTTCGTCGGCAGCATCGTGGGCGTGTTCGCCTACTTGGCGCTGATTCCCGACCCCCACTCCATGCTGCTCACCGAAGAGTGGCCGGCACCGGCGGTCGCCACCTGGAAAGCCGTGGCGCAAACCCTGACCCTCGGGCTGGATTCGTTGTCGACGAGCATCCGCTGGGCAATCGTTATCGGCGGCTTAGTCGGCGTGTTGCTGGGCGTGCTGGACAGCACCTTGGCGGCCCATCGCGCCCGCTACCTGCCCAGCGCCGCCGCCTTGGGCCTGGCCTTTGTATTGCCGGCCTCGGTCTCGCTGATGATGGCCCTGGGGGCCGTGCTCACCTGGCTGGTGAGCTGCCGCTGGCCAAGCATCACCGAACGCTTTGCGATCACCGCTGCTGCGGGGTTGATTGCGGGGGAGAGCATTACGGGCGTGGGGGCTTCGTTGTGGGCGATGGTGGGGAACGGCTGATCAGCTGAATGCCTTCTTTCCAACCGACGCCCCTGGTAACGATGGCGCTCGTCACTTGGAAAATTATTTGATGGCACTGCGCGACGGTGGCGTAGTCTGTTTATCCACAACCCACTCTTGCCCAGCGGAGCCTCCATGATCATCGTCCATCACCTCAACAACTCACGCTCGCAACGCATCCTGTGGCTGCTTGAAGAACTCGGCCTGCCTTACGAGATCAAGCGTTACCAACGCGACCTGAAAACCAACCTGGCGCCGCCTGAACTCAAGGCCATCCACCCGTTGGGCAAATCCCCAGTGATCGAAGACGGCGGCCGGGTGCTGATCGAATCCGCCGCCATTATCGACTACCTGATCCGCCACCACGGCCAGGGCCGTCTGCAACCGAACCCTGCCAGCGCCGCCTACGACACCTACGTGCAATGGCTGCACTTTGCCGAAGGCTCGGCGATGCTGCCGCTGATGCTCAACCTCTACGTCGGCCGTTTGGGCGACGCCGGTGCGCCGCTGCACCCGCGTATCGAGTCGGAAGTGGCTAACCATCTGGGTTACCTGAATGACGAGCTGGCGGGTAAGTCCTATCTGCTGGGGGATGAGTTGAGCGGCGCGGATATCCAGATGAGCTTCATCGGCGAAATCGCCAAGGCCCAAGGCAAGCTGCAGGCCTACCCGAACCTGGCGGCGTGGGTGAAAAAATTTCAGGCGCGGCCTGCTTATCGCAAGGCGGTGGAGCAGGGTGGGGAGTATGCGTTTGCCAAATGAAGGGTTTGGCAGCGCCACGCCAGGCCCATAAACAGCGCGCCCATTGTGACCGGTGTTTACAACTGTTAACGGATTGATTGGCGCAGTCGTTATAGGCTTTGCCCTGTCCGTACAGGAGTCTTCGGTCATGAGCCTACGCGCTGTCGCCGCCACGTTGTTTGCATCCGTGCTGTTGCTGCCTTCGCCTGCCGAGGCTGCGACGCCCATCACCCACGTCGCCATCTACCGGGGCCCGGCGGGCTGCGATGACTGTTCCGAGAACGTGGCGAAGGCCCTGCATCGCCTCAACCCCGACTACCAGATCGATTACGTGGGCGCGGATGAGGCCATCGACATCACGCCGAAAACCCTGGCGCGCTACGACCTCTACGTGCAACCCGGCGGCGGCCAGGACATTCCCGGTGCCCTGCGCAGCCTGGGCGATGCGCGCAGCGAGGCGATTCGCGATTACGTGGCCAACGGCGGGCGCTACCTGGGCTTGTGCATGGGCGCCTACCTGGCGGATGACAGCAACCTCGGTTTGATCCCGGTGGACCTCGACGGCGAAGCCGGCCGCCCCGGCTTCGAAGTGCCCGACATCGCCGACGCCGCCGTGCAGGTCACGTGGGACGGCAAGCCTGACCAGGTGTTCTTCCAGGACGGCCCTTACTTCCCCAAGGTCGCGCCCTACACGGCCATCGCCACCTACCGCAACGGCGACGTCGCGGCCGCGCGGTATACCTTCGAGAAGGGCGTGGTGATACTGAGCGGCCCGCATCCCGAAGCCAGCGCGCAGTGGTTCGAGAATGCCGACATCCCGTTGAGCAAAATGCCGCAAGGCGACCTGTTTGGCGCGCTCATACACCACTTCTAACCGCCCCTCCATTTCCTGTAGTGAGCGGGCTTGCTGTGGTGAGCGGGCTTGCCCCGCGCTGGGTGGCGCAGCCGCCCCAATAAAAACACCGCATTCTTTCCGACAGAATGCGGTGCCTGGGTTTGGGGCGGCTGCGCCACCCAGCGCGGGGCAAGCCCGCTCACCACAGTAAGCCCGTTCACTACAACAAGCCCGCTCACCACGAGTGCGACCGCGGCTAAAACACAATGGGCGTTCAACCGCCATGTCGATGTGTTCTTGCGTGGTGTGGAGCTTTAGTCAGCGCACCACATCCAGCACCTGGATTTCATTCACATAGTGGGTCTGGCTCGACGTCGACTCCAGCGTCAGGGCGACGCCCAGGTCCTCGATAAACGCGCGTGAGGACGTGTAGCCGTCCTGCTCACAGGCCAGCCGGATGGCATCACCCGTCAACGACGCGAACACCTCGCGCGCCGGGAAGCGCTCGCCGACCTTACAGGTCAAGGTGGTCTCGGTCGGTTTGTCAGTGGGCTTGACCGGCACATTGGCCATCTTCAGGTGGGCACTCAAGGTCTGGCCCGGCGCCCAACGGGTCGGTAGTTTGACCTCGGCCTCGCGTGTTTGCAGCACCTGGCCTTCACCGACACCGTTCATTTTCGATTTCAGCTGGATCAGGTCCGCCACCATTAACCGGTCTACATTGAAGGCGTTGCCATAGGCCTCATTCTTGACCAGCAAACCGCCTTCGGCCTTGAACCGGATGGTGATCGGCGCCTCCTTGCCCGCGTCATTTTTTGACAGATAAGTGTAATTCAGCGTCTTGAACTTGGGCTGCAACAACGGTGCATCGAGGCCCTGGAGCACAGTGGGCGGCACCGGCACATCGGCGAGATTCGTGTCGGCCACCGTGCGCGGGTAATCGACCGGCGCAATGTCCGGCCGCAGCAGCGCCACCAAGCCGGGCGTCACACCGCCCTGCACCGAACAGCTCACGCGGGAATGATTACCCTCCGGCTCCACGATCAGCACCCGCTCCACATGGCGCAGCCCCGGCGCCTTGCCCGGCATCGGCTTGATCGCCTGCCAACTGTTGCCCACCTTGAGTTCGCTGCGCGTGTATTGCCCCTCGCCTTTTTGCAGCGCACCGGGTGGGTCCAGCAGTGCCGCGAAGCGCTGGGCGACGTCATCAATGTTGCCATCTACCGTGAAACCCCAGAAGTAATACAGGCCCAACGGGCCAAGATCGCTGACCTCATCGTTGTAGGACAGCAACTTCAAACCAGCGATGGCCGGCGCGCTCACCGGCACTGCGGTGGCCTTGGGGTCGGTGCGATCGCGCACCGCGATCCAGCTGAAGTCCTTCTCTTGCTTGAGCGGGGCGTAGGCCCGCCAGGCGTCGCGGTGGGTGTTCAGGCTGCTGAAAAAACTCGCGTCGCAGCGGGTGAAGGCCTTGAGGGTGTCGACCAGTGCGGCGTCGTCGGCGTGGGCGAGGGAAGGCAACAGCAAGGCTGCGGCGAGGGCGACGGCGGACGCGGGCAACTTCATAGCGTGGGATTTCCGTATCGAGGCGGGAGGAGGGGCATTATCCAGAGATTGTCGAGTGGGCTCTAGCGCTTATCAGTGACGACTGACTTAAGACTTGCCCCGTCGCCGCCGATAACCCGAAAGACCCCGCCAATCATGGACTGATTAAATGGCCCTTATCCTCAGCTCTGCCTCTATCCCACCTGCCAATACCGCCCTAAAGCCTTCCGGCCAAAAGCTCACGCCCGAGCCGATGACGGACGCCGCCAAGGCAGCCTTGGCCAACGCGGCCCCGGCGGCTGTCTACCACCCCAGCGAAAACACCTCGATCACCGCGCAACCCCTGGAAGTCATCGACACGTGGGTCGGCCGCTCGGCATCGCCGGACTTGCCTCGATTCGTACAACGTTACCAGGGCGCAACAAGCACGCTGAAAGCCGCAGTTGAGACCTTTCGGGCCACACTGCCGGCAGACCTGGCCAACAAAAAGTTCGGCTTCACCGTCGAGTCCAATGACACGCTGAAGGTGCTCGACACGGCGGGCCAGCTCAGCCCTTCGGACACTCAACGGCTCAGCGACCTGCTTAATCAGTCCCGCGACCTGAAGCCCGCGTCGATCCAATACCGCGAGGCGACGATCGATATGCTGGACGCTGACTCGCCCTGGTCGGGAAACCTGATGGGTTACTACAGCCTGACCCAGGAAAACTTCGCCGCCACGCTTGACCTGGCCGCACTGTTCAATCGCCCCGGCTCTTTGCCGCCCAAGGAATATTCCGCCGGGCTGTTTATAAACCAACTGGCCAACAAAGGCACAGTCGCCACACGCGAGACGGAAGCGGCGATGCTTGAGCGGCGTGGCGCGCAGCGGTTTACCGCACAGGCCTGACAACACTGGCCGCGCGAGCCAGCCGCACACCCCAATCGCCGCCGTGCTGCACGTGGCATTCCTCTTCGGAGTCGAAGTGCACGCAGCGGTCCAACGGCACGGCGGGGACGTCAGCGTCCTGCAACGCAGTGGCGGTCAACGCGCGCATGCGCTGGTCGACGCCGCTGGCCAGGGCGTGGTCCTTGCTGGCGCGCGTGTCGAATACCCAGGTGATGCGCAGGCTCTGGGGGAACGCGGCGTAGTTGACCGTATGCGTCAGCCATTCGAACCCCGGGATTTCAGCCTTGGCCGTTTCGCAGGCCTCAGTCAGCGCGGCGACCAGTTGGCGTTCAATACCGGCGATTTCACGTTTGGACAGGGCCATGTAATGCTCCGAATGCAGATCAATTGTGGGCGTTGTCGAGCTTGCGCGAGGCCGCGATGGGGTCATCTTCCGCAGCCTGTGTGTCGCATCCCGCTCAATAAAAATCATAATAAAGCGCCCACTCCCCCGTGACGCGGTGCTTCCAGAACATCAAGCTCCCGCTATCCACCACATTCAGCTGGATTTTTGCGTCCGACGAAATCTGGAACACAAACTCGAACCCCTCACCGGGATCGACACCCGATTGGCAGAACGACGGATAGCCGCCGAGCTTATGCTCATAGGTGTGGGTCACCAGGTCGTAGTAACTCTGTATCTCCCCGGCGCGTTCCAGCTTGAGTATTTCCTGCTCAAGCTCAGCAGGCACACCGCCGCCATCCCACAACGGGTAATCCTCCGGCACGGGTTCCGCCTTCAAGGGGAACGGCTTGAGAAACGCGCCCGGCACCGGCATGGTTTTACGCACCAGCACATCGTCCGGTCCGTATTCGCGTATCAGCCAGTTATCCCCCATGGGTTCAAAATGCTCGGGGAACGGGTTCGACACAAACAGCGTCAACACCCGAACGCCCTTCAGCGCCGGGCTGTTGAAGGGCAGGGCGGGCAAGTAGAACTGCGCGTAGGGCAGCAACGGTTCCCCGGCCTTATTGGTGGGGATGCCTTCATCGGCGCGGAACAGAAAGACGTTACCCAGCCAGCTTTCTTCATCAGTGCCCGCAGGGCGAAAACCGCCGGCGATGAGTTTGAGCGCCGGGCGGGCCAGGCGTCGTTTGAGGTCTTGGATATCCATAAGGTGTGAACCTTCCTTTTGATAGCGGTACGCGACAGGGCTATGCCTGAGCTCTAAGTGCACTGATGATAAACCCATGCAGGCTGTTGACGGCCTTGGACCCGCGCGAGGCCCTACTACGTAGAATCGACACCTCCATGGGTTCGATAGCGCCCAAGCCGTGTTCGCCGCTCAAGACCTGCAAGGATGGCTGCACGGTGCATTGGGTAATCGCAGCAATCGCCAGCCCACCTTCCACGGCGGCGACCTGGCCGGCCAGGCTGGAGCTGTTGTACACCACCTTGAATTGACGGCCCTGTTGCGCCAGTGAATTCACCGCGTACCGGCGCGCCAGGCTTTCGCTTTCGTAGACGGCGATAGGCACCGGGTCTCGTCGCCACAGTTCGAACTGCGGGGAACCTACCCAGACCATCGGCTCCTTGAACAGAAAAGTCCCCGTGTGCGCCGAGTCCCTGGACACCAACGCAAGATCGAGGTCGCCACTGCGCACACGTGGGATCAGGGCGGTCGACTGTTCACAGGTCAGCTCGATGTCCACCCCTGCATACCGTGGCGCAAACCGTTTCAGCACTGGCGTGAGGTACTTGGCCGCGTAGTCCTCGGCGACGCCAAGGCGGATGCGCCCGGTCAACGCTTCACCGTGAAACGCCGCCTGGGTTTCGGCGTGCAAGGCGAGCATGCGGCGGGCATAGCCCAGCAACGTCTGGCCGTCGTCGGTCAGTTGAAGGTGCCGGGGGCCACGGTTCAGTAAGGGCCGGCCCAGCGCCGCCTCAAGTTTTTTCATCTGCATGCTGACGGCGGACTGCGATCGATTGACCTCATGGGCCGCACCCGACAGCGAGCCAGCGTCCACCACGGCCACAAAGCACTTGAGCCAATCGATCTGCAAATCGCTGGAGGACATGGTGGTTACCTTTATTCGTTAATCGAATGGCTGCGCCGTGAATTATGCGCTTTTCACGGTAGTTGTTCATTCGCAAGATAGCGGCCAGAACCTACCCATTAAGGACCTGATCATGCCCTTCAGACCTGGTTGCTCTACCTGTTCACCTGCTGCGGGATATCCGTGGTGCCAGGCCCGAATGCGTTACTGGTGCTGACCCATGGCGCGCTGCACGGCAGTCGCAGAACCCTGTTCACCATCAGCGGCGGCGCGCTCGGCTTTGCCCTGGTGCTTGCGCTGTGCGCGCTGGGCCTGGGCGCACTGATCCAGGCCTCGGCCAGTGGGTTCGCGGCCTTGAAGATCGCCGGCGGGCTCTACCTGATCTGGCTGGGCTACGGACTGTGGCGCGCCGCCCCCGTCACCCTGGAAACGCCGGCTACCACCGGCCTGCGACGCTGGTCGCTGTTCCGCCAAGGGTTGGTCTCGGCCCTCTCAAACCCCAAGGCGCTGCTGCTGTTCACCGCGTTTATCCCACCCTTCCTGGACCCCCACAGAAACATCATCACGCAGACTGCCATCATCGCGCTGACCTACGCCGTGGTGGAGTTTGTGGTCGAATACTTGGTGGCCAGCGCCGCGCACCGGGTACGGCCCTGGTTGGCTCGCACGGGGCGGCGGTTCAATAAAGTCTGTGGTGGGTTCTTCGTGTTGTTTGGGGTGGCGTTGCCGTTGCATAGCTGAGGGCGAGACGTGACTCAGAAGTTATCGCCCCAGTTGCACAACTTGCTCTCACCTAACGGCACCCGGGTGCCCTCAGTCTTGCCGACCAACATGCGCTTGAGCGTCACCCCGCACTTATAGCGACCCGCTGCATCCAGTTCGTAATCCATCCCCGCCTCCGGCACGAAAGTGAACATGTTGTAGCAACGATTGCCGATGTAATGAAACGCGATGGGCTGCCCGGCCGGCACCCGTAGCTCACTCATCACCGTGGCATCCGAACCCCGCTCGACGGGCGCCATGCCCAAGCTTTCGCCATTGCGGTCTGCGTAGCCATCTCGATTGACCACCATCACCCCCGCGCCGGGCAGGCGGAAGTTGATGCAGTTGGAATTGGGCACGGCGCGCACCATGCCATCGCTCATCACACGCAGGCGCACGGTTTCAGCGCTGGTGGGCGTGGCGTAGGGCGTGGAGAAGGAGCGCACATCCGTCAATGCGCCGCAGCCGGTGAGGGCGGCGAGGAGGGTAAGGCAGATGAGAGGTTTGAGCAGGCGCGGGGAGTTGTTCATGGTGTCGATTCCATTCATAAGGGGGTCGATAAGCATGGTTAGGCAACCGAAACACGCACCCGTTGCCATTCATTCCAGCAGTCCTCGGCGACGATATCCGGATAACCCCGCTCGGTTTTCATCGCCAGCGCGGTGCTGAACGGCAGCGCAATACAGGTGGCTGCATCGCGGATTTCACACGCTTCAGCTTCGGTCAACGGCTCGCCCTTTTTCGCCTCGGCGGCGGTGAGCACAGCTACAAGGGCGGGGACAAAAACCAGGCATAGCGGATCGGTGGACATCGAGTGCTTCCCTGAGTGAGCGGCGCAAAAGGTGCCAGTGTAAACGTGGGGCGGGTCCTTGGGGGCTGCGTATTCAATATCTCGACCGCGCTGTCGATAACCTCTGCTGAGGTGATCAACAGGAACGCCGTGCGCAGGAAGCCAGATGATGATTTTTGATGTCAATCGCTATGCCCAAATCTACTACCAGAATATCCAGCCCTCACCGGGTAACGACTACCCGCGACTCAAGGCGTGGGAGTTTCTCTATGAATACATCTGGGACGAATCCCGCCCTCGGTGGGCTGACCTCATCAGCGAAGAACACATAGACACGACAGCCCTGCATATTGGGTTCTACCTGGCGAACTGGGGGATGTTCCGTGGCTCCTCGGGCCTGCTGCAGAACAGCAACCTGGACCTGATGAAAGCGTTGGCCAAGTGCCTTTTTACCGGCCAGGGTCCGGAGTTGTTTGAACTCTCCCTGGATAATTTCGCACCCGGCGCACCGGACCTGGCCTATAACCAAACCCTGTTGGACAGGGTATTGGCCTCCATGGAGACCTTAGCCACCAACGTCTCCTGGACCGATACGCTCAAGACCAAAATCCTGATGGGGGTGTGGGGGGAGTGCCCGGCGCTGGACCGTTTCTACATTGCGGCCTGCCGCGATCTGTTCCCCCGCCGCGCATTCATCACCACCGCCAGCGGGAAGGGGCTGACGGCGTTGGTGGGTGTGGTGGAGCAACTGAATCTTTCACCCCTGCCGTTGAAAACGGGACGCCTGGAACTGCCGTATCCTACGGCGCGGGTGATGGACATGGCGTTGTTTCAGTACGGACTTGGGTTGTAAGCCGTGCGTGAAAAAAAACGGTCAGAGCCCATGTGTTATTGAGCTGGCAATACGAGGGGTCTGAAGGTGAACAATGAAATAGGGGTCAGACCACCATTATTGAAAATGTGGTCTGACCCCTATTCCCCTAGGTCGAGTTCATCGACGAAGACGTCGACTACGCGCACCGGGTTGGTATCGCTGACGTAGTCGTCAAGGCTCTCGGGAAGCAAGGTGCTTTGGCCGCGATGTTCGCCTTGAATGAAGCGCTTCATTGACGATTCCTGAGTTAAATACCTCGGAAAATCATAGCAAAGGTGTATAGCGGCATAGGCTCCCTGACAGAGGCGGACTCCAGTTACCCCTCTTACTGGCGAACAATTTTGGAGGTGCTGACGATGGCCCGCTTACAGGTTGTAAAGATTGACTTAAGTGAGGTGACGAGTTCTGACGAACTCCATTCCATCTTGAAAGATGAACTCGGATTCCCTGGCTGGTACGGCTGTAATTGGGATGCTTTCTGGGACGCAATTACGGCACTTGTTGAAATGCCCATACACTTGAAAATCTCAGGGTGGAATACTTTATCCAGACGTTTACCGGGGGATGCGAAGCTGATGCAAAAAATCCTTGAAGACATGAAGATCGAGTATCCAGAACTCGCACCAGATGTGGAGTTCGACTAAACGATTTTTAGGCCGACATTTGGCCTGAGCCAAGTAAACCGCCAGCCTCCCTCTGGAAAATTTTCAGTAGATCCCGCAGTGAGATCTTTGGCTCACTGCCGTTGGTTGGCTGCACCATCTGTTTTACACACTCTGGGCCAGAAGCTGCCACTCAACGCGACTCGATAACTCCCACCCAACCGTGCATCATCATGCTCACCACGATCTCGCCCTGGCAGCGAAGCCGTAGGTGCAGAACCTGCCCGCCCATAAAAACAAGCATTTTGAAATGGAAGTCATCTCATGTTCGAACGTAACAAACTGGTTCCGGAGTTAATGGTCACCAACCTGGATAGCAGCCTGGCTTTTTGGGTTTCTCGTCTGGGGTTCAAAGTAGCTTATCAACGGTCGGATGACGGATTTGCGTACCTTGATTTGAATGGTGCTCAAGTAATGCTGGAGCAGATTGATCCGGACGCGGGTCAATGGCTGACTGCGCCGTTGACCAAACCGTTTGGAAGAGGCATCAACCTACAGATTGATGTTGAGGCTGTCGCACCCATCATCCAAAAACTTGTTCAGGCTGGATGTCCACTCTATCGAGAATGCAAAGACACCTGGTATCGGGCTGACGATATAGAAGTAGGCCAACGCGAATTCATCGTTCAGGATCCCGACGGTTATCTCGTAAGGCTGGTAGAGCGGTTGGGTGAGCGACCGGCTTGCTCAATGTGAATCTGAGCCAAGCCGACCGTCAGCTATGGGGCGATTGCCGCCGCTCGCGACGGGCAGCAATCGGCCAAAAGCAGACAGTCGGTGACCTGCAAGCACGGCAACGAATCATGTGCCCTTTTACGGCGACTCATCACTCGAGCAACTCCGTCGCCGTTCACTGGTTCAAGAACCTGATGACAGCACTAGCGAACAGTTCTGGCTGATCAAGCATGATGAAGTGAAAACTGCCGTCAATGCGCCTGAAGCTGATGTTTGGGGTAGAGGCATAGGCGTTACGGAACATTGCATCGACGTGGGCCGCTTCTACGCCGAAAAGCAGATCGTAGGCATAGACGACTTCAACGGGCACCTTGATGCGTCCAAGCTCAGGCCGGAGGTCTGAGACCATCAATTCATACATGGCATCGGCCATAGTCTTTCGGTCCGAGTTTATCCCCGCCGCGATTAGGCCTGGTCTGACCGCTTCAGTTTTAGCGAGGCGGGCGATGGAGGCATGTTGCATGGCTTCCGCCTGCTCAGGCGTTGCCGCCAGCATTGCATCACGCATCGCAGCAGCATACGGGGCCGCCGTTTCACTGGTCGCGGAGGGATCAAACAGCAAAGTATAAAAGGGCATCGCATCGACAATCATCAGGCGTCCCACTTGATCGGGATGACGAGCACCTAGCATCAGTGCCACCTCACCACCCAACGAATGACCGATGATGACCGGCGACTCGATGCGCTGGCTGCGGATGTATTCAGCGATCGCCTCGACCGTGGACGCGACTACTCTCCCGTCCGGGTCGGATACAGCAGGCGAGCCAGCAAACCCAGCTACCTGTATAAGATGGAGACGGTGGCTGAGGCGTAATCTGGAGGCCAAATCTGTCCATACTTCGTAGGACGACGCAAATCCTGGAATTAAGATGATATCTGTACCCGAGCCTTGTACCAGCACGGAGATACCACCCTGGTTCACAGTTCCTGACGGCAGGGGTGCAGGCTGGGCTGGCGATGCAGACGACAGCGCCAGCATGGTGCCGATCCCAGCAAGGATCATTCCTGTACGCATTGAGCTCCCCTTTTCGCGCAATGCGTAATGACATTTACATCGACAGGTAGGCCGCTTAACCAGTTCATAGCCACTCCTTTGACCGAAAAAGTATTGCCACTATACGGAGCCCATCGGCACCAGAAAACTATCCCGGCCTGCAATTTTTGGCGTCCGCTTTGCGAAATAGGGGTCAGACCACCATTATTGAAAGCGTGGTCTGACCCCAATTCTCCTCGACTGACTGAAATCGACCCGAAGCGGTCACTGAATTGAGGTAACGAAGCGGGTTTCGAGGCCAACACTTACTGGCGGTAGCGTATTAATCAAAACGACGGCGTCGTCGCCCTGGTTAAGGTAGATCAAGGAGTCACCTGTCTCGAACTTAACTCTGAATCCGACAAGCCAAGGCTCTTGCCCGTAGAGAGAGTCAAGAATCCCCTCAACTGCACAAACTTTTTTGTTCTCGAGGTGTGTTGCTGATAAACCTGTAAGCAGGTTTTCACGCTTCCATGAGCAGGTCGCGTTCGGTTCTATCTGAAAGGAAGCCGGCGTATCAGAGGGCAGTAAGTCCGCGCCTACTCTCTCGCCATCACTCAATAGATACATGGATAAAACTTCTCGCTCGCCAAACCGCCACTCTAAAGAACCTATGTCTCTCAAGTTTTTCTCATCGTTGAAATAGTATTGGTCGTGCAGCAGCTCGCTCAGGTGCTTTCCCAAAAGCGAGCGTACGTTTTGCAGGTCTCGGACAGCTCTTGCTGGGGACGGGGAGCGGCGGCCAGACATCAGGTTTCTCATATAGGTGGGAACAGAGGCAGATACTACACAAACGCCTTTGCGTCCGCTTCTGGCCGTTTTCTGCCCGTCGCGAAAGGCAGCAATTGGCCAAGAGTCGCCATTCGATTTCGCCATTCATCTATCTCCTGAACGTTTGAAATTACCAGCCGTTCAATTTCTCTCAAAGCAGGCTTATGACCCTGGCAGTCTCGGATATTTTAGGTCCATGGAGTGGGGATGCCCTCACAGGGCTCATGCAGCATTGCCGGAAGGCATGGAACACATCTCTAGAGTGTTTGGATGATCTTATGGTCGCTACTTTTTTGAATCAGAATATCGCGACCGAACAATTGCTGATCGAGGCGAAGCGCCGCATTAAAGACCAGTCGCGAGATGAAACCGAGTACTTTGACGGACAGCTTCTCGAAGCTATTTAGCGCTTGCAATCCTGGGAGTAATCGATCCCGACGGTTTGTTGCAGTCGACACGGATTATCTATATTGGGTCGCTTCCTATCTCACGCGACGGTAGAGACTAATGGGTGGAGCGCTGCTGTCAGTGTAGTTGAGGAGAGATTCGGGCAGAAACTGCTCAACGCAAAGTGATACAAATACCTGCGCACCTGTGGCATCATAGCGCCATCAGTTACGCGCAGGACTGAAGATGCTGATAATTCAAGACAATATTAGGCAAGTCCTCCACTGGACTTACGAGAGATCTGCGAATGGGTTCACTGTCCTCGACTCCAATGCGGACCTCGCAGCCAGCTACGCAAAGGAAAAATTTCTTTCCAACATGATAGCCGGATTTTCTTTTTGATCTAAGCGTCAGTTCCCTTTCCGTTAGTTAAGCTGCATCAGCTTGCCCTGACCCCTTACTCTAAATATCTACAAACTCAACAAAACTATAATCTAAGGTCATGATCAAAGGAGTTAGTCTTGTCCAAGTTTTTCTCACTCAACACCATAAATACCTTCATAGATATTTCTGTTGGTGACCATTTAGATGGTGTAAAAGTTGATGAAATTTTACTCAGCAGTAAAAAATGTTTTATTTTTAAAGGAAATAACGAGTTAAGATATTCGTCGACTGACAACAGTAATCTAGCGCTTTCAAAATTAAATCAGCTAGAACTGCTTAGAACTCAAGCTTTTAATAAGTTTGGGAATATTTATGCCGACTCTATAGACAGTCATGCCATTTCAATTTTATCTCTCATCTTTGCCACTAGCTGTCTAGAAGAAGCCGATATAGTAAGTGTCGATGCGGAACTTGAAAAGTTATCCGTGTGCATAGGGGCTCTACCAAAACCAATATTAATAATTGGTACCAACAAAGACTATACCGTATATATTGATCATGACGAACAAGTAAAGCACAGGGTGAGAAATGTGCAGCTTTACAACTCAGATGTCCTTGACGAGTTTTACAAATTGCGCGCATGGGGCGCAGTCGCGGTTCACCCGAGCAGAACAAAGTTCCTAAACTTAAAACTCGCAACGTGCCTAACAATTGGTTTGAGGTCCAAATTAAAAGGCGATAGTGTCGATCCTTCTGTGATTTTCAATCCCGTAACTATTTATATTGAAAAAACGGCAAACAGTATTGCGGCATATTATTTGATACTTTTTGTAGCGCTTGCATCGCTCAGCGTCATGCTGTTTTCAGGAATAACTTATAAGCTCTTCTCAACCCCTTCTACTCCTAATCTTAATGTCTTTTTAATTGGTTTGTTTGGAGGGGTTTGTGGCGCACTAATATCAGTGCTCCAGCGTGCTCAGCAACTACAAATTAGCCTTTATGAACATAATGGAACAATTGTTCTTCAAGGAATAGTACGCGTTGGGCTCGGTTGCGCGTTCGGCGTTATTTCTTTGATCGCATGCAAGGCAGGCTTGCTTCTGAATCTTATGAGTGAAAGTAATAGCAGGCTGCTAATCTTGGCCATTATTGCTGGCTTTAGCGAGAGGCTTGTACCAGATTTCATCGAAAAAACGAGCAATGAAAAATCCAATAAATAGAAAATTAGAAATCCATTCCATAGTCGGGGTTCATTCCACCATTACTCTTAATATTGGCTGACTGACTCGCCCCGTTTTTAATACACGTATTCGAATGACTGCTTCTGGCCGATTCTGTTGAAAAAGTAGGCCATGGTTTCCACGACAGAAAAGTACGCGCTTGAGATTGAAATCTTTACTTTGATCAGACGGCTCCGGGGGCAGATTTCGCATAGCGGCGCGTAAAAAAGGCGCTTTCAGCGGTTAGTATGAGGGCAGTCTGGAAGAACCGACTTTTTCAACAGAATTGGCCGAGAGTAGCCATTCATGAAAGGCCTTTTTGAGACCATTGAAAAGGGGACGAAACGATTCTTCATGGATCACTCCGTCCTCCTTTTTTCGTACTACGACTCAGCGACTGATCCGCCTTGCCTTCTGGATAGCCATGATCAGCCAGCGGAGGGGGCCTCACGATCAAGAAGCTTGGCTGTGAGTAACACGCCCAATTCACTCAGTTGGTGAATTGCCAGCGCGACGTCACGCTGTTTGCCACTCAGGCCTTCGGAGAGGTCGAGCAGAAGGGTGCTGACCGAGGCGAAGGTCTCGTAGCTATTGGTAACGAGGGTTTCATTGCTGGCGTCTGGAGCAACGCAGAAAAGCGCGGTTGAATCCGGTGCGACCTTAAACATAAAAGATATCCTGGATTAGGCCACCACCTCCCCGCTACTAAACGAGTGGGTGGCAGCTGTACGCAGGTTAGTAGACCGGTGGATATCTAAAGCCGGCGCGTCCGAGGACGCCCTGCGCACAGCCGCCATCAAGCACAGACGCGATGTCTGACAGATGAAGCTCATGCACATTTAGATAACCGATCCGGGCTACTAAACCCGATCACCGAGAAATTCAGCGACCGCGCCACCTTAGATTCGACCACCCCAGCGCACAAGCCGGCGGATTCTGACGCACGCGTAGGCAATCGGGCAACCCATCCCCCAGCTTTGGGAATTGTCCTAGGACGCCGCCCTCACACCGTCACCACCACCTTGCCCACTTGCTGGTTCGCCTCCAAAAACCGATGCGCTTCCTGCACCTCATCCAACCCAAACGTCTTCGCAATCACCGGCGACAACGCCCCCGACGCCAGCCCTTCCAAAATAAACGCCTTGGCCCGTGCCAACACCACCGGGTCAGCCACGATCTCGGCGTAGAGATACCCCTTGAGCGTCAAACATTTGCCCAGCACGGTAAACAATGGAAACGGTGTCGGCTCCGAACTCAGCGCGCCGTACTCCAGCAATATCCCGCCCCTGGCCATGCTCTGGGTGAGCGCTTCGAAGCCCGGCCCGCCAATCGGGTCGAACACCACGCGGGCGCCTTGGCCGTCGGTCAATTGCATCACGCGTTCGACCAGGTCCTCTTCATCGCTGACGATGACATGGGCCGCGCCGGCATCCAGCAGCGCCTGTTTTTTTGCGCGGGTGCGGGTCACGGCGATCGCGGTGGCGCCGACGCTGCGGGCGATCTGGAAGGCGGCCAGGCCGACGCTGCTGGAGGCGGCGGTTACCAACACCACGTCGCCCTGGGTCAGTTTGGCCTGTTCCACCAGCGCGCCCCAGGCGGTGACGTATTGCATCCAGGACGCGGCGGCTTGCACAAAGCTGAGGGTTTGCGGGTGTTTGACGGTGAGGTGGGCGGGCACGTTGGCCACTTCGCCATAGGTGCCCCAGCGGGCGATGTCCAGCGGAGGGATGACGCTGACGGCGTCGCCCACTTGAATGTCGGTGACATCGGCGCCGACTGCGATCACCACGCCGGCGGCTTCGTAGCCCAGGCGGCTGGGGAATTCGGCTTCCTGTAGATAGGCGTGGTTGCGGAACATCACTTCGGCGCGGTTGAGGCCGAAGGCTTTGACGTCGATTTGCACTTCATCGGCGGCGGGGGCGGGGACGTCCACGTCTTCCAGTTTCAAGACGCTGGCGTCGCCGTAGGCGTGAATCCTGACTATGCGTGCCATGAATGTTGACCTCCGTATTGATCCATGAGGCGTTCAATGTAGGCCGGGGACGGTGTGAGATAAAGCAGAACGTCTTGCCCGTGTATCAAGCCTTGGCCGACCTGCGCGACTCCATTCCTTCAAATACCCACATTCCCACCCCCATCGCCAGCACGAACACCCCCACCTGCCATTGCCCCGTCAGCAACAATGCCACCGCAGGCCCCGGACACAACCCGGCGATCCCCCAGCCAACCCCGAACACCACGCTGCCGAGCACCAGCCGCCGGTTGATTGTGCGGTGGGTCGGCATCTGCATCGGCGCGCCCAGTAACGAGGTGCGTCGGTGCCTGGCGAAGTAGAAGAACACGCTGCTGACCACGAGCGCACCGAGCATGACGAGCGCCAGGGAAGGGTCCCATTCACCGGCCAGGTCGAGAAACCCCAGCACCTTTGCCGGGTTGGTCATGCCGCTGAGGTACAGCCCCAGGCCAAAGATCAGGCCGGCGATTAATGCGGTCAGTTTGCGCATGCTCAGGCTCCTATCAGGTGGCGAGTCACGTAGACAGCGGCAAACCCGCTGCCCATGAAGCAACCCACCGCCACCAGCGAGCGCAACGACAGACGCGACAGCCCGCAGATCCCATGCCCGCTGGTACACCCGGCGCCATACCGTGTGCCGATGCCGACCAGCAGCCCCGCCAGCACCAACGCAGCACCACCGGCCTGGATCGACACGCTGGGCAGGGTGCCGAACAGTGACCAGAGCCAGGGCGAGGCGAGCAGGCCGAGCAGGAACAGGCCTTTTTCAGCGCGCCCTTCGCCATGTTTGGCCAGCAGGCTGCCGAGCAGGCCGCTGATGCCGGCGATGCGGCCGTTGAGCAGGATGAACAGGCCGGCGCTGAGGCCGATCAGTGCGCCGCCGAGCAGGGAGGCCCAGGGGGTGAAGTCGGGAGAGAGGGTCATGGTGCGGGGCCTGCGCGGCGGGTGGGGGATCAAGCTTATCGATATCACGGTTTTGTGGGGAGGGTCATGAAACAAATGGGCGCGCTCACGTATCATCCGGGGCCACGCACGCACATCAGGAGAGCGGCATGTGGATTGGCCATCGGTTCGAGCGAACGGTGCAGGATGATTTGCTCATCCACTCGCACAACCCTGTGCAGAGTGCTGTCGTGTGGTGGGTAGGCGGGCTGGCCTTGAGCGTGCCGGTGGTGTTCGTGGTGTGCGGGATCATCGAGGGCTATTTGCCGCTGGTGGGCCTGCACCCGCTGTCCTCGCTGCTGATCGTGCTCGCGTTGCTGTTGATGCCGGCCATGGGGCTGTTCCTGATGGTGTACACCGGCATTCGCGAGACCTTGCGCTTGTCGCGACACGACGGGGAGGGGCAACGCCTGACCCGCAACGCGTTTGGGCGCCGCGAGCGGGTGCGTCAGGCGTTTCGACTCGATCACCCACACGCCCTCGAACTGCGCCGCCGCCCACAGGCCGAGCCGATTTACACCCAGCTGTGGTTGGTGATGCGTGACGGCAGCGAGCACCGCCTGACCACCGACAACGTTCCGGTGGTGCCGGGCAGCCCGCGCACCGAGCGGTGGCTGGCGGAAGTGGCCGGCTACCTGAACATGGCGGTGCCAACCGACGTGATCGATGCGTCGGCGCCGCGCAAGCCGCCTTATAGGCCTGCGCCATCCCCGGCCAAGGTCGCCCGCGCGCAAAAAGCAAAAGAGCCTGCGCCTTCAGCGGCATCGACCGAGGCTGTCGGCATGCCCGCACGCGGTCTGCTGGGCCTGCTGGGGGCGTTTTTGGCGGTGTTGGAGCTGTCGCAGCTCTTCGCACTGGTGCCCGCGCTGTTCACGGGTCGGCTGCGGGTCAGTGGTTTTCGATCCCGTGCAACGACCTTTTATTGGGCGGAGCAACCCGTCACCTTTTCATTCAACCTGCTTATCGGCGTGGTCGAGGTGGTGATCGTGGGCTATATCGCCTGGGCATGCCTGCGCATCGCGTTTCAAGGCCGGTTCAAGTCGGCGCCCTGAGCGCAGGTTAATCAAAAGCCGCCCCTTTCTGTTCCAGCCGGTCTACCATGCCACCCCCGGCAGTGGTTCCACGCGCTACCGATCTCTCTCTTTTAAGGTATCGCCCATGTCCATCGACCAGATCAGCCTGCCCAAAGGCGTAGGCCCCCACGCCACCAAGCTTTTCGACGCCATCACCGGCGCCGCCACGCCTGAAGAACTCAACCGTGCCGGCGGTAAAGCTGAGGGTTTTGTGCTGGGTCTTGAGTCGACCAAGGCCATCAAAAGCCAGGTCGCCGAGTCGTTGTATGTGGTTTACGATGACGCAGCGACTCACCGTGCGGGTGAGTTGAAGGCTTGATCATCGGTCGGTCCTCCTGGTGGCGAGGGCGCTTGCTCCCGATGGGCTGCGCAGCAGCCCCAAAACCGGCTGACGCGGGTTATCAGGCAAAACACGGACGCCGATGAGGGCCGCTTCGCGCCCCAACGGGAGCAAGCTCCCTCGCCACAAGGGGCGCGGCGGGTAAGTTCAAGAAGGAATGCGCATGACATTGACCGTCGACGCTTTGCTCAACCTGGCCATGGCCAACCCCATCAATGCCGAGATTACCGCGCGCCTGCCCGACCTTGGCGTGGACCAGTGCTTTCTCACGGCGGGCTGCCTGTTCCAGGCGGTGTGGAATCATCAGTCGAACCTGCCTGCTGACCAGGGCGTCAAGGACTACGACGTTTTCTACTTCGATACGGACCTGTCCTACGAGGCTGAGGATGCGGTGATCCGTGCGGCCGAGGTGCTGTTCAAGGACCTGGGCGTGAATGTTGAAGTGAAGAACCAGGCGCGGGTTCATCTGTGGTATGGCCAGCGGTTTGGTCGGCCGTATCCGCAGTTGCACACGGCCAAGCAGGGGATTGATCGTTACCTGGTGGCGGGTACGTGCATCGGCTTGGAGATTGCGACGGGTGAGGTGTATGCGCCGTATGGTTTGGAGGATGTGGAGCAGGGTGTGCTGCGCATCAACCCGCTGCATCCGGAGCGGGAGTTGTTTGTGCAGAAGGCCCGCAGTTATCAGGCGCGGTGGCCTTGGCTGAACATCGTGATGCCCTGAATTGCAGTGAACTTTTACCCGTGTCCTGCGCGTCCAAGCTTGAAATGCCCAGCCAAGGACCGACCATGACCTTCTTCATCTTCCTGCTCGCCTGCGCCGCCGCTGCCAGTACCGGCATCATCTTCAAACCCGGCGCCTGGTACGAATCCCTGGTCAAACCCAGCTTCACCCCGCCCAATTGGCTGTTCCCGGTGGCGTGGACGATCATCTACCTATTGCTGGCTTGGGCCGGTTATCGCCTGAGTCTTATCCCAGGTAGCCAAATGGTGTTGGCCCTGTGGGCGGCGCAGATCGCGTTGAATACGCTGTGGACGCCGGTGTTCTTCGGCGCCCATCGCTTACTGGCGGGGATGGTGATTATCGCGGTGCTGTGGGTGACCGTGGCGGCGATGGTGGTGCTGGCGGTGCGCCTGGACCTGATCACCGGCTTGATCCTGTTCCCTTACCTGGCGTGGCTGTGTGTAGCGGCAGCGCTGAATTTCTCGATCCTGCGGAATAACCGTTGATGGCCTACACACCCTGGCCCGCCAGTGAGCCTGAACGGGCCGAGATGCGCCGTTTCAACCAGAAACTCGCGTGGATGCCACGTTTTAAAATCCGCAATCGCGTTACGCCGCGCCTGATCCAGGCGTTGTTGCGCGCCAGTCAAAAGATCAAGCGGGCGCCGGTGGCTGAGACCCGACTCGTGGGGTCAGTCCCGGTGCGCATCCTGCGGCCGAGCGGCAAGCCCAAGGGCGTGGTGCTGGACATCCACGGCGGCGGCTGGGTGATCGGCAATGCGCAGATGAACGACGACCTCAACCTCGGCATGGTCAACGCCTGCGACGTGACGGTGGTGTCGGTGGACTATCGGCTGGCAGTCGACACGCCGGTCGAGGGCCTGATGGACGACTGCCTGGCGGCCGCCCGCTGGTTGCTGACCACCGATGAATTTGCCGACCTGCCGGTGATCGTCGTCGGCGAATCGGCCGGTGGGCATTTGGCGGCGGCGACGTTGCTGGCGTTGAAGCAATGGCCGGACGTGCTCAAGCGGGTGAGCGCAGCGGTGCTGTATTACGGCGTCTACGACCTGACCGGTACCCCGAGCGTGCGCACGGCGGGGCCGCACACGTTGTTGCTGGACGGGCCGGGCATGGTCGAGGCACTGCGCAGGCTGACGCCGGGGTTGAGCGATGAGGAACGTCGCCAGCCGCCGTTGTCACCGTTGTATGGCGATTTCGAAGGCTTGCCGCCGGCGTTGATGTTTGTGGGTGAGTTGGACCCGTTGAAAGACGACACGCTGTTGATCGCTGAGCGGTGGCCGGGGGCTGAGGCGCACCTGTTGCCGGAGGCGGCGCATGGGTTTATTCATTTTCCGGTGGCGATGGGGGGCGAGGTGTTGGAATATAGTCGCCGGTGGATTACGGCACAGATGGATGACCTGAGTTCGCGGAACCGATTGGAAGACTAAAGTACGCGCAGAGGCTGTTGAAATGGAGAAAATCGAACTATCAGGGATTGAGCTTGACTTCGATGAGATGGACGCACTTTGGGATAGAGTGGTTGTCGATTTTTTGAAAACGCCACGTTCACGCACGTTTTTGAACTGTTATAAACAACATCCGCAGTTGGCAGAACATACAGTAAAAGCGATACGTCGCTCGATCAGTATCACGGCTGAGCCGGGAAAGATTTTTTTGCGAGAGTTGATCAAAGAGGCACGTGACTTTTTGCGCTATTACAGAGAGTACTTGTCCTGCCCGATTGCGTTCGTTTCATTTGAAATGTGGGCCATTATTCAAGTGGTGCAAGAAGCGGAGTTGGCATTTATAGAAGTTTGCTCCAAGAAGAATATTGAAGTGCAACTCTCCGGGCACTTGATCCAACTGCTGGCCTCCAAGTCTGACCTTGTGCAACTTCGGTATGAGAAATATTTTGCTGCATCGGGCGCTCGGCTTAATGTTCAAAAGCTGGAGCTGCAGGTCAAGAAAAGGGAGAAGAAAACCGGCGGAGACTTCGCATTGCTTTTCGAGTGGAAAGATGTGCAGGGTAATCTGAAGGTGTGCCCAGTGATTTTTCAGGCTAAAAGAACCGACTCCGTTGACGTGGATATCAGTCAGTCAAATGCCGAGTCCGGGCCGCAGTTGGCTGTCCTGGCGAAATCAAAGTGCAATCCTTCATTTATTTTTTATCATTGTGACTCGCAAAATGATTTGCCGGAACCGCGATTCGCTACCGTAAAAAGCGTCGCGACTGTTATCTCAGAAGGATCGGTGTCCAAGACGAATGCTGTACATGATTCGTTGAGTTTGTCGGTGTTTATTCTCGATATCTTGAGTTCTGGAAATTACGTCGCTATGGATTCCAGAAAGGCGGCCCTTAATGCCATTTTGCCGGATGCCGAGTTATCGGAGTTGGCCGAGGTTATTACCTTTGGTAGCGACCCCACGGCCATTCTCGAATACCAGGCGGAGTACAAGCGTTATTTGGCTACCCGAAGGCGGTTAATTTCCACGTTTAGGAATAACAATTGACGGCACTGGTATTGCGCCCGGCCTTGGTGACTGACCTCCCGTCGATCTATCGCGGCGAAATGGGCTATATCCAGCAATGGGAGCCGGCCCACATGGTCGGATGGCGGCGTCAGATGGAGCGTCACCTGACCCGTTGGGTCGATAACTTTGAGCGTATGACCATCGCGATGTGGGACGGGCAGCTCGCCGGATATTCGCTGTGGGCTGCCGAGGACGATTCTGCCGAACTGAGCACGATCAATGTCGGCGCAGCGTTCCGGCGCCAGGGCATTGGCCGCGTGCTGTTGGACGCCTATGTGCTGGCAGCGGGGCGGGCGGGTTTTACCCGATGGCGTTTGAGCGTGCACCCGGATAATCCCGCGCGCAGGTTGTACGAGGGCGCGGGGTTCGTGTGTGTGGGCACTGGCTCCAATGGCTACCTGCGTTATGTGCGAGTGGCCGGATGATGGACGTTCACGCAGTAACCACCGGCGACATTTCCGACGTGCTGGATTTTGTTCTGCAGGCCCGTGCCGAACTCTTCCCCAAGCTCAGCGCAACCGGTCTACCGGCTGATTTGGCGCAGTTTGAGGCCATCTATCTTCACGGTGACGGGCGGTTTTTGATTGCGCGCCAACAAGGCCAAATCGTTGCCGCCATGGGTTATCTGCCCTATGACGGGCGTTTTGCGCAGTTGAATTACCAAGGCCGCAAGACGGTGGAAGTGGTGCGCTTGTTTGTAGCACCAGCGTTTCGCCGTTTTGGCTTGGCGGGGCAGTTGTACCGTGCGTTGGAAGCGATGGCGAAAGCCGATCGGGTGGAGGTGATGTACTTGCATACCCATCCGTTTTTGCCGGGGGCAATTGAATTTTGGGTTCGGCAGGGGTTTGAGGTCGTGGATGTGGAAGCAGACCCGGTGTGGCGGACGACGCATATGCACAGGGCTTTATAGATCAATGCTCCGGGGGGGGTTATTGCTCTGGGGGGCTTGTTGTAGTGAGCGGGCTTGCCCCGCGCTGGGCTGCGAAGCAGCCCCCTGAAGCCATACGCCACGGTTCGACCTGGAGGAATGCAGCGGCCTTATTGGGGCTGCTGCGCAGCCCAGCGCGGGGCAAGCCCGCTCACTACAGTAACGCTCTACTCAGGCTTTAGATCGGGCGTAGCCGCAGGATTTTCGCCCCATCAAACGGGTCTGTCAGGTAGTGCGCCTGCACCCCAAATGTCTCCTGCAACCGCTGTGGCGTCAGCACGTCCAGGGGTTTGCCCAGCGCCACCAACCGCCCGTGGTCCAGCACCGCCAAGCGGTCACAGGTCAGCGCCTGGTTCAGGTCATGCAGGGCAATCAAGGTGGTGACAGGCAACCGTTGCACGCCCTCCAAAATCCCCAGTTGATGCTGGATATCCAGGTGATTGGTCGGCTCATCCAATAACAGGATCTGCGGCCGTTGCGCCAATGCACGGGCGATGTGCACGCGTTGACGTTCACCGCCCGAGAGGCTGCGCCAGGCGCGCTGGCTCAGGTGGGTGGCGTCGACGTCATGCAAGGCCTGTTTCACGATGGCGTCGTCATCCAAGGACCACGGGCTCAACGCCGACAACCACGGCGTACGGCCCAGCGCCACGGCGTCGAACACGCGGATGGCGTCGTTTGTGTCGGCCTGTTGTTCCACCACCGCCAGTTGCTGCGCGATGTCGCGGCGGGACAGGCTGCCCAGGCGCCGGCCGCCCAGTAACACTTCGCCGGACGCGGGTGTACGCAGGCCGGCCAGCAGTTTGAGCAAGGTCGATTTGCCCGAGCCGTTCGGGCCGACGATGCCGAGGGTTTCGCCCAGGTGTACGTCCAGATGAATGTCGCGCAGCAGCTCGGCCTCGCGCACCTTGAAACCCAGCCCGGTGCAGCTCAGAACCGTCATCGCGCGTTCCTCCGGCCGATCAGGATCAGTGCAAACACCGGCGCGCCCACCAGCGCCGTGACCACGCCAACGGGAATCACCTGGCCCTTGATCAGCGTGCGTGACAGCACGTCCGCCGCAATCAAAAACAGTGCGCCACCCAAGGCGCTCGCCGGCAGCAGGCGCGAGTGCCCGGTGCCGAGCAGCAGGCGCACAGCATGCGGAATCACCAGCCCGACGAAGCCGATGGAGCCGACAATCGACACCATCACTGCCGTCACCAGGGCCGCGCAGCCCACCAGCACAAACTGCACCCGGCGCACCGGAATGCCGAGGGACGCTGCCGAGTCGCTGCCAAAGGTAAACGCATCCAGCGCCCGACGGTGCCACAGGCAAACGGCCAAACCCACGACCGCCACCGGCACCGCCAACCACACCGATGGCCAGCGCACGCCGCTGAGGTTGCCCAGCAGCCAAAACAGGATGCCGCGCGCCTGTTCGGAACTGGCCGATTTGGTGATCAGGAACGCGGTGAGCGCATTGAACAACTGCGAACCGGCAATGCCCGCGAGGATGATCTGGCCGGTGCCGCTGGCCGAACCGCTGGCGCGGGCCAGCAGGATCACCAGCGCAAACGCCGCCATCGCACCGACAAACGCGCCGGCGGACAACGAAATCAACCCGCCGCCCACGCCCATCAACGCCACCAATACCGCGCCGGTCGATGCGCCGGCGCTGATGCCCAGCAGGTACGGATCGGCCAGCGGGTTGCGCAACAGTGATTGCAGGATCACCCCGCACGTCGCTAACCCCGCACCGCAGGCGGCGGCGACCAGCGCGCGGGTGAGGCGGTAGTTCCACACCACGCCTTCATCAATGGGGTCGAGCACGTAGCCGGCCGCCCACAGTTTGTTGGCGAGCACCTGGAGCACGACCTGCGGCGAAATGGCGGTTTCGCCGATGGCCACGCCGGCGAGTACGGCGATCAGCAGCAATGCCAGGGCGAATAGGGTGCGCATCATTTTGGCAGGTCGTAGCCGTCGATGGCCGTGGCCAGTTGTTCAAGGCCGTCGAACATGCGGATGCTGGCCTGCAACGCCAGGGCGTCGAGGATGATGATGCGGTTGTTTTTCACCGCGTCCATGTTGCGGGTCACTGGGTCGCTGCGCAGGAAGGCGAGTTTCTTTTCATGGTCGTCGGCGGGGTAGCGGCGACGGTCCATGCGGGCGATCACCAGGAAGGTCGGGTTGGCCTTGGCAATGGTTTCCCAGCCGACGGCGGGCCACTCTTCATCGGACTGCACCACGTTGGACAGGCCGAGGGTTTGCAGCATGAACTGGGGAATGCCTTTGTGGCCGGCCACGTACGGGTCGCTGGCCATCTCCGAGCTGGAGAACCACACCAACGCGCTGGCCTGCTTGAGGCCTTTGCTCTGCACGGTGGCGACGGATTTGGCCAAGCGCGCCTTGAGTTCGTCGTTTAACTGCTGGCCGCGATCCTGTACGTCGAAGATCTGCGCCAATTGGCTGATGCTTTTATAAATGGTCTCGATACGGAACGGCTCCAGCCGCGTGCCGTCCGCGCCCACCAGGTTGTCCTTGCCTTCGCAGTCGGAGGGCAGCAGGTAGGTGGGGATCTTCAGTTCATGGAATTGCTCGCGGGTGCCGACCACGCCCTGCGGCCCGACCACCCATTCCAGCTCGGCGGCCACCAGTTGCGGGCGTTTGGCGATCACGGCTTCGAAGCTCGGCTCGTTGTTGGCCAGGCGCTCGATGCGGTCGTTCTGTGCCTTGTACTGCGGTAACACGCTGTTGAACCACAGCGAAGTGCCGACCACTTTATCGCCCACGCCCAAGGCGTAGAGCATCTCGGTAGCGGCTTGGCCGATGGTCACGCTGCGCGCCGGCGCCTGCTGGAAGGTGAGGCTACTGCCGCAGTTTTCCACGGTGAGCGGGTAGTGGGTGGGCGCGGCGTGGGCCAGGGCACAGAAGCCAATGCCGGTGAGCAGGGCGGTAACGCGTGGCAGCATGGGACGATCTCCGAGTGAACCGTACGTGCAACTGGGGAGGTACGGTTCGGAAATACACCCTCGAGCGCTGTGGTAGAGACAGGCAAGAATGTCCTTCCCGGACACCCCGCCGGTTAGTGATTGAGCTTGAGCCGGCAGGTCTCCTGACTGATGCGTCGTCGCCACGCTCCGGCCTTCCCGGACAAGGTCCAGTGGCATCGAGGAGCAGGCTCAGCACCTACAGTTGCGGGGGCAGTTCCGATTGACGCGGGGGGACCGCGCTTCGGATTCCCTATTAGTCCCGTTTGGGAACCGGCGCGGTATGGTAGTCGATCGCGAGGTTGAACGGGAGGCCGTGACGCCAACGGTGGCTCTTTGGCGGTGGGGCTCCTATGATGCGCAGCCAATGGATCGCTTTATCACAAGGAATACACAGTGAAATTATTTCTCGCGTTCGCCCTCGTAGCCACGCTCGCCGGTTGTGCCACCCAGGGTAAATCTGAAAAGCAGATTCTTGACGAGGCCGCCACCGCGTATGTCGCGTCGATGCCGGCCGGGTCGGACAAGCTCCGTTTGCACACGATGAGCATCCCCAAAAGCGGGATGTTCGGCGATACCCTGGCGATTTCCATGGCGGGTGAGCAAAACGCCGCTCGCCTCAGGGGAGAGCTGCTCGATGCCAAACGCTTGGGCGATGTGTTCTTTTTGATTATCGGTGCCGGCACGCCGGTTGATGTTGCGGTGATCGGCAAAGCAGTCGAAGGGCAGGATTTGAAGGGGATGCAGATTTACTACTCGGGTACTGAGGCGCAGAAGGACACGGTGCGTGCGGCGGTCGAGAAAACGCAGGCGCAGTTTCATTACATCAATGCGCAATGAGGGTTTGCCCGTTGGCCTGATAACTCTGGGTACGGTGCCGGACCTGTGGCGAGGGAGCTTGCTCCCGCTGGCGGCCTGACAGATGGCCTGGATGTTGGGTCAGACCGGGTACATATCCGTTGCTGCGGTAACGGCCGCTGTGGGTTCCGCCCTTACGGCGGGTCACTTTTGGAAGAGCGCCAAAAGTAACCAAAAACGCTTCGCCCCAACACTCGGCACCTCGCCTAGGCTCGGTGTGCCCTCACTCCGGCTTGAATCCGTGGGCCGCCGCCACGCGCCATCCATGGCGCGGGGCGGCTAACCCGGCGTCCTGCCGGGTTACCCACGGATTCAAGCCTGCGTTCGGCCAGCGTGTTTGACGGGGCGCCTAAGATCAAAAGCACGATCAAGATCAAGATCAAGATCAAGATCAAGATCAAGAGCGGCTCGCTTCGCATCGTGGTTGGCGTTGGTCGTTATCAACATGTGAGGGCTCGGTTAGAGCCGAATGTCTTCTGGACCTTGTATCAGTGCTTCAATCCGCGTGCCGGTGGCGCGTTCTTCGTTGCTGAAACCGTCGTAGTCGGCCAGGTTGGCGAAGCGGATGCCGGTCAGGCGTTCGATCTGGATGACGCTGCGCTGGTAGGTCCGGAGTTGGCCGAACACCAGATCGAGTTGGCCCAGTTCGCGGCTCTGGTCGATCATGTAGGCGCTGGCGGAAGGTTTGCCGTCGTCGCTGAGGTAGGCGACCACTTTCCAGAACGCTTTGGGGATTTTCACGCCCCGGTAGACGCGGTCGTCATCGGCGAATACCGGGCCGGTAAACACCGTGGCGCGGGCTTTCCAGCGCTGGGTGTTGTCGAGGATGTAGTCTTCGAGTTCCAGCCAGGTCTTCTGGTTGAACCCGCTCATTTGCGGCGAGCAGTTGGTGAAATGGAAGGTGTCGAGGTTGGCGGTTTTAGCGTCGTCGCCCCAGTTGGGGTCTTGGCGGCGTACCAGGTGGCCGCGATCCAGGCCATTGCTGGCGTAGAGCGCTTCGCCCACCTGCGCGTCGATGGGCAGGCGGCCGTCATAGGCCCAGGTGTCGTTGTTGCGCACGATGTCCACATGCTGCCCGCCGTCGATGTTGACGCCTACATACAGCGCGAGCCGTTTTGAGCGGGACATCGTTATCGAGAAGTGTGTGTAGTCCAGGCGCTCCTTCTGTGCATCCCCCGCCAAGGCCTCTTCAACCGTGGGCCAGGGCACCACGAAATTGCCGAGAAAGTCTTCTGTGTAGCCGCGGCGGTCCTTCAAGTCTTTGGCCGGTGTGACGTGGGGTGTCGCCGCCCTGGCCTCCAAGAGGGTGGGGCTGGGCGCAATCAACGGGCGCAGGTCGGCGAGCCGTGGACGGTGGGAAAGATCGATTTTGGCTTTACGGGCAGGCATCGGTAAGTCCTCCTTGGATAAACACGACTGCAACATAGGTTAATGACAATTGATGACACGCGTTAACGTCTCGGGGCTATCCTGAATCGGTTGCCTGGACGTTGTCACATACTCAATGGAGCCTGACCATGTGTGTTCGCCACCCCCGTCACCCGATTTTCTGCCTGATTCCGCCGTACATGCTCGACCAGATCGCACGTAATGGCGATAAGGCGCAACGGGATGTCGCATTGCGCACCCGCGCCAAGGACAGCACGTTCCGCTCGCTGCGCATGGTCGCGGTGCCCGCCAAGGGCCCGGCCCGCATGGCCTTGGTCATGGGCGCCGACAAACGGCGTTCGATCTACAGCGCCGAAGGCACCGATAGCCTGCCCGGCAAGCTGGTGCGTGGCGAAGGCCAGCCCGCCAGTGGTGATGCCGCGGTGGACGAGGCCTATGATGGCCTGGGCGCCACCTTCGATTTTTTCGATCAGGTGTTCGACCGTAACTCCATCGACGATGCCGGCATGGCCTTGGACGCTACCGTTCACTTTGGCCAGAACTACAACAATGCGTTCTGGAACTCGACCCAGATGGTGTTTGGTGATGGCGATGAGCAACTGTTCAACCGCTTCACGGTGGCGCTCGATGTGATTGGCCATGAGTTGGCCCATGGCGTGACCGAGGACGAGGCCAAACTGATGTATTTCAACCAATCCGGCGCGTTGAACGAGTCGCTGTCGGACGTGTTCGGTTCGTTGATCAAGCAATACGCGTTGAAGCAAACCGCAGAGGACGCCGATTGGCTGATCGGCAAAGGGCTGTTCACCAAAAAGATCAAAGGCACCGCCCTGCGCTCGATGAAAGCCCCCGGCACGGCGTTTGACGACAAACTGCTGGGCAAGGACCCTCAGCCGGGGCACATGGATGATTTTGTGCAGACCTACGAGGACAATGGCGGGGTGCATATCAATTCCGGCATTCCCAACCATGCGTTCTACCAGGTCGCGACAAAACTCGGCGGGTTTGCCTGGGAGCGCGCCGGGCGCATCTGGTATGACGCGCTGCGCGATGCGCGGTTGCGGCCCAATTCGGGGTTCCTGCGTTTTGCGCGCATTACCTACGATGTTGCCGGTCGACTCTACGGCGCGAACAAGGATGAACAGAAGGCGGTCAAGGACGGTTGGAAGGCGGTCGGCATTTCTGTCTGACGTGAGGAACAACCATGCAAATTTCGATCAAGGAAAACGGCGGGGCCGGGTATTTTCCGGGCCTGGCCAAGCCGCGTACGGTGGAACTGGCCACACTGCCCGAGCAGGACCAGCAGGAGTTGCGGCAGCTTATCGAGGCCGCCGACTTCTTCCAGCTGCCGCAAAGCAACGCACCGACCCCCGGTAATCCGGGCCAGGTGCATTACACGCTGACCGTGACAGAAGGCCAGCGCGAGCACACCGTCTGTGTGCTCGCGCCGGTGAAGTCGCAGGCGCTGGACGGCCTGGTGCAGTGCGTGCGGCGGCATATCCGTGATTGAGGTTCAGGTCGGGGCGTGCACCTTGTCCGCGAGGGACGCGCCCAGGCAGTAGAGCAACCCGCCCGCGATCACAAACAGCGCCAGCAGGTAGAACATGCAATGGGCCGGCTGTGACACCAGCACCATCCCGCACAGTACCGGCCCCAGTGCCGCGCCGACGTTGCCGAGGTTTTGCGCGCCGTAGTACATGCCGCGCAGATGATCGGGCGCGATGATGTCGATAAACATGTATTCGGCAGGGAACACGATGATTTCGCCCAGCGTGAAGATCGCCATGGACACCACCCAGAACGTCAGCGAGGTGGACAAGCCAAACCCCGCCAACCCGACGATGAACATCGCCAGCCCTCCGGCGAGCCACAGGTGCAGGTGTTGATGGGTGATCCGCTTGCCAATCGTGTATTGCAGGCTGATCACCATCAGCGCGTTGGTGGCCACCACGCTGCTGATAATCCGGTAGGCCGCCTCGGGCGTGGTGGTGACGACCAGGTATTGCGAGAGGTAAGCCGTGAACTGGCCAAACACCACGGCGCTGAGGATGCCGCCCAAGGTAAAGCACACCAGGCGGTAGTCCCTCAGCAGTAATTTGCCCACCGCCAGGAAGGGCGCGGCGGGCTGGCTGGCGTGGGTTGGCGCCCAGTGCCTGTCGCCCCACACGCAATAAACCATGAAGAACCCGGCCCCAAGCCCCGCCGAGGCCAAAAAGGGCAGGCTGATGGCCAGTGCGGCTAGCCCAGCACCGAGGAACGGGCCGACGGCATAGCCGATATTGGTCAGGGTGTATTTGATCGAAAACGCTTCGCTGCGCGCCTCGGCGGGAAGCAGTCGGCCAAACCCGGATTTGACCGCGATATCGATGACGGCGTAGGCCAGGTTGATCGCGACCAGGCAGACGTAGAACACCCACAGATCCTGAGCGATAAACGCCCCCAAAAAACCGCCGGTGAACACCGCGCAACAGCCGAGGATCAAGCGATGACTGGGCAGGCTGTCCACCAGAAAGCCGCCATACAGGCTTAACAAAGAGCCGATGATCAGCGAGCCGCCGATCACCAGGCCGATGTCGGCGACGCCCAACTGGAACTGGCTCGACAGGTAGATCACCAGATAGGGCAGGGTGATCGCCCTGGCGAGCGTCAGCACCAGGGACGCGCCCATTAGCAGGTTGACGGCCAGGGGGTAGTTTTTCAGCGTGGTCAGCATCCGAGCCTCAGTGCCAGGGTTTATCCGGTCATAGCTTACTGTTGAGCTGATTTCTGATTTAGGATGCTTTTTACTAAGTTGCCTGAACTGAATTCACCAATACAGGATGTGCATGTTTTCTTCCGAACGCTTGAAGGGTATCGATGTGTTTGTGTGTGTCTCGGACCACGGCAGCTTTACCGCCGCCGCCGAGAAAATGAACCTGACCGCCTCGGCCATCAGTAAAAGCATCGCGCGGCTGGAAAAACGCTTGGGTGTTCGGCTGTTCCAGCGCACCACGCGGCGCTTGTCCCTCACCGATGCCGGTGTGGCGTTTTACCGGACGTGCACGGGCGTACTGGCCGACTTGGAAGAGGCCGAGCTTTTACTGCACGTGGAAAATACCGAGGCCCGCGGTCGTGTGCGCATCGACCTGCCCAGCGCATTGGGGCGCGCGCAGGTACTGCCGGTGTTACTGCCTTTTTTGCAGGCGCATCCGCTGCTATTGGCGCACTTCACGTTTGGCGACGGGTTCATCGAGCCGTTCGAGGAAGGCGTGGACATTGTGGTGCGTATCGGCGGCACGAATGCCTGGCCGGAAACCGTCGGGCAGCGTGTGCTCGCCCATGAATGGCATAGCTTGTATGCCTCGCCGGTCTACTTGTCGCGGCACGGCACCCCGCTGTCGGAAGACGATCTTGAGCACCATCAGTGCATCGCCTACGGCTGGGTGGACGGGCGCATCAGCCCATGGAATTTCGCGGATGAACAGGGCGCTCCCCGACGCCGGCAGATCACCCCGCAACTGGTGGTGGGCAATGGAGACGGGCTGTTGATGGCCGCCTTGGCCGGTTGCGGCATCGTGCAATTGCCCTCGTGGATGGTCCAGCAACCGCTGCAGGAAGGGACGCTGGTCGAGGTGTTGCCCCACCTGGCCACCCAAGGGGCGGCAATCACGTTGGGCTGGGTCAAAAGCCGCCAGGCGTTGCCCAAGGTACGCGTGGTACTGGAGGCATTGGTGGCCGGGCTTGGGAAGCAATAGCTTCAGGTGATTTAACTGGGGGGAGGGGGCAAGCCCTAATGCCAGTCAGCTAAGGGCATTAGGGCTTGCCCCTCCCACAGTTGAGCGGTGCCGTTGCGACAGGCGGTGAGGCTTCGCTTACTTGCGATCCAGCCACACCGTCTGCGCGTTGCAGAATTCCCGCACGCCGAAGTGCGACAACTCACGCCCGAAGCCGCTCTTCTTGATCCCCCCAAACGCTACCCGAGGGTCGGAGACGCTGAAGGCGTTGACGAAAACACCGCCGGTTTCCAGTTGGTTGGCGATGTCCCGTGCCTTCGCCGCGTCGGTGGTGAAGATGCTGGCGGTGAGGCCGAACTCGCTGTCATTCGCCAGGGCCACGGCGTGGTCGGCGTCGCGGGCGGTGATGATCGAGGCAACGGGACCGAACAGTTCCTGTTTGAACGAGGTCATCTGGTCGGTGACGTTGGCCAGTACGGTCGGTGCGTAGTAATTGCCGGCGCCGGGCACTTTGTGGCCGCCCAGCAGCAGGGTCGCCCCTTCTTCCAGCGTGGCCTGGACCTGGCCGTGCAGCTCGTCACGCAAATCGAAACGGGCCATCGGGCCGATGTAGGTGGCCGCTGATGTCGGGTCGCCCATGACCAAGGCACGGCTGGCGTCGAGGAATTTGGCAGTGAAGGCTTCTACCACACCCTCCTCGATGATCAGGCGCTTGGCGGCGGCGCAGACCTGGCCGCTGTTCTGGAAGCGGCCGATCAGTGCGGCTTGCACAGCGGCGTCGAGGTCGGCGTCGTTGAGCACGATGAAGGGGTCGGAGCCGCCCAGCTCCAGCACGCATTTTTTCAGCGCAGCACCGGCTTGTGAACCGATGGCGATCCCGGCACGCACGCTGCCGGTGAGGGTGACGGCGGCGATACGTGGGTCGGCGATGGCTGCGGACACGCCGTCGTTGGCCACGTTGATCACTTCGAACAGGCCTTCCGCAAAGCCCGCTTTTTGGAAGGCCTGCTTGATCAGGTAGGCGCTGCCCATCACGTTCGGGGCGTGTTTGAGCACGTAGGTGTTGCCGGCGAGCATGGTCGGCACGGCGCCACGCAGCACTTGCCACACCGGGAAGTTCCACGGCATCACGGCGAGGATAGGGCCCAGCGGGCGGTACTCGATCTGGGCGCTGCCGTTGTCCACCAGGGTCGGTTCTGGAGCGAGCATGGCCGGGCCATGGGCGGCGTACCATTCGCTGAGCAGCGCGCACTTCTCGATTTCGGCACGGGCCTGGGCGATGGGTTTGCCCATCTCCAGGGTGATCATCTGCGCCATGTCTTCGGCTTGCTCGCGCAAGGCGCCGGCCAGGGCCAGCAGCCTTTCGGCGCGCTGGCTCACCGGCTGGCGGCGCCAGGTGCGGAAGGCTTCGGTGGCGCGGTCGAGGGCGGCGTCCAGTTGCAACGCGCTTTCGTAGGGGTAGCTGCCGACTGTTTCGCCAGTGGCGGGGTTGATCGACAGGGCGTGAGTCTGATGAGAAATAGCGTTCATGGCACCGTCCGGCTGAATGAGTGGAATGGGGTAAGCCTACGGGGATGCATGTTTTCTGGAAACTGAATAATATTAAGCAATACGTTCACGATTGGAGAATGACTTGGATCTGGTGCAGCTGGAAATCTTCAAGGCCGTTGCCGAGCAAGGCAGCATCAGCGCCGCCGCGCAGTTGATTCATCGCGTGCCATCGAACCTGACCACGCGCATCAAGCAACTGGAGCAGGACCTGGGTGTGGAATTGTTTATCCGCGAGAAAAGTCGCCTGCGCCTGTCACCGGCCGGGTGGAATTTCCTCGGCTATACGCGGCGCATCCTCGATCTGGTGCAGGAAGCCCGCGCGACGGTGGCGGGGGAGGAGCCCCAGGGCGCGTTTGCCCTCGGTTCGCTGGAGAGCACCGCGGCCGTGCGTATCCCGGCGTTGCTGGCGGCGTATAACCAGAAGCACACCAAGGTTGAGTTGGACCTGAGCACCGGGCCCTCGGGCACGATGATCGAGGGCGTGCTGTCGGGGCGGCTGACGGCTGCGTTCGTCGACGGGCCGGTGCTGCATTCCACCTTGGAAGGCGTGGCAGTGTTTGAAGAGGAGATGGTGGTGATCGCGCCGCTGCATCACGCGCCCATCACCCGGGGCCAGGATGTGAATGGTGAGAACATCTACACCTTCCGCTCCAACTGTTCCTATCGGCACCACTTCGAGCGCTGGTTCTCACAGGACGGCGCGGTGCCAGGCAAGATTTTCGAGATTGAGTCCTATCACGGCATGCTCGCCTGCGTCAGCGCCGGCGCCGGATTGGCGTTGATGCCGCGCAGCATGCTGGAGAGCATGCCGGGGTTTACCACGGTGAGCCTGTGGCCGCTGATGGACAGTTTTCGCACGCTGCATACCTGGCTGATCTGGCGCCGGGGCACGGTGTCGCAGAGTTTGAACAGCTTCGTGAAGTTGCTGGAGGAATGCGACCTGGTTGCCTCCTAGATCTAATGTGGGAGGTATCAGCCGCCGAATTGCAGGGTGCCCATGGCCAATTTCGCCATGATCGCCGTCGCGCCCAATTGCACCAGCCACAGCGCCAGTCCACCGAGGAACACACCCAGTGCCACTTGCAGCACCAGGCTCTTCTGGCGCTTGGCTTGCGGCGCGCGTGGGGTGAAGTGGTCCAGCTCGTCGCGGTCGGCACGCAGGTCCAGGTCTTCGTTTCTCATAGGGATCTCACAACAAAGGGGCAATCGACGGTCAGTTTAGGGGCTGAGTGCTGCGCCCAGTGAATTTTTTGCAAACGATGCAATTCCCGTGGCGAGCGCTGAACCTGTAGTGAGCGAGCTTGCTCGCGCTGGGGCGCGCAGCGGCCCCTTGTTCAGGCACCGCGTTCTCTCAGGAAGTTCCAGGTGGCAGGGGATGGGGCTGCTGCGCAGCCCAGCGCGAGCAAGCTCGCTCACCACAGGTTCGGCATTCGCCCATAAAAAAGGGAAGCCGTGAATGGCTTCCCTTTCATCACACCTGTTTCAGGCTTACAACACCTGAACAATCGCCTTGGTCACCGCACCAATGTTCGACTGGTTCAACGCCGCCACACAGATACGCCCGGTATCCAGTGCGTAGATGCCAAACTCGCTGCGCAAGCGGGTGACTTGCTCAACGGTCAGGCCGGAGTAGGAGAACATCCCACGTTGACGGCCGACGAAGCTGAAGTCGTGGCCCGGAGCCGCCTTGGCCAGTTCGGCGACCATCTGCTCGCGCATGCCACGGATGCGCAGGCGCATTTCAGCCAGCTCGGCTTCCCACTGGGCGCGCAGCTCAGGGTTGTTCAGTACCGCTGCCACGATGGCCGCGCCGTGGGTCGGCGGATTGGAGTAGTTGGTGCGGATCACACGCTTGACCTGGGACAGGATGCGCGCGCTTTCTTCCTTGGATTCACTGACGATCGACAGTGCGCCAACGCGCTCGCCGTACAGGGAGAACGACTTGGAGAACGAGCTGGACACAAAGAAGGTCAGGCCCGACTCAGCGAACAGGCGCACCGCGGCGGCGTCTTCGTGGATGCCATCGCCAAAGCCCTGGTAGGCCATGTCGAGGAACGGCACCAGGTTCTTGGCCTTGACCACGTCCAGCACGTTCTGCCAGTCGGCCGGGCTCAGGTCGACGCCGGTCGGGTTGTGGCAGCAGGCGTGCAGCACCACGATGGACTGTGGCGGCAGGGCATTGAGGTCGTCGAGCAGGCCGGCACGGTTCACGTCGTGGGTGGCGGCGTCGTAGTAGCGGTAGTTCTGCACCGGGAAACCGGCCGTTTCGAACAGCGCGCGGTGGTTTTCCCAGCTCGGGTCGCTGATGGCGACGACGGCGTTGGGTAGCAGCTGCTTGAGGAAGTCGGCGCCGATTTTCAGCGCGCCGGTGCCGCCGACCGCTTGTACGGTGACGACGCGGTTGGCTTCGAGCAGGGGCGACTCAGCGCCGAACAGCAGGGTTTGCACGGCCTTGTCGTAGGCCGCGATGCCGTCGATCGGCAAGTAGCCACGGGCGGCGTGTTGCGCCACGCGAATGGCTTCCGCTTCGGCAACGGCACGCAAGAGTGGAATCTTCCCCTCCTCGTCGCAGTAAACGCCCACGCCAAGGTTGACCTTGGTGGTTCGTGTGTCGGCGTTGAATGCTTCGTTGAGGCCCAGGATAGGATCGCGTGGTGCCATTTCGACAGCGGAGAACAGGCTCATTTTTGCGGCAGCTCTATGGGGGAATGGAGGGACGTGTCGCGCTCCAGCCGAATGCACTAGAGCGGTGCACAAACGGGGAGCTAGTATAGAGGCCCTCACTGCCGAGGGCGACCACCGAAACGGCTTTTCGGCCAAGTTTTTCGGTTTATTTGCCGACCGTTAGTCTTATTGCAACGTTGATCGTAGACGGCAGTCAGGACGATTGCCTTGAAACCCGCCACATTCGCCACCACTTCTATGGCTATCATGGTTTTTTCCTACGATCCGCGCTGAATCTTCGCGGGTGGTGGTCTATTTCGTCCTCGACGGGTTTACAGTCTGGGGTGACTACACGAGGTACGTTATGTCGGATTTCCAACTCGTCACCCGCTTTGAACCCGCTGGCGATCAGCCGGAAGCCATTCGCCAGATGGTCGAAGGCATCGAGGCCGGCCTGGCCCACCAGACGCTGCTCGGGGTGACCGGTTCGGGCAAGACCTTCAGCATCGCCAACGTGATCGCGCAGATCAACCGCCCCACCCTGGTGCTGGCGCCGAACAAAACCCTGGCCGCGCAGCTCTACGGCGAGTTCAAGGCGTTCTTCCCGAACAACGCGGTGGAGTATTTCGTTTCCTATTACGACTACTACCAGCCCGAAGCCTACGTGCCGTCTTCCGATACCTTTATCGAGAAGGATGCGTCGATCAACGACCACATCGAGCAGATGCGGCTGTCGGCGACCAAGGCGCTGCTGGAGCGCAAGGACGCGATCATCGTCACCACGGTGTCGTGCATCTACGGCCTGGGCAGCCCGGAAACCTATTTGAAGATGGTGCTGCACGTTGATCGCGGCGACAAGCTCGACCAGCGCGAGCTGCTGCGTCGGCTGACCAGCTTGCAATACACCCGCAACGACATGGACTTTGCCCGCGCCACCTTCAGGGTGCGTGGTGACGTGATCGACATCTACCCGGCCGAATCCGACCTGGAAGCGATCCGCATCGAACTGTTTGACGATGAAGTCGAGAGCCTGTCGGCCTTCGACCCGTTGACCGGCGAAGTGATCCGCAAGCTGCCGCGCTTCACCTTCTATCCGAAAAGCCACTACGTGACCCCGCGTGAAACCCTTATGGGCGCCATCGAGGGCATCAAGGTCGAGTTGGCCGAGCGCCTGGAATACCTGCGCTCCAACAACAAGCTGGTGGAAGCCCAGCGCCTGGAGCAGCGCACCCGCTTTGACCTGGAGATGATCCTGGAGCTGGGGTACTGCAACGGTATCGAAAACTACTCGCGCTACCTGTCGGGCCGTGAATCCGGCGCGCCGCCGCCGACCCTCTACGATTACCTGCCGCCCGACGCGCTGCTGGTGATCGACGAGTCCCACGTCAGCGTGCCGCAGGTCGGCGCGATGTATAAGGGCGACCGCTCGCGTAAAGAAACCCTGGTGGAATACGGTTTCCGCCTGCCGTCGGCGCTGGATAACCGGCCGATGCGCTTTGACGAGTGGGAAGCCATCAGCCCGCAAACCATTTTTGTGTCGGCCACGCCGGGCAACTACGAGGCCGAGCATGCGGGCCGCGTGATCGAGCAACTGGTGCGTCCGACCGGGCTGGTCGACCCAGAAATCGAAATCCGCCCGGCGTTGACCCAGGTGGATGACTTGCTCTCGGAAATCACCAAGCGCGTGGCCCTCGAAGAGCGGGTGCTGGTCACCACGCTGACCAAGCGCATGTCCGAAGACTTGACCGACTACCTGGCCGACCACGGCGTGCGCGTACGCTACCTGCACTCGGACATCGACACTGTGGAACGGGTGGAAATCATCCGCGACCTGCGCCTGGGCACCTTCGATGTACTGGTGGGGATCAACCTGCTGCGCGAAGGCCTGGACATGCCGGAAGTGTCGCTGGTGGCGATCCTTGATGCCGACAAAGAAGGCTTCCTGCGCTCCGAGCGCTCGTTGATCCAGACCATCGGCCGCGCCGCGCGGAACCTCAACGGCCGGGCGATTCTTTACGCGGACCGCATCACCGGGTCTATGGAGCGCGCGATTGGCGAGACCCAACGCCGTCGTGACAAGCAGATTGCCTTCAACCTGGAAAATGGCATCACCCCGAAAGGCGTGTTCAAGGACGTCGCCGACATCATGGAAGGCGCAACCGTGCCGGGTTCGCGCAGCAAGAAGCGTAAGGGCATGGCCAAGGCTGCCGAGGAAAGCGCCAAGTACGAAAACGAACTGCGCTCGCCGAGTGAGATCACCAAGCGGATTCGACAGCTGGAAGAGAAGATGTACCAGTTGGCGCGAGACCTGGAGTTTGAGGCGGCGGCGCAGACGCGGGATGAGATTGGCAAGTTGCGTGAGCGCTTGCTTACCGTCTGATTTACGGTGGTTTTACCGGCCTCATCGGGGGCAAGCCCCCTCCCACACTGGACCGCATTTCCATGTTGGACCTCGGTCAAATGTGGGAGGGGGCTTGCCCCCGATGGCCGCGCCTCGGTTTTCCAGAAATCACCCAGGCTGTTACCATTCGCCCCTTGTTTCAATTTTCAGTTTTATCGCCCATTCGAGACCAGCCATGACCACCGTCCGCACGCGCATTGCGCCATCGCCTACTGGGGATCCCCACGTCGGCACTGCTTACATCGCCTTGTTCAACTACTGCTTTGCCAAGCAGCACGGCGGTGAATTCATCCTGCGGATCGAAGACACCGATCAACTGCGCTCCACCCGTGAGTCGGAACAGCAGATTTTCGATGCTTTGCGCTGGCTGGGCATTACCTGGGCGGAAGGCCCGGACGTTGGCGGCCCGCACGGCCCGTATCGCCAGAGCGAGCGCAGTGACATCTACAAGCAGTACACCCAGCAACTGGTCGACATGGGCCACGCGTTCCCGTGCTTCTGTACCGCCGAAGAACTGGACCAGATGCGCGCCGAGCAACAGGCCCGTGGCGAAACCCCGCGCTATGACGGCCGCGCGCTGCTGCTGTCGAAGGAAGAAGTGGCCCAGCGCCTGGCGGCTGGCGAACCTCACGTGATCCGCATGAAAGTGCCGAGCGAAGGCGTGTGCGTGGTGCCGGACATGCTGCGCGGTGACGTCGAGATCCCGTGGGACCGCATGGACATGCAGGTGCTGATGAAGACCGACGGCCTGCCGACGTACTTCCTGGCCAACGTGGTCGACGACCACTTGATGGGCATCACCCACGTACTGCGCGGCGAAGAATGGTTGCCATCGGCACCGAAACTGATCCTGCTCTACGAATACTTCGGCTGGGAACAACCGCAGCTGTGCTACATGCCGCTGCTGCGTAACCCGGACAAGAGCAAGCTGTCCAAGCGCAAGAACCCGACCTCGGTGACCTTCTACGAGCGCATGGGCTTCATGCCTGAGGCGATGCTCAACTATCTGGGGCGCATGGGCTGGTCGATGCCGGACGAGCGCGAGAAGTTCTCGCTGCAGGAAATGGTCGACAACTTCGACCTGTCCCGCGTGTCGCTGGGCGGGCCGATCTTCGACATCGAGAAACTGTCGTGGCTCAACGGCCAGTGGCTGCGTGACTTGCCGGTCGAGGAGTTCGCCAGCCGCGTGCAGCAGTGGGCGTTGAACCCTGAGTACATGATGAAAATCGCGCCGCTGGTGCAGGGCAGGGTGGAGACGTTCAGCCAGGTCGCGCCTTTGGCCAGTTTCTTCTTTGCCGGTGGCGTTAATCCGGATCCCAAGCTGTTCGAGTCCAAGAAGCTCTCGGGCGACCAGGTTCGCCAGTTGATGCAGTTGATCCTGTGGAAGCTGGAAAGCCTGCGCCAGTGGGAGAAGGATGCGATCACCGCGACGATCCAGGCGGTGGTGGAATCCCTGGAATTGAAACTGCGCGACGCCATGCCGCTGATGTTTGCCGCGATCACCGGGCAGGCCAGTTCGGTGTCGGTGCTGGATGCAATGGAAATCCTCGGCCCGGACCTGACACGTTTCCGTCTGCGCCAAGCCCTTGATTTGCTTGGTGGTGTATCGAAGAAAGAAAACAAAGAGTGGGAAAAACTGCTGGGCGCTATCGCCTGAGCAAGCGGTTGAAACGACGAAACCCCGGTTTTCCGGGGTTTCGCCGGTAAGTGATTGTTATCCCGGCAAAAAATTTTGGAAATTGTTGAAAATAAATTTGACACACTTCCAAACCGCCATTAAGATTCGCCCCGTCCTCACCGATGAGGGGCTATAGCTCAGCTGGGAGAGCGCTTGCATGGCATGCAAGAGGTCAACGGTTCGATCCCGTTTAGCTCCACCAATTTACAGGTTCAAGGTTCCGGCCACACCGTCCTTGAATCGATCAGTCTCAGCCTGATCAATGTACAGAAGGTTTGTGTCCCCTTCGTCTAGTGGCCTAGGACACCGCCCTTTCACGGCGGTAACAGGGGTTCGAGTCCCCTAGGGGACGCCAGTTTCAACAAGCAGCTCGAAAGGTCTGCTGCGTCGCGAGACGAAAAATCCGGGGCTATAGCTCAGCTGGGAGAGCGCTTGCATGGCATGCAAGAGGTCAACGGTTCGATCCCGTTTAGCTCCACCAATTTACAGGTTCAAGGTTCCGGCCACACCGTCCTTGAATCGATCAGTCTCAGCCTGATCAATGTACAGAAGGTTTGTGTCCCCTTCGTCTAGTGGCCTAGGACACCGCCCTTTCACGGCGGTAACAGGGGTTCGAGTCCCCTAGGGGACGCCACGATTACCCGCTCTGCGGGATTTTTAAGGGTCATTCAATTATTGAATGGCCCTTTTGTTTGTCTGGCGTTTGGCCAATTCTTTCTTCCCTTCTTGCTTTCTCTTCTGACCGACGGTCATGCCTGTCGCTTGCCAAATATTATTATGGTAATAATATTCAACCCATGAACGACGGAGGCAATGATGAGCGATAAAAAAGCGCAAACCCGCGAACGTATTTTGCAGGCCGCCAGCGCTGCGTTGATCCAGCGTGGCCCGGCCGAACCGAGTGTGGGTGAAGTCATGGGCGCGGCGGGGCTGACCGTCGGTGGTTTCTACGCGCATTTTGAAAGCAAGGACGCGCTGATGCTGGAGGCCTTCACCCAGTTGCTGGCCAAGCGTCGCGCATCGATTGACGACATGGATTCACAGCTCACCGGCGAGGAGCGCAGAGGCCTGGTGGCGGCATTTTACCTGTCGCGCAAGCACCGTGACTCAACCGCCCAGGCCTGCCCGATCCCCGCGACCGTCGGCGAGATGAGCCGACTGCCGGATGAATTCCGCCAGGCGCTGAACGACCACTGCGAGCTGATGGCGGCGCAACTCGCCGCGGGCCCTGAAGACACCGACAAAGCCCTGGCTGACATGGCGCTGATGATCGGTGGCCTGGCCTTGGCCCGCGCCTTGGGGCCGGGGGAACTGTCTGACCGTGTGCTGCGCGCCGCCAAGTCGGCCGTGCGCTAGAAGAGGGCTGCATGATGGGCACGCTGACCTGGATTCGTCGCTTCAACGGCACGCTGGGGCGCCTGGCCCCCCAAACCGTGGCCAATCGGATGCGTCGCGCCTTCATGACGCCACGCGACCTGCCACCGCGCGACTGGGAACTGCCGCTGCTGGCGCAATCGGAGCGCATCACCTTGCGTTTCGGGTTGTCCGCCCTGCGCTGGGGCCAAGGGCCTGCGGTGTTGTTGATGCACGGTTGGGAAGGCCGGCCCACGCAGTTTGCCAGCCTGATCACTGCGCTGGTCGACAATGGTTACTCGGTGATTGCCCTGGACGGTCCTGCCCATGGCCGTTCGCCAGGGCGTGAAGCCCATGTGCTGCTGTTTGCCCGCGCCATGCTTGAAGCCGCCGCCGAGTTGCCGCCGCTGCACGCCGTGATCGGCCATTCCATGGGGGGCGCCAGTGCGATGCTCGCGGTGCAGTTGGGGTTGCGCACCGAGGCGTTGGTGAGTATTGCCTCGCCGTCGCGCTTTTTGGACGTGCTGCGCGGGTTTACCCAGATGGTCGGTTTGCCGGCGCGGGCGCGTTCGGCGTTTATCCAGGAAGTCGAGTTGACGTTCGGAATGCCGCTCAAACACTTGGACGTGGCCCATTACCAGATGAATATTCCCGGCCTGATCGTGCATGCCGAAGACGATACCTTCGTCCCGGTCAAGGCGTCTCAGGCCATCCACGAAGCCTGGTTCGACAGCCGCCTGTTGCGGCTGGAGCAGGGCGGTCATCAGAAAGTGCTGGCTGATCCGCGTGTGATCGACGCTGTGCTGGCGCTGTTGGCCGGCCGTCGTTTACAGGCGCTGCAAAGCGCCTGATACACTCTCCCCGCCGACATTAATCGACTGGGAGCAAGGCATGGGTTGGGATTTGGCAACGCCGTTTATCATCGATCTGCAGGTTGCATCTGAAGACATCGACGGCCTGGGTCACGCCAATAACGCGGTGTACGTGTCCTGGCTGGAGCGCTGCGCCTGGCGCCACTCCCAGCGCCTGGGGCTGGACCTCACCGAATATCGCCGCCTGGACCGTGCCATGGCCGTGGTGCGGCACGAGATCGACTACCTGGCTGCAGGTTATGAAGGCGACGAATTGCAACTGGCCACTTGGATCGTCGACTGGGACCAGCGCCTGAAGATGACCCGGCGTTTTCAGCTGGTCCGGCCGCGTGACGGCGTAACGCTGTTGCGCGCGCACACCACCTTTGTCTGCATCGAACTGTCCAGCGGCAAGCCCAAGCGCATGCCCGCCGAGTTTCTCGACGGTTACGGCCCCGCCCTGACAGGGGGTTAACGGTTGCTGTGGGAAACCCAGTAAACTGCGCCACGATTTTTGTTGAGTGTTTTCCATGCAAATTGCTTTGGCGCCCATGGAGGGGTTGGTCGACAACATCCTGCGGGACGTGCTGACCCGCGTCGGCGGTATCGATTGGTGCGTGACCGAGTTTATCCGCGTCAATGACCGCCTGCTCACCCCAGCGTATTTCCACAAGCTCGCCCCGGAACTGCTGCACGGTGCCCACACCGCTGCCGGCGTGCCGCTGCGTGTGCAATTGCTCGGGTCTGACCCGGTGTGCCTGGCGGAAAACGCCGCCCTGGCGTGTGAGCTGGGTTCGCAAGTCATCGACCTCAACTTCGGCTGCCCGGCCAAGACCGTCAACAAATCCCGGGGCGGCGCGGTGCTGCTTAAGGAGCCGGAGCTGCTTAATCAAATCGTCGAGCACGTGCGCCGCGCGGTACCGGCTCACATACCGGTCACTGCCAAGATGCGCCTGGGTTTCGACAGCCCGGATGGCGCCCTGGTCTGCGCCACCGCCCTGGCCGAAGGCGGCGCGGCACATATTGTCGTGCATGCGCGCACCAAGACCGATGGCTACAAGCCGCCGGCCCACTGGGAATGGATCCCGCGGGTCCAGGACGTGGTCAAGGTGCCGGTGTTCGCCAACGGTGATATCTGGAGTGTCGAAGATTGGCGCCGTTGCCGGGAAATCAGCGGCGTCGAAGACATCATGCTGGGTCGTGGCCTTGTAGCACGTCCGGACTTGGCGCGGCAGATCGCAGCGGCGCGGGCGGGCGAGGAAGTGGTCGAGATGACCTGGGCAGAGATGCAGCCCATGCTTCAGGATTTCTGGACCCAGTCGGTGGCGCAACTGACCGAACGTCAAGCACCGGGCCGCTTGAAGCAATGGCTGGCGATGCTCACGCGCAACTACCCTGAGGCTGTGGAGTTATTTACCCTGATGCGCAGGGAGACAGACCTGGAGCAGGTCGGACGTTTGCTGGGTATGCCCAGTCAACGAGAGCAGTCAGCGGTGTTGAAAGATTAAGTTTACATATATAAGTGTTTCATCCTTTGCTGTAACGGGCGCCGAAAGGCGCCTTTTTTTTTGCCTGAAAAGTTACGTGGGGCGTAACGGCATGATGTCTGGGGCGATTTTCAATATTCATAGTCATTGGACAGTTGTTGGGGTGTTGCGGGATATATGAAAGTAACCATGAGCGGCTGGCTCGACTGCTACTAAGTTTTAATGCGTGATTTTGTCGCTCGGCTGCCCAAGTCATTGCGTGCGCGTCAATTAACATACGTTGGATGAGCTAATTAAGTTGAATGTTTTCTTTAAGTTGCTTTTTTGCCGGGGTGTTACCCGATGTGTGTGTTAAAGAGGCGAATGATCCACGCTCAGCCTTGATTTCTCGCTGGATGTCCATAGGTAAAAGTTCCCATCGGTCATTTGGTTTCCTTATATGAGCTGCGGTTTTTCGGAACTCATCTCCGTTACGCCCCACGAATCTTGCGAGTTTGTAGTGCTCACGGTTGTTTCATACTCTAAATCACTCAGTGTGCCTCCTCTGTCAGTGCGGGGGATGGCACAGCTTAAGGAATAAAAATATGTCTAATGTATCGACCAAACAGTTCGTGCCGATGAACACGGATTACGCACAACTTAATCAATCATCAGTGCCCATGAATAAGCCGCTTGAACTGACCTCGTCCACGGACAGCGCGAATAAGTTTCTGAAAGACAGTCATCCTGCGCCAAAAGAAAACAATGTGAGCGTGAATAAGGAGTCCCTGGAAAAGTTGTTTGCCATGTTTGAGTTCGCGGTGAAGGCGATGCGTAGCATGCTCGCCGGCATGGGGGTGCTGCCCAAGTTGCCCGGTGAACTGGATGCCCAGCCCCCACTGAAACCTGGCGCCGATTCCAAGGTTGTTGCGGACACGGGCGTATCCGACAAAGGGACTCCCGAAACGGATGCAAAGACCAAAACCAAGCCGGGCCCTGACGCCAAAGTGACTACGAATACGAGCGTGCCATCCAAGCTTGTTCCTGAAGCCGATACCAAGGCCAAAACGAAGCCGGAGCAGGATTCCAAAGCGACTACGCAGACGAGCGTACCACCCAAGCTTGTTACTGAAGGGGATGCCAAGGCCAAAACGAAGCCGGAACAGGATTCCAAGGCGACTACGCAGACCAGCGTGCCACCCAAGCTTGTTACTGAAGGAGATGCCAAGGCCAACACGAAGCCGGAGCAGGATTCCAAAGCGACTACGCAGACGAGCGTGCCACCCAAGCTTGTTACTGAAGGGGATGCCAAGGCCAAAACGAAGCCGGAACAGGATTCCAAGGCGACTACGCAGACCAGCGTGCCACCCAAGCTTGTTACTGAAGGAGATGCCAAGGCCAACACGAAGCCGGAGCAGGATTCCAAAGCGACTACGCAGACGAGCGTGCCACCCAAGCTTGTTACTGAAGGGGATGCCAAGGCCAAAACGAAGCCGGAACAGGATTCCAAGGCGACTACGCAGACCAGCGTGCTACCCAAGCTTGTTACTGAAGGGGATGCCAAGGCCAACACGAAGCCGGGCCAGGATTCCAAAGCGGCTACGACTACGAGCGTGCCACTCACGCTCTTGCCTAGTAGCAAGCCGGAATTAACGCCTCTCACCCGTGTTGAACAGAATAATAAACAGTCTTCGGAGATCAACCTGACCGTGCAGGTCCAGGGCTGTCACTGCCCGCATACCGGTGAAAAAGTTGCGCCACAACCGCCGGTGTCAACGAATGTCGATAAGCAACCATCGCCACAACCGCCGGTGTCAACGAATGTCGATAAGCAACCATCGCCACAACCGCCGGTGTCAACGAATGTCGATAAGCAACCATCGCCACAACCGCCGGTGTCAACGAATGTCGATAAGCAACCATCGCCACAACCGCCGGTGTCAACGAATGTCGATAAGCAACCATCGCCACAACCGCCGGTGTCAACGAATGTCGATAAGCAACCATCGCCACAACCGCCGGTGACGACGAATGTCGATAAGCGACCATCACCAAAGCCGCCGGTGACGACGAAAGTCGATAAGCAACCATCGCCACAACCGCAGGTGTCGACGAATGTCGATAAGCAACCGGCGCCACAGCCGCCGGTGACGACGAATGTCGATAAGCGACCGGTGCCACAGTCTCCGGTTACCCCGTCCACCGTGGACCCGAAGCCCGACACTCCGCCCACTCCGGACATTACCTGCCCCGCACCGGATGACGTGGACGGTTTCAACAAGGCTTCGCACAACCGTTTCGACAACCATCGAGCTGCAAGGCCCAGCCTCCGTCCACGCTTCTGAGCCTGCTGTCTTGAGGCGTTGAGCATCAATGTCCGCTCCCTGGCCCATGCGGTCAGGGAGCACTCAGAGAGATTTGAAGCATGTCATCGATAAGCCATAACCCTGCTGCACGACTTTCCATCGAGCCCTTCCGAGTCCCTGACCCTGGTACTCGCGGCGCATCGGCTTCCGTTAACCGGGCCAATGCAAATGAGGCGACACCGGCGCCCCGTATAGACGTGACGCCCCAAGGTTTCAGTAACAACGCAGACCCTACGGCCTTGATGGGGATGCTGGTAGATCTGTTCGCACAGTTCTTCAACCAGTTGCAGAGGCTTTTGCGTAAAGATGTACCCCCACCTGATTCGACCCAGAATGACGTACCTCTACCACAACCCCGTGTGCTACCGGCTCCTGATACAACACCCACCGATAAGCGACGCGAGCCGATCCCCGAACTTTCCACTAAGCGTAAAGGTGAAAAACCCGACAATATCTGGAATGGCTTTCGGCAAGGAAAGGATGGTAATTGCGTAACCGTTTCCGCCATCAAGGCGGCGATGGCGAAGTTTGGTCAAAGCCCAAAGGATATCTACACGTCTGTTGAGCCGGTCGCAGAGGGTTTTAAAGTCGTTATGCGCGATGGGTTTGAGTTGAAATTGACGAAGTCAGAGTTGAATAGCGCTATTCGTGGTTCCAACTTTGTGCAACTTAATGATCCTGGAATGCTAAAGGATGCGCACTTCCTGTTTGCGTGTTCTGCCAAGCGAGCGCAAATGGAGAACAACGACGGCTGGGCGAATAGAAGTTTTAATGCGGCCATCGCCACGCTCAATAATGGTGAGGATGAACACGGGCCGGGGGAAGGTTTCAAACGCCTGGGGTTAAAAGCTCATATGAAGCGCGTGTCGGTGCGTGAGTTCGCTGACCAATCGTTGATCGGGATGGTCAACAGGCGCCGGCACTCGGTTGCGGTGGTGAACGGGAGTGAGGAGATCTACGGACGTAAAGGCGGCCGACCCACAGAGGGGCAAGCCATTGCGTTGATCTGATAACGCCGTTCGACGGCCCGAATTATCGGTCACGGATTCGCCCGACTATTTCATTTAAGAGTTAATGATATGAGTACGTTCGCAACGGGTTCTTCTGCTCGCTCAATGTCGATGGCGCCGCTGTTGTCGAGTCACTTGGAAAAACAAGTTACGCCCCTCACTGCATTTGATGCGCCGGAGCGTCGCTTTGGCGAGCATTTCAACGCGAGTTCACACAGTGCAGTCATCAAGCTGATGATGCTCACCTTTGGCGCGCGTCCTACCGATATGTTCAATGATGTACGCAGCACCGGTGATGGTTATGACGTGACCATGAAAGATGGTATCCAGCTGCATCTTTCCCGGCAGGAGTTGCAGCAGGCGGCCGCCGCGTCGCGTTTTGCCGGCAATGATAGCGATATCTTGAGCAGTGCCTATTTGGCGCTGGCTGTATTCATCAAACGCAAACAACTCGGCAGTGGCAACGCCGCTGGCCTGGCAGGTTTTGAGGCGGTATTGACCGAGTCTTTGCAGGGGGAGACGACGTTTAACATGCTCAAAGGCATGGGGTTGTCCGGTCATCTCCAATATGTACCCACCGCGACGGTTGTCGGCGAAGGGGGTAACGGTGTGGTAGATAGCTATGATGCGGGGTCGTCCCTGATTCACGCTGGCAAGGCGCACCGCTTCGGCAGGGAGAGCTCACCTGATCGTAGTTATCTGTACACGTTGGTGAACGATAGCGCGCCGAAGCCCCGCATCATCCCGTCCCCTGTCACGCCGGTCGTCGTGCCCGAAGCCGACCCGCCCACGAAGAATGTCCGCCCCCAGGCCGCCGAGGTGTTGCAGGGTTTCACCACGTCCTCGCGAAATGTTGGTGAAGTATTCGACCTGAGTAGCCATGCCGCCGTCATCAAACTGATGATGCTCAGGTTCGGTCGTTCGCCCTCCGACATGTTTGAAAAAGTCGAGGGTACGCAGAGCGGGTACAGCGTCACCATGAAGGATGGGTTTGAACTGACGTTATCCCGGCAAGAGCTGCAGCGTGCCAGCGAAGCTTCACGGTTTACCGGCCCGGACGCGCACATGATCACGGACGCCCATTTCATGCTGGCCGCGTTTGCCAAGCGCAAGCAAATTGAACGCAATGTTCAGTTTGATTCGGCGTTATCGGGCACCTTGCGTGGAGAAACGCCTTACAACGTCTTGAGGGGCATGGGCCTGATCGGTTTTTTGCGGGTTGCACCACCCGGCAAGTTGCTTGAACCACACAGCGTCGGCGTCACCAATACGTTCAACTTTTCAGGCGAGTTGGTCGTCGAGGGCATCAAGCATGGTCAGGGTGGGAAAGCGGCTGTCGTGAAGGACTACGGCTATCAACTTGCTGCGGATTTACCCGGCGAACCGCACAAGGGTAGGCCTGCGCAGTTCTCGGCGGCGCCTGTAGGTGTTCCGCCTGCCGATATCTGGGCCGGGTTCTATCAAGGCGTGGAGGGCAACTGTGTCACGGTGTCGGCGATCAAGGCGGCGATGATGAAGTACGGGCAAAACCCGCTGGGCATCTACAAGCGTGTGACTGAAACATTGGAAGGTTTCACCATCACCATGCGCGACGCCTGCACGGTGACGCTCACCCATGCCGAGCTGGAAATGGCACGAGCAGCCGCCAACTTCAAGGGGGAGGATAAGGGCCTGGTTGACGACGCTGTGTTCCTTTATGCGGTGAGCGCCAAGCGCGCCCAACGGGAGAATCATGAGTTCAAGGCCGGGGGCAGCTTTGGCGCTGCGCTGCAAACGCTGAACGACGGTGAGATGCCCGGCGATGCATTGCGCCGCCTTGGCTTGTACGCCTTTACTCGGCCAAGCAGTGTGCAGGAACTCGCGTCAGGCGTGCCAGGCACCCTGGCGAACTTCTGGCACTCCGTGGTGGTGGTCGAGGGCGCCCTGGATGAATATGGCGTCAAGCGCGACTTGCAAGGCTCGGAATGGATGCAAAAGGGCGGCGTTGCACTCAAACTGATTTAGGCCCGGCCGTCGCCTGCGATCAAGCGCTCCCTGAATCCGAGCATAGGCAGTGGCCGGCTGTGCAAATACCCTTGGTACAGATGGCAACCCAGGCCTTGCAGAAATGCCAATTGCTCCTGGGTTTCCACACCTTCGGCAATCACCTCCAGGTTCAAGCTGCGGGCCATGGCCACGATGGCACGGATGATTTCGGCGTCGTTAGGGTCATGGGTGGCGTCACGCACGAAGGATTGGTCGATCTTCAGCGCGTCCACCGGCAAGCGTTTGAGGTACGTGAGCGATGAGTAGCCGGTGCCGAAGTCATCCATCGCGAAGCTCACGCCGAGCTTTTTCAGGCGGCGCATTTTGCTGATGGTGTCGTCCAGGTTCTGGATCACGATGCCCTCGGTAATTTCCAGCTTTAACAGGCTGAATGGCAGTTGGTGTTGCTTGAGACTGCGCTCCACCCGCTCGACAAAATCGTTCTGGCGAAACTGCCGTGGGCTGATATTCACGCACAGGCTGAAATTCAGCGGGTCCACCAAGCCCTCCGCGATCAGCTGTTGAAAGGCCGCGCAGGCTTCATCAAGGATCCAGGTGCCGACTTCAAGGATCAGACCGCTGTCCTCCAGCACCTTGATAAATTCGGCGGGCGACTGCGCGCCCAGTTGCGGATGCTGCCAGCGCACCAGGGCCTCTGCGCCGACGATCTTGTTGCCGCGCGCGTCCACTTGCGGCTGGTAGTGCACGCTGAACTCGCCGCGTGACAGGGCCAGGCGCAGGTCGGTCTCCATGCGCAGGCGTTCGCTGGCGGTTTTTTGCATGCTGTTGTGGAACATCTGCGTGGTGTTGCGCCCTGAGTCCTTGGCGCGGTACAGGGCGATGTCGGCGCGCTTGAGCAAGTCGGCGGGGGTGGAGCCATGATCGGGAATCAGCGCCACCCCAATACTCGGCGTGACCTGCAGGCGGTGGCCATCGAGGAACATGGGCTCCGAGAGCAATTCGCGCAGGGTGTCGGCCAGTTCCTGTACCTGGGCGCTGACTTCCATGCGCGAACCGTCCAGGCCGCTGAGCAGCACCACAAATTCATCGCCCCCCAGGCGCGCCACGGTGTCTTCCATGCGCACGCTGGCTTCCAGGCGTGCGGTGACGATCTTCAGCACCGTGTCCCCCACCGGATGGCCGAGGGAATCGTTGATGTGCTTGAAGTGGTCGAGGTCGAGGAACAGCAGCGCGCCGCGCAGGTTATGGCGCTTGAGCAGGGCGATCTGCTGGCTGAGGCGGTCCATCAACAGGGCGCGGTTGGGCAAGTTGGTCAGCGGGTCGTGGTAGGCCAGGTGGCGGATCTGCGCCTGGGCGTTTTTCAGCAGGCTTACGTCGCGGGCGGTCAGCAGCAGGCACGGGGTTTCATTCAGGGTGATGGGCTCCACCGACACTTCCACTGCCAGCAACTCGCCGCGCTTGTTGTGCCAAAGCATTTCCAGATGGTGGATGCGGCCTTTGATCTGCAGCTCGGCCAACAGCGCCGAGCGCTGGTTTTCATCGGCCCAGATACCGATCTGGTAGAGGGTCAGGCCGATAGCCTCCTCGGCACGGTAGCCGGTCAGGCGACAGAAACCATCGTTGACCTCCACATAACGCCCGGTATCGCGCTCGGTGATGGAAATGGCGTCGGGACTGGAATGGAAGGCCTTGGCGAACTTCTCTTCGCTGGCCTTGAGGGCCGCTTCCGAGCGTTGTTGCTGGGTGATATCGCGCAGCGTGGTGACAATGCACCGCTGGTCGCCGACCTTGATCAGGCGACTGGAAATCACGCAGGTCAGGCTTTGGCCGTTTTTGTGATGCACCATGATCGCCACATTGTTCAGCGCCTGCTCGCGGATCACCCGTTCGATACGCTCCAGGCGCTTGCTCGACTCGTCCCACAGGCCAATCTGCTCGGCGCTTTTGTCGATCACCTCGGCCGCTGTCCAGCCGAAGGTCTGGGTAAAGGCGGGGTTGATCTCGATAAACGCGCCGCCGTCCAGGCAGGTGACGCAGATGGGGTCGGGGCTGGCCTGGAACAGGCTGGCGAATTTTTCTTCGGAGGCGGTCAAGCGTTGTTCACGTTCCACTTGGTCGGTGATGTCCAGCAAGGTCCCGGCCATACGCAGTGGCGCGCCTTGGGCGTCGCGGTAGAGGCGGGCGCGACTTTCCAGGTAACGTGAACTGCCGTCTTCCATGGGCACCCGGTAGGTCAGTTGATAGTTGCCGGCCGGGCCCTCGCGCAGGGTTCGGTAAGCGTTGCGCATGTTTTCGCGCTCTTCACCGGGCATGCCCTCGAAAAAAGCATCGAAGGATTCGTGGAACGGTTCCGGCGGCAGGCCGTGTAACTGAGCGGCGCGCGCCGAGCCGTAGAGCATGCCTGTAGGGATGTGCCAGTCCCAGGTGCCCAGTTGCGCCGAGTCCAGGGCCAGGTCAAGGCGCTCCTGGCTGTCCTTGAGCGCCTGTTCGGCGTTTTTGCGCTCGGTGGTGTCGAGGAAGGTGCTGAGCAAATAGGCCTCGCCTTCCAGTTCGACCTTTTGCGCGCTGAGGGTGCCATCGTGGATCTGGCCATTACTGGCGCAAAATTGCACCTCCATGGTGATGGGCTCGCCCTTGCGCTGTGTGGCCTTGACCAACTGCGCGCGTTGCTCGGGGTGGCGCCATAGGCCAAGGTCCAGGGTGGTGCGCCCGATAGCGTCGGCCACCGGCCAGCCGAAGAGCATTTCGAAATACTGGTTGGCTTCGCTGATCAGCCCGTCGGCCTGGCGGGTCAGCAGGACCATGTTGGGGCACAGGTGGAACAGCGTGGCGAAGCGCTTTTCGGAGTGGCTGAGGGCGTGCTCGCGTTCGCGCTGGCGTGTAGTCTCGCGGATCACCCCGATCATGCGGCGCCGCCCGGCCTTGTCCGGCGCCAGGCTGCCGTTGATTTCCAGCCAGTGATGGGTGCCATCCGGCCATTGAATGTGGTGGTGCATGGCCTGTTCGAACGGCTCCCCAGCCAGCACCGCGTGAAAAGCCCGTATCACCCGGCCGCGATCCTGCGGGGCCAGCAGGTCCAGGTAATCCAGGTCCTTGGGCAGCGGCTGGCGGGGGTCGAAACCGAACAGCGCCTGGGTGCCCCGTGACCAACTGATGCGCCCGGTGTCGATTTCCCAGCACCACGCACCCAGCCGGGCAGCATTAAGGGCTGCCAGCAGTTGCGGGGCGCTGTCCCAGCTTTGCTCCGCCTCTTGAGGGTCAAGGGCGTAAATGCGGGGCAGGGGTGGCACGGAATCGACGGGGTTGCGCATTATCAAAGGGCCTTGGCTCGATGGGCGTATAGCGCGGTTTATTCAGGCCCTGAGGCCGCACGGTTTCATGCCGGTATCCCTGGCAGATCGACCTGTGCATCCAATAGGCTCATGAAAGCCCGCGCAGCGTTCGACAGCGTCCTTTCGGTGTGCACGATATAGCCTAGCTGGCGACTGAGCTGTATGCCCGGCAAAGCGATACTTGCTACCTGATCATCGAGCATGGTGCGCGGCAATACGCTCCAGGCCAGGCCGATGGACACCATCATCTTGATAGTTTCCAAGTAGTTAGTGCTCATCGCGATGTTCGGCGTGAGGCCCTGGGCCTCGAACAGCCGGCTGACAATATGGTGGGTAAAGGTGTTGCCACCGGGGAAAACGGCCGGGTGGCCGGCAATGTCGGCCAGGCTGACACGGCCATTGCTGATCAGGCTGTGCTCCGGCGCCACCACGAAATCCAGTGGGTCGTCCCACACGGGTGTGGCACGCACGAGGTGGTGGGGCTCGGGCGCCAGGGTGATCACCGCCACTTCGGCACGGCCATGGAGGATTTCTTCGTAGGCCACTTCTGAATCGAGGAACTGAATATCCAGCGCCACATTCGGGTATTCCCGGGTAAAGGTCCGCAGCACCGGCGGCAAGCGGTGCAGGCCAATGTGGTGACTGGTGGCCAGCGTGAGGCGCCCGCTGACTTCACCGGTGAGGTTGGTCAGGGCGCGACGTGTGTCGTCCAGCACGTTGAGGATCTGATAGGCGCGTGGCAGCAGGGCTCGTCCGGCTTCGGTCAAGCCGACTTCACGGCCCAGGCGGTCGAACAAGCGCACCTTTAATTGTTGCTCCAGGCCGGCGATGCGTTTGCTGATGGCCGGCTGGGTCAGGTGCAGGCGTTCACCGGCGCCGGAGAAACTGCCGGTCTCGGCGATGGCAATAAAGGCATTGAGGTTGGCCAAGTCCATGGTGGTATTCCAGTTGGTAATCCAAAGCATAAAAAATATGAATTTGAGTTATTTAATGTAGCGCCATACCATCAGCCTCACAAGCCAAAGGGTTATTGAAAAGCCCGGCATAGAGAAACACCGCTGATGAGGACCGACTGATGGCCGGCAAAACGCTTTACGACAAGCTTTGGGATTCCCATGAAGTGAAACGGCGCGACGATGGCTCGTCGCTGATCTATATCGACCGTCACATCATCCATGAAGTGACCTCGCCCCAAGCGTTCGAAGGCCTGCGGCTGGCCGGGCGCAAGCCTTGGCGCGTCGATTCCATCATCGCCACCCCGGACCACAACGTACCCACCACCCCTGAGCGCAAGGGCGGTATCGAAGCCATTGCCGACCAAGTGTCGCGTTTGCAGGTGCAGACCCTCGACGACTACTGTGACGAATATGGCATCACCGAATTCAAGATGAATGACGTGCGTCAAGGCATCGTGCACGTGATCGGCCCGGAGCAGGGCGCCACCTTGCCGGGCATGACCGTGGTCTGCGGCGATTCCCACACCTCCACCCACGGTGCGTTCGGCGCCTTGGCCCACGGCATCGGCACTTCCGAGGTGGAACATGTGTTCGCCACCCAGTGCCTGGTCGCCAAAAAGATGAAGAATATGTTGGTGAAGGTCGAAGGCACGTTGCCGTTCGGCGTGACCGCCAAGGACATCGTGCTCGCGGTGATCGGCAAGATCGGTACAGCCGGCGGTAACGGCCATGCCATCGAGTTTGCCGGCAGTGCGATTCGCGACTTGTCGATCGAAGGCCGCATGACCATCTGCAACATGTCCATCGAAGCCGGTGCCCGTGTGGGTATGGTGGCGGCGGATGAAAAGACCGTCGACTACGTCAAGGGGCGTCCATTCGCACCTGCAGGCGCGGATTGGGATGCAGCGGTCGAAGCCTGGAAAGACTTGGTGTCCGACGCCGATGCGGTGTTCGACACGGTGGTCGAGCTGGACGCGGCCCAGATCAAGCCGCAAGTCAGCTGGGGCACTTCGCCGGAAATGGTTCTGGCGGTTGACCAGAACGTGCCGGATCCGGCTAAAGAGGCTGACCTGGTCAAGCGGGGCTCCATCGAGCGCGCGTTGAAGTACATGGGGTTGAAAGCCAACCAGGCGATTACTGACATTCAGTTGGATCGCGTATTCATCGGTTCCTGCACCAACTCGCGGATCGAAGACCTGCGCGCCGCGGCGGTGATCGCCAAGGGCCGCAAAGTCGCCTCGACCATCAAGCAGGCGATCGTGGTGCCGGGTTCAGGCCTGGTGAAAGCCCAGGCAGAAGCTGAAGGCCTCGACAAGATCTTCCTCGAAGCCGGTTTTGAATGGCGTGAGCCGGGCTGCTCGATGTGCCTGGCGATGAACCCCGACCGCCTGGAGTCGGGCGAGCACTGCGCGTCCACCTCCAACCGTAACTTCGAAGGGCGTCAGGGCGCCGGCGGGCGTACCCACCTGGTCAGCCCGGCCATGGCCGCTGCCGCTGCCGTCAACGGTCGTTTCATCGACGTTCGCGAATTGATCTGAGGAATACCCGATGCGTGCTTTTACTCAACACACTGGCCTTGTCGCCCCTTTGGACCGTGCCAACGTCGACACCGACCAGATCATCCCCAAGCAGTTCTTGAAGTCGATCAAGCGCACTGGTTTCGGCCCGAACCTGTTCGACGAGTGGCGCTACCTGGACGTGGGCTACGCCTACCAGGACAACTCCAAGCGCCCGTTGAACAAGGACTTCGTGCTCAACGCCGAGCGTTACCAGGGCGCCAGCGTGCTGCTGGCGCGGGAAAACTTCGGCTGCGGCTCCAGCCGTGAGCACGCGCCGTGGGCGCTGGAAGAATATGGCTTTCGCAGCATCATCGCGCCGAGCTACGCTGACATCTTCTTCAACAACAGCTTCAAGAACGGCCTGTTGCCGATCATCTTGAGCGATGCCGAAGTCGACGAGCTGTTCAAGCAGGTGGAAGCCGAAGAGGGCTACCAGTTGACCGTCGACCTGGCCGCGCAAACCGTGACGCGTCCGGACGGCAAGGTGTATCACTTTGAAGTGGATGCGTTCCGTAAGCACTGCCTGATCAACGGCCTGGACGATATCGGCCTGACCTTGCAGGACGGCGATGCGATTGCCGCGTTTGAAGCCAAGCACCGGGCGAGCCAGCCTTGGTTGTTTCGTGATGCCTGATATGAGGTAGGTCGTGCTGGCCCCATCGCGGGCAAGCCCGACTCCCACAGTTGACCGAGTTGTTCAGGAGAACACCGATCAATGTGGGAGCTGGCTTGCCTGCGATAGCGCCCGTACAACCACCCCAAAACCCAAGGAAAACCACCATGACCGCCACCGCCCACACCCAAGTCGTGCAAAAACAATTCGGCGAGCAAGCCTCGGCCTACCTGAGCAGTGCCGTACACGCCCAAGGCACCGAATTCGCGCTGTTACAGGCCGAACTGGTCGGGCAGGGAGCTGCGCGACTGCTGGACCTGGGTTGCGGTGCCGGTCATGTGAGTTTCAATATGGCGCCGCTGGTTAAAGAGGTCGTGGCCTATGACCTCTCCCAGCAGATGCTCGACGTCGTCGCCACCGCTGCGGTAGACCGCGGCTTTGAGAACATCCGCACCGTACAGGGTGCCGCCGAACGCCTGCCGTTCGCCGACGGTGAGTTCGACTTCGTGTTCAGCCGTTATTCGGCCCACCACTGGAGCGACCTCCGCCTGGCCCTGCGCGAAGTGCGCCGCGTGCTCAAGCCGGGCGGCGTGGTGGCGTTCGTCGACGTCTTGTCACCGGGCAGCCCGCTGTTGGACACTTACCTGCAAACCGCCGAAGTGCTGCGCGACACCAGTCACGTGCGCGATTACTCCGCCGCCGAGTGGATGCAGCAGCTCAGCGAAACCGGTCTGCACGTGCGCAACAGTAGCCGCCAGCGTTTGCGCCTGGAATACACCTCCTGGGTCGAGCGCATGCGCACGCCAGAGGTGTTGCGTGCCGCGATCCTTGAGCTGCAACAGGCGATGGGCCAGGAAGTGCGCGATTACTACGAAATTCAAGCCGACGGCACCTTCAGCACCGACGTGCTGGTGGTCTTCGCCGAACGCTGATTGATTTTTCCCGACCTGCCCACGGGCGGGTCGCTTGATGAAATGAGGAACGCATGAGCAAGCAGATTCTGATTCTCCCTGGCGACGGCATTGGTCCGGAAATCATGGCCGAAGCGGTCAAGGTCCTGGAGCTCGCCAACAGCAAGTACAGCCTGGGCTTCGAGCTGAGCCACGACGTGATCGGCGGCGCTGCCATCGACAAGCACGGCGTACCGCTGGCCGACGAGACCCTGGACCGTGCACGCGCGGCCGACGCCGTGCTGCTCGGCGCCGTGGGCGGCCCGAAATGGGACAAGATCGAACGTGAAATCCGCCCTGAGCGCGGCCTGCTGAAAATCCGCGCGCAACTGGGCCTGTTCGGCAACCTGCGCCCGGCCATCCTCTATCCGCAACTGGCGGACGCCTCGAGCCTCAAGCCGGAAGTGGTCGCGGGCCTGGATATCCTGATCGTGCGCGAGCTGACCGGTGGTATCTACTTTGGCTCGCCACGCGGTGTGCGTGAGCTGGAAAATGGTGAGCGCCAGGCCTACGACACCCTGCCGTACAGCGAGAGCGAAATCCGCCGTATCGCCCGTGTCGGTTTCGACATGGCCCGCGTGCGTGGCAAGAAGGTCTGCTCGGTGGACAAGGCCAACGTGCTGGCCTCCAGCCAACTGTGGCGCGAAATCGTCGAAGAAGTGGCCAAGGACTACCCGGACGTCGAACTGAGCCACATGTACGTCGACAACGCCGCCATGCAACTGGTGCGTGCACCCAAACAGTTCGACGTGATCGTCACCGACAACCTGTTCGGCGACATCCTGTCCGACCAGGCGTCGATGCTCACCGGTTCCATCGGCATGCTGCCGTCGGCGTCCCTGGACACCCACAACAAGGGTATGTACGAGCCTTGCCACGGTTCGGCGCCGGACATCGCAGGCCAGGGCATTGCCAACCCGTTGGCGACCATTTTGTCGGTCTCCATGATGCTGCGTTACAGCTTCAACCTGAGCGACGCGGCGGATGCCATCGAGAAGGCCGTGAGCCTGGTACTCGATCAGGGCCTGCGCACCGGCGACATCTGGTCGCAGGGTTGCACCAAGGTCGGTACGCAAGAAATGGGCGACGCAGTAGTCGCCGCGCTGCGGAATCTGTAATCTCTCGGGCCCGCTTGCAGTTGTTGCTGCAAGGCGGCCCACTTTTTAACAAGGTGTAGTTGCGATGAAACGTGTAGGTCTGATCGGTTGGCGCGGTATGGTCGGTTCCGTGCTCATGCAGCGGATGCTGGAAGAGCAGGATTTCGATCTTATTGAGCCGGTGTTTTTCACCACTTCGAACGTGGGTGGCCAAGGGCCGTCCGTGGGCAAGGATATTGCTCCGCTCAAGGACGCCTACAACATTGAAGAGCTGAAAACCCTCGACGTGATTCTGACCTGTCAGGGTGGCGACTACACCAGCGAAGTCTTCCCCAAGCTGCGCGAAGCCGGCTGGCAGGGTTACTGGATCGACGCCGCCTCCAGCCTGCGCATGCAGGACGATGCGGTGATCATCCTTGACCCGGTGAACCGCAAGGTCATCGACCAGCAACTGGACGCCGGCACCAAGAACTACGTCGGCGGCAACTGCACCGTCAGCCTGATGCTGATGGGCCTGGGTGGCCTGTTCGAAGCCGGCCTGGTCGAGTGGATGAGCGCCATGACTTATCAGGCGGCCTCCGGGGCCGGCGCGCAGAACATGCGCGAACTGATCAAGCAAATGGGCGCGACCCACGCTGCCGTCGCCGATCAACTGGCCGACCCGGCCAGCGCGATCCTCGACATCGACCGCCGTGTGGCTGAAGCCATGCGCAGCGAGGCGTACCCGACCGAGAACTTCGGCGTGCCATTGGCCGGCAGCCTGATCCCCTGGATCGACAAAGAGCTGCCGAACGGCCAGAGCCGCGAAGAGTGGAAGGCCCAGGCCGAGACCAACAAGATCCTCGGCCGCTTCAAGAGCCCGATCCCGGTGGACGGCATCTGCGTGCGTATCGGCGCGATGCGCTGCCACAGCCAGGCGCTGACCATCAAGCTGAACAAAGACGTGCCGATCGCCGATATCGAAGCGTTGATCAGCCAGCACAACCCCTGGGTCAAGCTGGTGCCGAACAACCGCGACATCAGCATGCAGGAGCTGAGCCCGACCAAGGTCACCGGCACCTTGAATGTACCGGTAGGCCGTCTGCGCAAGCTGAACATGGGCAGCCAGTTCCTGGGCGCGTTCACCGTAGGCGACCAGCTGCTGTGGGGCGCGGCCGAACCGCTGCGCCGCATGCTGCGGATTCTGCTGGAACGTTGATAGTTTGAGGCAATGAGAGAAACCCGCGACTGGTGACAGGCGCGGGTTTTTTGTTGTTTGGTCGGGCCTTATCGGGGGCAAGCCCCCTCCCACCCTTGATTGGCGAACGCGCCCAAATGTGGGAGGGGGCTTGCCCCCGATATGGCCATCAGCCACGCCACAAATCCCAGCTTAATTGCCTCGCCCCCCACCACCCGGTAAAGTGCCGCTCCCCCCGCAATGCCCGAGGCAGTCCCCATGAACCCGACCTTTGATATCGCCGTGATCGGCGCCACCGGCACCGTAGGTGAAACCCTGGTGCAGATCCTCGAAGAGCTGGACTTCCCGGTCGGCACCCTGCATCTGCTGGCAGGCAGCAACTCCGCCGGTGCATCGGTGCCGTTTCGCGGCAAGAACGTGCGGGTGAGGGAGGTTGACGAGTTCGACTTCAGTAAAGTCCAGCTGGCGTTCTTTGCGGCGGGGCCGGCGGTCACCTCAAGTTTTGCGCCGCGCGCCACGGCGGCGGGCTGCTCGTTGATTGATCTGTCTGGCGCATTGCCGGCCGAGCAGGCGCCGCAAGTGGTGCCGGAAGCCAATGCCCATGTGCTGGATGGCCTGAGTAAGCCGTTCCAGCTCGGCAGCCCAAGCCCATCGGCGACCAACTTGGCAGTCGTCCTCGCCCCCTTGCGTGGCGTGCTGGATATCCAGCGCGTGAGCGTCACCGCCAGCCTGGCGATGTCGTCCCAGGGCCGTGAGGCCGTCAGCGAGCTGGCCCGGCAAACCGCCGAGCTGCTGAATATGCGCCCGCTGGAGCCGAAATTCTTTGATCGCCAGGTCGCCTTCAATGTGTTGGCACAAGTCGGCACGCCGGACGCCCAAGGTCATACCGCCTTGGAAAAGCGCCTGGTACACGAACTGCGCGCAGTGCTGGAATTACCTTTGCTAAAGATTTCCGCAACTTGCGTTCAAGCCCCGGTGTTTTTTGGCGATAGCCTGACTGTGTCTCTGCAACTGGGTGCACCAGTGGACCTCGCTGCCGTGAACCGCCTACTCGACGCAGCCCCAGGTATAGAGCTGGTGGACGAGGGCGACTACCCTACGGCGGTGGGTGACGCCGTGGGCCAGGATGTGATCTATGTAGGGCGGGTTCGTGCGGGCGTGGATGACCCGGCGGAACTAAATCTGTGGCTGACGTCAGATAACGTACGCAAAGCCGCCGCGCTGAATGCCGTACAGCTGGCGCAGTTGTTGATAAAAGGCCTTGCGTAAAAGATACTTGGCGGCAATTTGTAGATTGATTCTAGCCAGGCGCTATGCTTGGCCCCAGGTAGGAAAAGTTGCGCGTCGGTGACCTATCGGCTCGCCATGCCTTATGGCAGCGGTTACCAACCTTCTCGCAGGCCGGGGAGTGTTCAAAAAGGATGAGGCTATGGTTCAAGTTCGCAAACTGGTGTTAGCAATAGCGGCCGCCTCGGCGCTGTCCTCCGGTATGGCGCAGGCGCTGCAGCTGGGGGAGATGACCCTCAAGTCGAAGTTGAACCAGCCGTTGGCGGTGGAAATCGAATTGCTCGATGTCGGTGGCCTCACGGCTTCCGAGATCACGCCGAGCCTGGCCTCGTCCCAGGCGTTTGTGGATGCCGGTGTTGATCGCCAGGCATTTCTCAATGACTTGACGTTCACTCCGGTGATCAATCCCAACGGCCGCAGCGTGGTGCGTGTCACCTCCAGCAAGCCGTTGCCGGACGCCTACGTACGTTTCCTGCTGCAGGTGCAATGGCCTAATGGCCGTTTGATGCGCGACTACAGCGTTTTGCTCGACCCGGCCAAGTTCGACCAGCCCGCACCGACGACCGCCGCGCCAGCACCGCGCCTGGCAGCGCCGTCCAGCACAGCGCCGGCCGTGAGCAAACCCGCACAGCACACCACCACGCCCCGCGACACCTTGTGGGAAATTGCCGCGAAGAACCGTAACGGCGGCTCGGTTCAGCAGACCATGCTGGCGATCCAGGCGCTGAACCCGGACGCGTTTATCGACGGCAATATCAACCGCCTTAAAACTGGTCAGGTCCTGCGCCTGCCGGATACCGTACAAAGCACCGCACTGCCGCAACCCCAGGCGATTGCCGAAGTGAGCGCGCAGAACGCCGCCTGGCGCCAGGGGCGACGTGCCGCAACCAACCCTGCGGCGGGCAAGCAGCAGCTGGACGCTACCAAGCGCACCCAGGCTGGCAATGCGCCCGCGAGCACCAACGCCAAGGACAACTTGAGCCTGGTGTCGGCCGAGGCGGCCAAGAAGGGCGCCAAGGGCAAGGCGGGCGATAGCGCGGCGCTGAGCGACAAACTGGCGATGACCCAGGAGCAACTGGACACCACCCGTCGCGACAACGAAGAGCTGAAAAGCCGCGCTGCCGACTTGCAAAGCCAGTTGGACAAGCTGCAAAAGCTGATTCAACTGAAAAACGATCAACTCGCGCGTCTGCAGGCTGAAAAGGGTGTCCCGGCCGCTTCGGCCACGGCGGCCACGGCGGCGATGCCCGCGCAGTTGGCCGGCGAACCGGCGGCTGCCCCGGCCGCGCCGGATGCCGCCACCGCTACCCCAGCGCCCGCCGCGCCCGCGCCTGAGCCCGTCAAGGCGGATGCAGCGCCTGACAGCACCGAAGGTAAATTCAATGACGTGCTGACCAACCCGATCGTACTCGGCGTGGTCGGCGGTGCGGCTGGCCTGCTGGTGCTGTTGCTCCTGCTGTTGTGGGCGCGCCATCGCAACGCACGCCTCGAAGAGGAAAAGCACCTGCGCATGGCGCGGGCGCTGGCTGAAGAGCCGGTGTTCACCTCGAACATCGACCATGACCTGCCGCCGGACAGCTTCGAAGGCCTGGAAGTGCCGCCGCCAAACGTCAAGCTGGCCGCCGCGCCAGCACCGGCCCCGGTGGCCGAGCCGGCTGTCGTTGTGCCGACCGTTGCTTCCGTGCTGGCGCCGCTGGCCGTTGCTGTCGCCCCGGTAAACGCCAACGATGCGTTGGCCCAAGCTCAATCCCATATCGATCGTGGCCACCTGAACCAGGCCGCCGATGTATTGCAGCAGGCGATCAAGCATGAGCCCAAGCGCAGCGATCTGCGTTTGAAGCTGATGGAAGTCTACGGTTTGCAAAACGACAAGGACGGCTTCGTGAGCCAGGAGCGTCAACTGGTGGCCAATGGTGAAAACCATGCCCAGGTCGAGCAGCTCAAGAGTCGCTTCCCGGCCATGGCCGTGTTGGCGGCGGGTGTCAGCGCGGCGGTGGCCGCCGCTGCCCTGGATGCTCAATACGTTAAGGATTTGCTCGAAGACAAGCCGGCGCCTGCGCAACCGGAGGCTTTCGACACCGATTTCGATCTGAGCCTGGACGACTTGGAAGAAGCCTCCCCAGCGGAGGTCAAGGACGATCAGCAGACCTTCGAGTCGCTTCTGAAGCAGCAGACCGAAGCCAACGCCAGCCCCGATGACCTGTCGGACTTCGACCTGGACCTGCAACTGGATGCGCCGGCTTCGGCGCAATCCGATGACGACTTCCTCTCAGGCTTGGAAGACCAGATGAAGGACGTGCCGGCCGTTGAGCCGCCGACCTTGACGCCTGCGGCACTGGACGACTTCGACCTGCCGGAAGATTTCGACCTGTCCCTGGCCGATGAGCCGGAAGCGGGCGCCAAGCCTGATGCGTTCGCGTCGGAGCTGGATGATGTCAACGCCGAGCTGGACCGTCTGTCCCAGAGCTTGGAACACCCGTCCATCGAACCATCGTTCACCGCGGAAGACGCGGCAATGGGCGATGACGAGCCGGAGTTCGACTTCCTTTCCGGCACAGACGAAGTGGCAACCAAGCTCGACCTGGCCCAGGCCTATATCGACATGGGTGATGCGGACGGCGCACGGGACATCCTCTCCGAAGTGCTGACCGAGGGTGACGAGGCGCAGCGTGGCGAGGCCAAGGAAATGCTCGGCCGTATTTAACGGGCGACGCAAATCCAGTGTGGGGCTTGCCGTGGTGATCGGGCTTCCTATGGTAATCGGGCTTCTTGTAGTGAGCGGGCTTGCCCCGCGCTGGGCTGCGAAGCAGCCCCACTAGATCTGGAGGAATAACCCCACCCACCACCGCAAGCCCCCCTCCCACGTTGGCTCAAGCCAATCCATTACAAAAGCGCCCGCCACTGTGTAGTCGCCTTTATAATGGCCGCCTTCGCGCAACTCATCAGGCTCTCAGTTCTTGGCAAATATAGATAATCCGGCCGCCGAAATGGCGGCTGCAGGCTTTTACCGCATCGCGCTGGGCGTGGAATACAAGGGCTCGCGTTATCGCGGCTGGCAGCGTCAGGCATCCGGCGTGCTGACAGTGCAGGAAACCCTGGAGAAGGCCCTGTCCAAAGTTGCCGACTCGCCAGTGTCGCTGATGTGCGCCGGGCGTACCGATGCTGGCGTGCATGCCTGCGGCCAGGTGGTGCACTTCGACACCCAGGCTGAGCGCTCAATGAAAGCCTGGGTGATGGGAGCTAATATCAATTTGCCCCATGATGTCAGCGTCAGCTGGGCCAAGGTCATGCCTGCGCATTTTCATGCGCGCTTCAAGGCCATTGCCCGGCGTTATCGCTATGTGATCTACAACGACCAGATCCGCCCGGCGCACCTCAACGAAGAAATCACCTGGAACCACCGCCCACTAGACGCCGAGCGCATGGCCGAAGCCGCGCAGCACCTGGTGGGCGTGCATGATTTCAGTGCCTTCCGTGCCGGCCAGTGCCAGGCGAAGTCGCCGATCAAGGAAGTCCACCACCTGCGCGTGACCCGCCACGGCAAGATGATCGTGCTGGATATCCGCGCCGGGGCCTTCTTGCATCACATGGTGCGCAACATTGCCGGGGTGCTGATGACCATCGGCACCGGCGAGCGCCCGGTGGCGTGGGCCAAGGAAGTGCTGGAAAGCCGGGTTCGCCGTACCGGCGGGGTCACGGCGCATCCGTTCGGCCTGTACCTGGTGGATGTGGAGTACCGCGACGAGTTCGAATTGCCGGAGCGTTTCATCGGGCCACACTTCCTCACAGGTTTCAGCGAACTTGGCGGCTGACGCCCGGAAAAGCTTTTGTTACCATCCGGGACTTTCTCGGCCCAACCCCTGAGGTTTCCACGACATGTCAGCCGTTCGCAGCAAGATTTGCGGGATTACCCGCATAGAAGACGCGCTGGCGGCAGTCGAGGCGGGGGCGGACGCCATTGGTTTCGTGTTTTACGCCAAGAGCCCGCGGTCGGTGAATGTGTTGCAGGCGCGGGCGATCATCGCCGCACTGCCGCCGTTCGTGACCACCGTGGGTTTGTTCGTCAACGCCAGCCGCTGCGAACTCAACGAAACCCTGGATGCCGTGCCCCTGGATATGCTGCAGTTCCACGGCGACGAAACACCCGGCGAGTGTGAAAGCTACCAGCGCCCGTATATCAAGGCGCTGCGCGTCAAGTCCGGGGACGATATCGCGGCAGCGTGTGCCGCCTACAGTGGCGCTCGCGGGATCCTGCTGGACACCTACGTCGAAGGCGTGCCTGGCGGTACCGGCGAGGCGTTCGATTGGTCGCTGATTCCGCCGGGGTTGAGCAAGCCGATCATCCTGGCCGGTGGGCTCAACCCCACGAATGTCGGGGCGGCGATCGAGCAGGTACAACCGTATGCCGTGGATGTCAGCGGTGGAGTAGAGCAGGGCAAGGGCATCAAGGATCACAGCAAGATTCGCGCGTTCATGCAGGCCGTGCGCAACAGCAGCGGTGCGATGTGACGGCTGGCAGTCTGCCGCCGTCCATAACTACCACTGTGTAAAACAGCCCGGCGCCGCCTGTGGGTGGCCCGGAAATGAAGTGGCAACCCTGCGCTGGCAGGTTGTCTGGAAGGCTGAGGATACATGCGGGAACAGGCCGGTCGAACGTCTGACCCCGTCCAGCATGTGTCATCGCCACATATGAATTTAGCTCAAGGGCATACGCGGGGCTGTGTTCAAGCCACCGGTACTGGAGAAAGAAAGCATGAGCAACTGGTTAGTAGACAAACTGATCCCTTCGATCATGCGTTCCGAGGTGAAGAAAAGCTCGGTTCCTGAAGGTCTGTGGCACAAGTGCCCATCCTGCGACGCGGTGCTGTACCGCCCGGAGCTGGAAAAGACCCTGGACGTTTGCCCCAAGTGCAACCACCACATGCGTATCGGCGCCCGCGCCCGCATCGACATTTTCCTGGATGCCGAAGGCCGTAGCGAGCTGGGCGCGGACCTGGAGCCGGTTGACCGTCTCAAGTTCCGCGACGGCAAGAAGTACAAGGACCGCCTGACCGCTGCGCAGAAGCAGACCGGTGAGAAAGACGCGCTGATTTCCGTCAGCGGCAAGCTGCTGGGCATGCCTGTCGTGGTGTCGGCGTTTGAGTTCTCGTTCATGGGCGGCTCCATGGGTGCCATCGTCGGTGAGCGCTTTGTGCGCGCGGCCAACTACGCCTTGGAAAACCGTTGCCCGATGATCTGCTTCGCCGCCTCCGGTGGCGCGCGTATGCAGGAAGCCCTGATCTCGCTGATGCAAATGGCCAAGACCTCCGCGGTACTGGCGCGTCTGCGTGAAGAAGGCATCCCGTTTATCTCCGTGCTGACCGACCCGGTCTACGGCGGCGTTTCCGCCAGCCTGGCGATGCTGGGTGACGTGATCGTCGGCGAGCCGAAGGCGCTGATCGGCTTTGCCGGCCCGCGTGTGATCGAGCAGACCGTACGTGAAAAACTGCCGGAAGGTTTCCAGCGCAGCGAGTTCCTGCTGGAGCACGGCGCGATCGACCTGATCATCCCGCGCGGTGAACTGCGTCCACGCCTGGGCAACCTGCTGGCACAGATGATGGGCCTGCCGACGCCCGACTACGTCGCGCCTAAAGTTGAGCCGATCGTTGTGCCGCCGGTGCCTGCGAACCTATGACCCAGCGTACCCTGGGCGAGTGGCTCGCCTACCTTGAGCAGTTGCATCCGTCCGCCATCGACATGGGCCTGGAGCGCTCGCAACAGGTAGCGGCCCGCCTCGGGTTAGGCCGCCCGGCACCGCGCGTGATCACGGTGACCGGTACCAACGGCAAAGGCTCTACCTGTGCCTTTGTCGCGGCGCTGCTGCAGGCCCAAGGGCTGAAAGTCGGCGTCTACAATTCCCCGCACCTGCTGCGTTACAACGAGCGGGTGCAGCTCAATGGCGTCGAAGCCTCGGATGAGCAACTCTGCGAAGCCTTCGCCGCACTCGATGCGGGCCGGGGCGAGATTTCCCTGACTTACTTCGAGATGGGCACCCTGGCGGCGTTCTGGCTGTTTGAGCGTGCGCAACTGGATGTGGTGGTGCTGGAGGTCGGCCTGGGTGGGCGTCTGGACACGGTCAACGTGGTGGATGCCGATCTGGCGTTGGTCACCAGCATTGGTGTGGACCACGCCGACTACCTGGGCAATACCCGTGAATCCGTGGCCTATGAAAAAGCCGGGATCTTCCGCCAGGGCAAGCCTGCGCTGTGCGGTGACGTGGAGCCGCCGCATACCCTGCTGGATAAGGTGCGTGAGCTGGATTGCCCGTTTTTCCTGCGCGGCCGAGAATTCAACCTCGAGATCGGTGAGCGGCACTGGCAATGGTGTGGGCGCGATGGCCGTGGCCAGGCTGTAGAGTTGCACGATCTGCCGTTGCTGAACCTGCCGATGGAAAACGCCGCACTCGCGCTGCAGGCCTATCTGTTGCTGGACCTGCCGTGGAACGCCGAGCAGATTGCCACCACCTTGTTGGCCACGCGCGTGGTCGGGCGGTTGGATCGCCGTGAGTTCGAATGGCAAGGCAAGCGCCTGAACCTGCTGCTGGATGTGGGGCATAACCCCCATGCGGCCGAGTACCTGGCGCAGCGGCTGTCCCGCACGCCGCCGGTCGGTCGTCGCCTTGCGGTCTTTGGTCTGCTGGCTGATAAGGATCTGGAAGGTGTGGTTGCGCCCTTGTTGGGCAATGTCCAGGCCTGGGCCGTGGCGCCGCTGGATACCCCGCGCAGCCGTCCGGCCGCTGAACTGGAAGTGGCCTTGCAGAACCTTGGTGCAGCGGTGGCGTCGTATGCAAGCGTGACCGATGCCCTTGAAGCACAGTGCGCCATTGCCACGCCCGATGATGAGATTCTGTTGTTCGGGTCATTTTATTGTGTTGCCGAGGCGCTTGAGTGGTTGGCCCGGCGCTCCACGGAGGAAGCTGCACATGGCATTACTGGATAGCGCATACAAGCAGCGAATGGTCGGAGCCTTGGTTCTGGTGGCGCTGGCGGTGATTTTCCTGCCGATGCTGTTTTCTCGCCAGGACGAAGAGCGTCAGGTGTTGGTTGAGGCTCCGGCCGCGCCACAAGCCCAGGGGGTGCCGCAGGTTCAGGTTGAGCCGGTGGTGGTGCCTGAGCCTCAGGCGTTGCCGGAGGAAGAACCCGTGCCGACCGATGATGAAGTGGCCGCGCAGCAGGCACCGTCGATGCCGGTGCAGCCCAGCGTGCCAGTGGTCAAGCCGGCGCCCGCCGCGCCGGTTGCCGCCGCCAAGCCCGCTGCGCCCGCGCCTGCACCTAAGCCGGTAGCGCCGCAACCTGCCGCACCGGGCAAGCCGGAGGTGGGGCAGAGCCGTATCGATCCGAATGGTCTGCCGATCAGTTGGTCGATTCAGGTGGCCAGCCTGGGCAATCGCGAAGGCGCCGACGCGTTGCAGAAGAAGCTGCGTAGCCAGGGCTATAACGCCTATATCCGCAGCGCCGATGGCAAGAACCGCGTGTTTATCGGGCCGCTGATCGAGCGTGCCGAGGCGGATCGCCTGCGGGACTTGCTGGATCGCCAGCAGAACCTGAAGGGTTTTGTGACCCGTTTCCAGCCTGAGCGCGGCTGATTTCGCAGCGCTTTGAGCTTGGAATGCAGTCAAGTGTGGGAGGGGCAAGCCCCTCCCACATTCGTTTTGGGGTGGCCTTGAAATCGCGTTGGCTCGCCACAAACTATTGATTTGCAAAGCAGCCGCAATCACAGCTTACCGACAGCCCAGCGCTCTGCTAAAATGCGCCGCCTCATCCGTCCGTAGGCTCAAACGTGCCATTTACCTGGGTTGATTGGGCGATTGTTGCAGTCGTCGCCATCTCCGCTTTGATCAGTCTAAGCCGCGGCTTCGTAAAAGAAGCATTGTCGTTGCTGACCTGGATCATCGCAGGAGTCGTAGCCTGGATGTTCGGCGGTTCATTGTCGGTCTACCTGGCCGGATACATCGAGACACCTTCGGCTCGCGTCATCGCGGGCTGCGCCATCATGTTCATCGCCACGCTGCTGGTGGGAGCAATGGTCAATTATCTTATTGGCGAGTTGATACGTGTCACCGGCCTCTCCGGGACCGATCGATTTCTCGGCATGGCCTTCGGCGCTGCGCGTGGCGCGTTGCTGGTGGTCGTGGCGGTCGGGCTGTTGAGCCTGGGGCCGGTACAGCAGGATTCGTGGTGGCAGGAGTCGGTACTCGTGCCAAAATTTCTATTGGTTGCAGACTGGTCCAAGAACCTCATTCTGGGGTGGAGCAGTCAGTGGCTGGCCAGCGGAATCAGCGTACCCGCTGATCTTCCGTTCAAGGAACACCTCTTACCGGCCAAAACGCCTCAGTAAGCTGTGTTCAGTCAAGATTCATTAAGTAGGGGTTGCGTCGCATGTGTGGCATCGTCGGTATCGTCGGTAAGTCGAACGTCAATCAGGCGCTGTATGACGCGCTAACCGTCCTCCAGCACCGCGGCCAGGACGCTGCCGGTATTGTGACCAGCCACGACGGCCGGTTATTCCTGCGCAAGGATAATGGTCTGGTACGTGACGTGTTCCACCAGCGTCACATGCAGCGCCTGGTCGGGCACATGGGCATTGGTCATGTGCGTTACCCGACTGCCGGTAGCTCGACATCGGCCGAAGCTCAACCGTTTTACGTCAACTCGCCGTACGGCATCACCTTGGCGCACAACGGTAACCTGACCAACGTTGAACAACTGGCCAAGGAGATTTACGAATCTGACCTGCGCCACGTCAACACCAGTTCCGACTCGGAAGTGCTGCTCAACGTGTTCGCCCACGAACTGGCCCAGCGCGGCAAGCTGCAGCCGACCGAAGAAGACGTGTTCGCCGCCGTCACCGACGTGCACAACCGTTGCGTCGGTGGCTACGCCGTAGTGGCCATGGTCACCGGTTATGGCATCGTCGGCTTCCGTGACCCGCACGGTATTCGTCCGATCGTGTTCGGCCAGCGTCACACCGACGAAGGCGTCGAGTACATGATCGCTTCCGAAAGCGTGTCCCTGGACGTGCTGGGCTTCACCCTGATCCGCGACCTCGCGCCGGGTGAAGCGGTGTACATCACCGAAGATGGCAAGCTGCACACCCGCCAGTGCGCCGTGGCGCCGAAACTCACCCCGTGCATCTTCGAACACGTCTACCTGGCGCGTCCGGATTCGATCATCGACGGTGTTTCGGTGTACAAGGCACGTCTGCGCATGGGCGAGAAGCTGGCCGAGAAGATCCTGCGCGAGCGTCCAGAGCACGACATCGACGTGGTGATCCCGATCCCGGACACCAGCCGTACCGCTGCGCTGGAGCTGGCCAACCACCTGGGCGTCAAGTTCCGCGAAGGCTTCGTGAAGAACCGCTACATTGGCCGGACATTCATCATGCCGGGCCAGGCTGCGCGCAAGAAGTCGGTGCGCCAGAAGCTCAACGCCATCGAGCTGGAATTTCGCGGTAAGAACGTGATGCTGGTGGATGACTCCATCGTGCGTGGCACCACCTGCAAGCAGATCATCCAGATGGCCCGCGAAGCCGGCGCGAAGAACGTGTACTTCTGTTCCGCTGCGCCTGCCGTGCGTTACCCGAACGTGTACGGTATCGACATGCCGAGCGCCCACGAACTGATCGCTCACAACCGTTCGACCCAGGACGTTGCCGACCTGATCGGCGCGGATTGGCTGATCTACCAGGACCTGCCGGACCTGATCGAAGCGGTCGGCGGTGGCAAGATCAAGATCGACCAGTTCGACTGCGCCGTGTTCGACGGCAAGTACGTGACCGGTGACGTCGACGAGGCCTACCTGAACAAGATCGAGCAGGCGCGTAACGACTCGTCGAAGATCAAGACCCAGGCGGTCAGTGCGATCATCGATCTGTACAACAACTGAGTGACAACCGGCCCTGAGGGGCCGGTTTTGTATCTTAAATAAAGAATTGAGTAAGGAGTCGCAGCATGAGTCAGGAATGGGATGCCGGTCGGTTGGACAGCGACCTCGATGGCGTAGCTTTCGATACCCTGGCTGTGCGCGCCGGCCAGCACCGCACACCGGAAGGTGAGCACGGTGACCCGATGTTCTTCACCTCCAGCTATGTGTTCCGTACGGCGGCCGATGCGGCTGCGCGCTTTGCTGGCGAAGTGCCGGGCAACGTGTATTCGCGTTATACCAACCCGACTGTGCGCGCGTTCGAAGAGCGTATCGCGGCGTTGGAAGGTGCTGAGCAGGCAGTGGCCACGGCCACTGGCATGGCGGCGATCCTGGCGGTGGTAATGAGCCTGTGCAGTGCCGGCGACCACGTGCTGGTGTCGCGCAGCGTGTTCGGCTCGACCATCAGCCTTTTCGAGAAGTATTTCAAGCGCTTCGGCATCGAAGTGGACTACGTGCCGCTGGCGGACCTGTCCGGCTGGGAGGCGGCGATCAAGGCCAACACCAAGCTGCTGTTCGTCGAGTCGCCCTCCAACCCATTGGCGGAGCTGGTGGATATCGCGGCGTTGTCCGAAGTGGCGCACGCCAAGGGCGCCATGCTGGTGGTCGACAACTGCTTCTGCACGCCGGCGCTGCAACAGCCGTTGAAGCTGGGCGCGGACATCGTCGTGCACTCGGCCACCAAGTTCATCGACGGCCAGGGTCGTTGCATGGGCGGTGTGGTTGCGGGTCGCAGCGAGCAGATGAAAGAAGTCGTCGGCTTCCTGCGCACGGCCGGTCCGACCTTGAGCCCGTTCAACGCCTGGATCTTCCTCAAAGGCCTGGAAACCCTCAGCCTGCGCATGAAGGCCCATTGCGCCAACGCCCAGGCGCTGGCCGAGTGGCTGGAGCAGCAGGACGGTATCGAGAAGGTGCACTACGCCGGCCTCAAGAGCCACCCGCAACACGCGTTGGCCCAGCGCCAGCAACGAGGTTTCGGCGCCGTGGTGAGCTTCGAAGTGAAGGGTGGCAAAGACGGGGCCTGGCGCTTTATCGATGCGACCCGCCTGATCTCTATCACCGCCAATCTGGGGGATAGCAAGACCACCATTACCCACCCGAGCACCACGTCCCACGGTCGCCTGGCGCCGCAGGAGCGTGAGGCGGCGGGTATCCGTGACAGTCTGATCCGCATCGCGGTCGGCCTCGAAGACGTGGCTGACTTGCAAGCTGACCTGGCTCGCGGGCTGGCTGCCTTGTGATCGAGTGGTCCATGGAAGCTGCGGCCGCCAGTAACGGGCGTGTTGCGCTGGTCACGGGCGCGGCGCGTGGCATAGGCCTCGGGATTGCCGCGTGGCTGATCAGCGAAGGCTGGCAAGTGGTGTTGACGGACCTGGACCGCGAGCGCGGTTCCAAGGTGTCCAAGGTGCTGGGTGAGAACGCTTGGTTTATCAGCATGGACGTGGCTGACGAGAAGCAAGTCGCCCAAGGTGTCGCCGAGGTATTGGGGCAGTTTGGGCGCCTGGACGCCTTGGTCTGCAACGCAGCGGTGGCGGACCCGCGCAATATGACCCTGGAAAGCCTGGACCTGGCCTACTGGAATCGTGTGCTGGCCGTGAACCTCAGTGGGCCGATGTTATTGGCCAAGCACTGTGCGCCGTATCTGCGGGCCCATGGTGGCGCCATCGTCAACCTGGCGTCGACCCGGGCTCGCCAGTCTGAGCCGGACACCGAGGCCTACGCGGCGAGCAAGGGTGGCCTGTTGGCCCTCACGCATGCCTTGGCGATGAGCCTGGGGCCGGAAGTGCGGGTCAATGCGGTCAGCCCTGGCTGGATCGATGCGCGTGATCCTGCAGCGCGTCGTGCCGAGCCGTTGAGTGATGCTGATCATGCCCAGCATCCGGCGGGCAGGGTGGGTACCGTAGAGGACGTGGCGGCGATGGTGGCGTGGCTGCTGTCGCGTCAGGCGGGGTTTGTCACCGGGCAAGAGTTCGTGGTGGACGGTGGCATGAGCAAGAAGATGATTTACAGCGAGTAGAGCGGATAGCCGTCTTGAAGCCATTTTGTCTTTTTCAGAAAAACTTCAAGCGGGCTATTGACTTAGGTCCGCTACCTGCGTAAATTTCGCGGCCTCAACGAAGCAAAGGGTGATTAGCTCAGCTGGGAGAGCATCTGCCTTACAAGCAGAGGGTCGGCGGTTCGATCCCGTCATCACCCACC